>CAZNXQ010000001.1:0-84529 GCA_964576895.1 uncultured Desulfovibrio sp.
GTTCCCCCCGTTACATGCCATGCCTTTTTGCCGCCGCACAGGGGCGCCCGACGGGGAAAAAGACACGGCGTCCATTTTTTGACCACCCGGACAGCGGCGGAAATCGCAAATGCCAACCCACTGCCATCACAGAGCTTTTTCATGGTGGCAAGAAATTTGCTTGGCACTGGGCGCAGCCGGTACAGCAAGCCGGGAACCGTGATTTCCGGCGGTGACGTTTCAGCGCAATCTGTGCTAAGGAATATGCCATGCCATGCCGCAAGACCCTTGTCCTCTGTTCGCTCTGCCTCGCGGGCGCGGGGAGCGCCCTGCTCCTCGGACTGCTCGCGGGTTTCGCGCCACGGGGTGAGGGCATCGAGATCCGGCGCCGGGCCAGCGCCCATGTGGTCAGCCTGGAAGCGGCGGATCTGCCTGAGCCCATCCTCCAGAACGGCGACGGCGACCGCGTCTGGGCCATCCGGCGCCCCGCGCGCGCCCTGCGGGCCGACCCTCCGGCGGATATGAGCGCCACGGACACCCCCGCCACCGCGGGCGCGCCCACCCTTGCGGCGGCGCGTGCCGTGCGCGAGCTGCTGGATCTGCGGCGCGAAGGCGAATTCGTCAGCTTCGAGCCGGACGGCATCCGCCTCAGCATGAGCGCGGCCGCGCCGCTGTTCGGCTTTGAGGGGCCGCGCCCGGCCGTCGCAGGGGCCGCCGATGCGCCCGACGGCACCGGGCTCGCGCCGCTGGTGGCGCTGGATGGCGCCTCCACGCCGTCTCTCCTGGCTGTGGAGCCCTTCCGCGCCAGCGATGCCCTTGACATGGAAGGCCGACCCCTGCGCTGGCAGGATGTGGGCATGCTCATGGCCGCCTACCGTCCCCTGCCCCAGGAAGCCCCGCGCGAAAATGACGGTTCGGACGCCGCCCGCCATGCCGATGGCGCGCCCGCGCCGGTGCCGCCCCGCGCTTTCGCCGCCGGCGACGCGGCGGCCAAGGCCCGCCGCTATCAGGCCCTGGTGGAAAGCTTTGCGCGCCGCTACGATCTCAGCGAAGCGCTCGTCTACGCCATCATCCACAGCGAAAGCGATTTTTCGCCCACCCTCGTCAGCGACAAGTCGGCCATGGGGCTCATGCAGCTTCTGCCCAGCACGGCCAGCGGCGAGGTGCACCGCTTCCTCTACGGACGCCGTGGCGATGTGGGCTTTGACGACCTGCGGGTGCCCGAAATCAATATCCGCTACGGCACGGCCTATCTCCACATTCTTCTCAACCGCTATTTTCAGGACGTGGCCGATCCGCTGGCGCGCGAATACTGCGCCGTGGCGGCCTACAACATGGGGCCCAACCGCTTCCTGCGCCTCTATGGGCCCACCAACGAGGAGGCCGTGGCGCGCATCAACACCCTGACCTCCGATGAACTCTATGACGACCTCACACGGCGCCTGCCTGTCCGCGAAACGCGCTCCTATGTGGCCAAGGTGCGGCGCATGAAGCAGCACTACGCGGCCATGATGGCGCCCGCAAGCGCCGTGAACTAGTCCGCGTGCCGGACCGGAGCCGACGGCGCGGCGGGGAGACGCCCCGGCATGATCAGCAAGGGACTTCTGGCACTGGCCTGCGGCACCTTTGCCCTGGGCATCGCGGAATTTTCCATGATGGGCATTCTCTCCACGCTTGCCCATGACCTCCATGTCACCATTCCGCAGGCCGGGGACTTCATTTCCGCCTATGCCCTGGGCGTGAGCGTGGGCGCGCCGCTCCCCCTCTTTTTCCGCAAGTATCCGCTCACGCGCATCCTCCTCGGCCTGTGCTGCCTCATCGTCCTGGGCAACGGGCTTGCCGCCCTTTCCGGAGGCTATGCCGGGCTGCTCTGCGCGCGCTTTCTCTCCGGGCTGCCGCATGGCGCCTATTTCGGCGTGGCCGCCATTGTGGCCGTGGGCCTGGTCGAGCCCGGCCGCAGGGCGACGGCGGTGGCTATCATGGTGGCGGGCATGACAGTCGCCAATGTGCTTGGCGTGCCCGCCGTCACCTGGCTCACCTACCGCATCAGCTGGCGGCTCACCTTCCTGCTGGCGGCCCTCTGGGGCGGCATCGCCTTCGCGGGGATCCTCTGCTGCGTGCCCGCGCTCCCCGCGCCGAAGAAGCAAAGCATCCGGCGCCAATTCCACTTTTTGAAAGGTCCCGCGCCCTGGCTCATCTTTTTCGCCACCTTTCTCGGCCAGGGCAGCGTCTACTGCTGGTACAGCTATATGGAACCCATGCTGCTGGAGATCACGCGCATCCCCGCGCCGCAGATGAAATGGATCATGACGCTGGCGGGGCTCGGCATGTTCTGCGGCGGCCTTCTCTGCGGCCGGCTGGCCGACCGCTTTCGCCCGGCGCTGGTTTCGGCCTGGACGGCCCTTGCCATCGTGCCCATCCTGCTGGGCATCTACAGCCTCGGCGCGCACGCCGTCGTGGCCGTGCCGCTGGTCTTTCTGGGCGCGGCGGCCCTGTTCGGCCTGGGCGGCCCCATGCAGTATCTCATCGTGCGCTATTCCAGAGGCGGCGAGATCCTGGGCGGCGCGGGCATCCAGATCGCCTTCAACATGTCCAACGCCTGCTCCGCCTTTCTGGGCGGCCTTGCCATCCGCCATGGCCTTGGTCTCGCGTCCCCGGCGCTGCTGGGCATTCCCATGGCCCTTGCCTGCGCGGGGCTGCTGCTCTGGTTCCAGCGGCGCTATGCCGCGGCCGACGGCGCCGGGCGGCAGAGCGGGTGCCGGTAGGCACAGCCGCCCTGCAATTTTGACTGTTCAATCAATCAATATTGTGCTATGCACACCCCGTTGCCCGGCCAAAGCCCCGCCCGGCCTGCCGCGCTGGACGATGGCGGGCAAATGGGCTATGCTTTCGCAAAGTCGTGAGCATCACCGGAGCGCGCGCCCGGCGCGGAAAACGCGGCCCCTGCCGGAGTCCGCGTTCAGACGCGCGGGCCCGCAGGAAAGCAGCCCCGCAGGAACAACGCGGTGCGCTCCACAGTGGAGCCACGGGGAAGGATTCGGAAAACCAGAGCGCGCCATGCGCGCCAAGGAGGAATGAGATGGCGAAAATGAAAACCATGGACGGCAATAACGCCACCGCGCATATTGCCTATGCGCTGTCGGAAACGGCGGCCATCTATCCCATCACGCCTTCCTCGGTCATGGGCGAGGTCATGGACGAACTGGCCGCCCACGGCCAGACCAACGTCCTTGGCGAGAAGGTCACGGTGCGGGAGATGCAGTCCGAAGCGGGCGCCGCGGGCGCCGTGCACGGCATGCTCTCCGGCGGCAGCCTGACCTCCACCTATACGGCCTCGCAGGGCCTTCTGCTCATGATCCCGAACATGTACAAGATCGCCGGCGAGCTTCTGCCCGGCGTCTTCCATGTGTCGGCGCGCGCCCTGGCGAGCCACGCGCTCTCCATTTTCGGCGACCATCAGGACGTCATGGCCTGCCGCCAGACCGGCTTCAACTTCCTGTGCTCCGCCTCGGTGCAGGAGTGCATGGACCTCGCCCTGGTGGCCCACCTGTCGGCCATTGACGCGAGCCTGCCCTTCTGCCACTTCTTTGACGGCTTCCGCACCTCGCATGAAGTGCAGAAGATCGAGGTCATCGACTACAAGGACATCAAGGGCCTGGTGAACTGGGACAAGGTGGCGGAATTCCGCGCCACGGCCATGAACCCGGAGCATCCGCACATTCGCGGCACCGCCCAGAACCCGGACATCTACTTCCAGAACTGCGAGGCCTCCAACCTCTATTATGAGGCCGTGCCCGGCATCGTGGCCGAGAACATGAAGAAGGTGGAGTCCATCACCGGACGCAAATACCATCTCTTCGACTATGTGGGCCATCCGGAGGCCGACCGCGTCATCATCAGCATGGGCTCGTCCTGCGAGGTCATTGAGGAGACGGTCAACTACCTCAACGAAAAACTGGGCGAGCGCACGGGCCTTGTGAAGGTGCGCCTGTTCCGGCCCTTCTCCACCGAGCATCTGCTGCGCGCCATCCCGGCCAGCGTCACCTGCCTCACCGTGCTGGACCGCACCAAGGAACGCGGCAGCCTGGGCGAACCGCTCTATCAGGATGTCTGCACGGCCTTCCTCGAAAAGGGCGAGGCCCCGACCATCGTGGGCGGCCGCTACGGCCTCGGCTCCAAGGACTTCACCCCCGGCATGGCCAAGGCCGTGTTCGACAACATGAAGTCCCTGCAGCCCAAGAACCACTTCACCGTGGGCATCACTGACGACGTGACCCATCTTTCGCTTGATGTGGAAGAGGAGATCGACACCGTGCCCGCCGGCACCGTGCAGTGCAAGTTCTTCGGCCTCGGCGCGGACGGCACCGTGGGCGCCAACAAGCAGGCCGTCAAGATCATCGGCGACAATACCGACATGTACGCCCAGGCCTACTTCGCCTATGACTCCAAGAAGTCCGGCGGCTTCACGGTTTCGCACCTGCGCTTCGGCAAGCAGCCCATCACCTCTTCCTACCTGATCACCCAGGCCGACTACATCGCCTGTCACAAGGCCGCCTATGTGACCATGTACGACATCCTGGAGGGCATCAAGGAAGGCGGCACCTTCGTGCTCAACTCCAACTGGTCCCTGGCCGACATGGAAAAGCACCTGCCCGCGGCCATGAAGCGCAAGATCGCCCGCAAGAAGCTCAAGTTCTACAATATCGACGCGGTCAAGCTGGCGCAGGAAGTGGGCCTTGGCGGCAGGATCAACATGATCATGCAGACGGCCTTCTTCAAGCTCGCCAACGTCATTCCCTTCGAGCAGGCCGTGGACTTCCTCAAGGCCTCCATCAAGAAGACCTACGGCCTCAAGGGCGACAAGGTCGTCAACATGAACATTGCCGCCGTGGAAAAGGCCGCCCCCGCTCTGGAGGAAATCAAGTACCCCGCCTCCTGGGCCGACACCACCGAAGGCGCGGTGGTCACCCACTGCTGCGACGACGAGTACATCCGCGAGATCGTGCGGCCCATCCTGGCCCAGCAGGGCGACAAGCTGCCCGTGTCCGACATGGACCCGGCCGGCTTCATGCCCGTGGGCACGGCGGCCTGCGAAAAGCGCGGCGTTGCCATCAAGATCCCCGAATGGCAGGTGGGCAACTGCATCCAGTGCTTCCAGTGCTCCTTTGTCTGCCCGCACGCGGCCATCCGCCCCGTGCTCGCCACCGAGGAGGAGCTGGCGGGCGCGCCCGAAGGCTTCCTGACCAAGGACGCCATCGGCAAGGATCTCAAGGGCCTCAAGCTGCGCATCCAGGTCTATCCTGAGGACTGCCTGGGCTGCGGCTCCTGCGCCAATGTCTGCCCGGCCAAGGAAAAGGCGCTCGTCATGGTGCCGCTGGAAGACCGCCTGGCCGTGGAAAAGGCCAACTTGGCCTTTGCCGAGGAGCATGTCTCCCTCAAGGACGACATCATGCCGCGCGACACGGTCAAGGGTTCGCAGCTCCAGCAGCCCCTGCACGAGTTCTCCGGTGCCTGCGGCGGCTGCGGCGAGACCCCGTATGTCAAGGTGCTGACCCAGCTCTTCGGCGAGCGCATGCTCATCGCCAACGCCACGGGCTGCTCCTCCATCTGGGGCGCCTCCTCGCCCACCACGCCGTACTGCGCCAACCGCAAGGACGGCTTCGGCCCGGCCTGGGGCAACTCCCTCTTTGAAGACGCGGCCGAATACGGCTACGGCATCGAGGAGGCCTACCACGCGCGCCGCAACCGCCTTGCCACCCTCGTGGGGCAGGCCCTCAAGGACGAGGCGGCCACGCCCGAACTGAAGGAGGCCCTCCAGGGCTGGCTGGACAACAAGGAAGACGCCGAAGGCTCCCGCAAGTACGGCGAGCAGATCATCGCCCATCTTGACGGCTTCGAGAGCCCGCTGGCCGCCGACCTCTGGGACATGGACGACCTCTACACCAAGAAGAGCGTCTGGATCTTCGGCGGCGACGGCTGGGGCTATGACATCGGCTACGGCGGCCTGGACCATGTGCTCGCCAGCGGCGCGGACATCAACGTCCTGCTCATGGATACCGAGGTCTACTCCAACACCGGCGGCCAGTCCTCCAAGGCCACGCCGCTGGGCGCGGTGGCGCAGTTCGCCGCGTCGGGCAAGCGCACCGGCAAGAAAGATCTGGGCCGCATGGCCATGACCTACGGCTACGTCTATGTGGCCTCCATCGCCATGGGCGCGGACATGCAGCAGACCCTCAAGGCCTTCCGCGAGGCCGAGGCCTACAAGGGCCCCTCGCTGATCATCGCCTATGCCCCCTGCATCAACCAGGGCCTCAAGAAGGGCATGGGCATGAGCATGATGGAAGCCAAGACGGCCGTCCAGATCGGCTACTGGCCGCTCTATCGCTACAATCCCGAACTGGCGCTGGAAAAGAAGAATCCCTTCCAGCTGGACAGCAAGGCGCCCAGCGGCGACTTCACGGCCTTCCTGGAAGGCGAGAACCGCTACGCCTCGCTGGACAAGACCCAGCCTGAAGTCTCCAAGGTGCTCAAGCAGGACCTGGCCGAGGCCTATGCCCAGCGCTATGCCCTGTACAGGCAGCTTGCGGATCTGCCCTTCCCCGGCACATACCCCGGCAAGGAAGAAGCGTAGAGACAACCCCCGTCCGGACGCCATGCGCCCGGACGGGGCATGCCCGGAAGGCGCGGCCGCGGGCCGCGCCTTCCGGGCCGCGAGCGATTCCGAAAACCGGGGCCAGGGCGGAGCGCGCCGCCGCGCCACTGGTTTTCGCGCCTTTTGTGCCCGGCAGGGACGAACTCTGGCGGGTCAGCCACCGCCGGGCGGCATGCGCTTCAGGGCCCTCCGGGCCATGCGCGCCCCGTCCGCAAGGAGGTTCCATGAAACACAACGCCCTTTACGTCACCGCCACCGGTCCCACCACGGGCAAGAGCGCCATCGCCCTTGGCGCCATGCAGATGCTCACGCGCACCATGCGCAATGTGGCTATCTTCCGCCCCATCATCAACGAGCCGCAACTGGACGACCGCGACCCGGACATCAACCTCATGCTCCAGCACTTCAAGCTGGACATGGACTATGCCGATACCTTCGCCTATACCCAGGCCGAGGCGCGGGACATCATCAATCAGGGCTCGCGCAACCTGCTTCTGGAAAACATCATCCAGAAATTCAAGAAGATCCTTGAGCTCCACGACTTTGTCCTGTGCATCGGCACGGACTTTCTCGGCAAGGACCCGATTTTTGAATTTGAGCTCAATGCCGAGATCGCGGCCAATCTCGGCGCCCCGGTCATGCTCGTCACCAGCGGCGACAATGTGGCGGCCAAGGACATCAACGACTCCCTGCGCCTGACCCTCGAATCGCTGGAACCGTACGCCATCGACATCATCGCCACCATCGTCAACCGCGCCGATCTTTCCCAGACCGACCTGGACGAGCTGCGCCAGAGCCTGGGCAAGGACGGCAAGCCCGCCCTGGTCTACGCCGTGCCCAACGATCCGGCCCTGGGCCGCGCCACCATGAACGACGTGAAAAAGGGCCTGGACGCGGAGGTCCTCTTCGGCGAAAACCGCATGGACACCCTGGTGGGCGACTACCTGGTGGCGGCCATGCACATCGACAATTTCCTCAACTATATCGCGAAAGACCAGCTCATCATCACCCCCGGCGACCGCACGGACATCCTGCTGGCGGCCATCGCCTCGCGCCTGTCCTCCTCCACGCCGGACATCGCGGGCGTTCTGCTGACCGGCGGGCTGGAGCCTCCGGCCTCCGTGCGCACGCTCATTGAGGGCTGGAGCGGCGCGCCGCTGCCCATCCTGCTCACCAAAGCGCATACCTACAGGACCATCACGGCCCTGCAGGAGATCTACGGCCTCATTGAGCCGGGCGACACGCGCAAGATCAATACCGTGCTTGGCCTCTATGAGCACCATGTCAACGGCAAGGAGATCGCCAACCGCCTGCTCTGCGGCCAGCGCAGCGGCCGCATGACGCCCATGATGTTCGAATTCGAGCTCATCGAGCGCGCCAAGAGCGACAAGATGCGCATCGTGCTCGCCGAGGGCACGGAAGAGCGCATCCTCCGCGCCACGGATATCCTCCTGCGCCGCGAGGTGGCCGACATCACCCTTCTGGGCGACATCGACGCCATGAAGGCCAGCGCCCGCTCGCTCGGTCTGGAGATCGACGGGGCCCGGCTCATCGACCCGGTCAAGTCCCCGGACTTCGACAAGTACGCCGAGACCTACTACGAACTGCGCAAGGCCAAGGGCATCACGCCCGAACACGCGCGCGACGTCATGAGCGACGCCACCTACTTCGCCACCATGATGGTCAAGCTCGACGACGCGGACGGCATGGTTTCCGGCGCGGTGAACACCACCGCGCACACCATCCGCCCGGCCTTTGAGTTCATCAAGACGCGGCCCGGCTTCAGCGTCGTCTCGTCGGTCTTTCTCATGTGCCTCAAGGACCGCGTCCTCGCCTTTGGCGACTGCGCGGTGAACCCCAACCCCACGGCCCAGCAGCTGGCGGAAATCGCCATCGCCTCGGCGCATACGGCCAAGGTTTTCGGCATTGAGCCGCGCGTGGCCATGCTCTCCTACTCCACGGGCACCTCCGGCAAGGGCGCGGATGTGGACGTGGTGGTGGAAGCCACAAAGATCGCCAAGGAAATGGCCCCGGATCTGGCCCTGGAAGGCCCGCTCCAGTATGACGCGGCCATCGACCCCATCGTTGCCAGGACCAAGATGCCGGACAGCCAGGTGGCAGGCCGCGCCACGGTCTTCATCTTCCCGGACCTGAACACCGGCAACAATACCTACAAGGCGGTCCAGCGCGCGGCCCAGGCCATTGCCATCGGCCCGGTGCTCCAGGGGCTGAACAAGCCGGTCAACGACCTCTCGCGCGGCTGCACCGTGCCGGACATCGTGAACACCGTGGCCATTACCGCCGTCCAGGCGGCGGCGGAAAAAAACGCCGGGAAATAGACAACTGTGCAAAACCATGCGCCGGCCGGCATCTGCCGGCCGACGCCGCGCCTTGCGCGGACACGTCAAAGGGAGTGAGGGATGAAAGTTCTGGTCATCAACGCTGGCTCTTCCTCGTGCAAGTACCAGCTTCTGGAAATGGACACCAAGACCGTGCTCTGCTCCGGCATTGCCGAGCGCATCGGCCAGCAGAACGGCCGCCTGACGCACAAGATCGCCCCCGGCACCGAGCGCGAGAAAAAGATCGTGCGTGACGAGGACTTTCCCACGCATGTGGAAGCCATGGAGCTGGTCATCGCCCTGCTCACCGATCCGGTGGACGGCGTCATCAAGGACAAGGGCGAGATTTTCGCCATCGGCCACCGCGTCCTCCATGGCGGCGAGTCCATCACCGAGCCGGTGCTCGTTGACCAGCACGTCAAGGATGTCATCAAGGAGTGCTTCCTGCTTGGCCCCCTGCACAATCCGGCCAATCTCATGGGCATCGAGGTGGCGGAAAAGCTCTTTCCCGGCGTGCCCAACGTGGCCGTGTTCGACACCGCCTTCGGCATGGGCATGCCGCCGGATGCCTTCATGTACGCCCTGCCCTATGAGCTGTATGAGGAGCTCAAGATCCGCCGCTATGGCTTCCACGGCACCTCGCACAAGTACATTGCCCGCAAGACGGCGGAATACCTCGGTAAGCCCCAGAACGAGCTCAATTCCGTCACCATGCACCTGGGCAATGGCTCGTCCATGAGCTGCGTGAAAAACGGCAAATGCTACGACACGAGCATGGGCCTCACCCCGCTTGAGGGGCTCATCATGGGCACGCGCTGCGGCAGCATCGACCCGGCCATCGTGCCCTTCCTTCAGGAAAAGAAGGGCTACTCCCCGGCCGAAGTGGACACGGTCATGAACAAGAAGTCCGGCCTGCTCGGCATCTGCGGCTTTACGGACATGCGCGATGTCCATGCCGAGGTCGAAAAGGGCAACAAGCGCGCGGCCCTGGCCCTGCAGATGCTCGTGCGCAGCATCCGCAAGACGCTCGGCGCCTATATCTTCCTGCTGGACGGCAAGCCGGATGCCATCGTGTTCACGGCCGGCATCGGCGAGAATGACCCCATTGTGCGCGCCGCCGTGTGCGAGGGCCTGGAAGGCCTGGGCATCAGGCTCGACCACAAGGAAAACGACACCCGCAAGCCCGGCGCCCGCACCATCTCCACGCCCGACAGCCGCATCCGCGTGCTCGTCATCCCCACGGACGAGGAACTGGAGATCGCCGAGGCCACGCTCAGGGTGCTGGGCAAGTAAGGGCGCGTTCGCTCGGTAAATAGACGAACAATGACAAAAGAGCGGCGGTTCCCGCATGGGAGCCGCCGCTCTGGTTTCTCGACATCATTCCCGTAGCGCAATGGGCACGCCAGCCTTACAGGGAAGCGCCGGAGCCCGCGCCGCTCTCCCCTGTTTGGGGCTGCTGTTTCTTGCGTGGGGGCGCAACAGACCCCACATGCGTCACGATGTCATGTTCATCATAGGTAATGGCAAGCCGCTTTTTTTCTCCCTGAGCCCCTTCGATGGGCGTTCCCGCCACTTCCCAGAGTCCGAGCGTCAGGACATCCATCACGCCATGCCCGATGGCGCGCCCCGCCGAGGGTTCATTGCCGATTTCATATTCATAAATGTCCACCCGACGCCCGTTTTCTTCGTGCGCTTCAACAGGATGTCCCAGTTGCAATTCCACTTCGCCCCGTGTTGCGCCAGTGCGAACTGCCCCAAGCTGGGGCTCCTTTTTCCCACTCATGGCCATGCCTACTGAGCAGCCTGTCATGAAAAAGCAAAGAACAACTATAGTCATCCATCCTTTCTTCATCCTGCTCCTCCATCATTCTACAATTGAAAATATTTCAGATTTATGAATCTTGAAATAGATCATCTATTCCAAGTTCTTTTCGTATTTTTTCGACAATACTATCTGTATATTTTCGATTATCATCATCAATAAATGCTTTTGGAATCCCATATTCAAAAAGAAAAGAGCGAATTTTACCAGAAAATTCCGTGTATGTATCATCATAATTTTGTGAATCAGGTGCTGCGTTCGAGTACAGAAGCAGAACAGCAAGATCAACATAATTTCTAATAAGCCTTGAAAATACACAATCCAAAATAATTACATCCTTACGTTTTATCGTACCTTTTGATGTCGATGCGATGAGGGCTGTCATCGCCAACGTCATAACATTTGCATAATCCCCACCACATTTCTTATGGAGCTGCACGAGTTCATGGGCAGCCACTTTCGCATTACCGCCGGTCAGCCAATCCCAAAACGACATGACGCCTCCAGAGGTTTTTATCTCTACTCGCTTTTCTATTATGGCTTTCGAGTAGCTATAACTACTCGATGCCAAATTGGCAAGCGTTATGACAGGGACATGGAGAATGATGAGCGCATCGCAAAGCGGCACATGCCCGCCGTCATCAAACGCTATCGGGCACTGGCCGGATTTTCGCAGCAGCAGCTTGCCGATAGCATTGGCGTCAGCAAGGGATTCATTTCCGCACTTGAAGGTGGCCGAAGTGTGCCGAACCTGGATATGCTCATCGTGCTTGCCATGGCGCTCAATGTGCGTCCTGGCGAACTTGTGGATGCAATGGTGGAGGAGGCGGGCAATGCTCACACCCGAAGAAAGAACAAAGTTCCTGAGCGATGACGGGAAAACAGGAAGAGCCTCCGGCACCGGCAAAAACATGACTCGGCAGATGGCTCTTAACTGGACGAAAAGCGCGGCTCTCCCTGCGGAGAGCCGCGTTTTTTCGTCCCTGCCGGTCATGGCGCGCCGGGGCAGGTGCGGCCCCCGGCTACCGGAAGAGGTTTCCGGCGGTCATTTCCAGATAGTTGTGGCCCCTGAGGCCGGGATATTCCTGTTCCACGCGGGCCATGAAGTCCTCCTTTCCGGCGCTCTGGCGCACAAGCTCCCGCACCCGCCGCACATAGGCGATTTTTGCGGCCACGTCGGCCTGCGTTTCCGGCGCATGGTGGCTGGAAAGGATGAGCGGCCAGCCTTTGGCGGCAAGGGCTTCCAGCCGCTTCAGATAAGCGTCCATCTGCCCGGCGTCCGCAAAGAGCGAATGGCTGTCCGCGCCCAGCATGTGCGTATAGTAGATGCCCGCTTCGGGCACCGCCACGTCATAGCCGTCGCCGGCGTCGATGATCTCAAAGGCGATGCCGCCAATGCTGTTGACTCCGGGCTGAAGGATGGCGTCAATGGCCGGAATATCGGTGTCAAAAGCTTCCCCGAACGTCGTGCCCAGCGAGCGCGTCAGGGCGCCGGTGGCGCCGCGTTCAATGGCCTGTTTCGCGCCCGCGGTGGCATGGCTCCGGGCGGCGCCGAACCAGCGGCCCCCCGCCGGATGGGCATCCAGCAGCACATCCGTCAACGGTTTGCCCAGAGCGGCCACATAGTCTTTCCAGATGGCGACGTCCGCCCGGAACGGCGGGGACTCGATGCCCACCAGGCCCGTCGGCGTTTCCAGCACAAAGCAGGCGTCGGCCATGGCATCGCCGGTCTGCCAGGCATGCAGCCGCGCGCCATTGAGCTCATACACCCACACCTCGCCGTTTCCCAATGCGTTCCGTTCCATACCGGAACCCTCCCCGGCAACGCTGTTCCAGACCATGCACCCCACGGCCAGCATGCCGAGCAGCGCACACATGAGTTTCCGCACTGTCATGGAACCCGCTCCCTGTAAAAAATCCCTGTCTCCGGGACAGAATGGCACAGCATAGCTCTTCTGGCGGAAAAAAGGGAAGCAGGCACCTTTTCCTCCGGTTGCGCACCTGCGGGTAAGCATCCCTTTCCCGCGCTTCCGGCCCATGCTATGCTGGAGCCCGGCGGTACGGACGATTTCAGAAGGAGGACGTCATGCCGGCGCGCAACGAGCTTGCGGAATGCCCCGTGGCGCTCACCGTGTCCATGATCGGCAGCAAGTGGAAACTCCTCATCATGCGGGATCTGCTGGAAGGCCCACGCCGCTTCGGCGAGCTGCACAGAAGCCTTGCCGGCATCAGCCAGAAGGTACTCACCGAAAATCTCCGGGCCATGGAGCGGGACGGCCTGCTGACCCGAACGGTCTTTCCGGAGGTCCCCCCCAGGGTGGAATATGCCCTCAGCGACGAGGGGCGCTCCCTCAGCCCTGTCATCGAAGCCATGCGTGCCTGGGGCCTTGCCTATGCGAAACGCCGGGGACAGACCGCCGCCAGCTGAGTCCGGCGTGATGGACTCCGCAACAGCAATGCGGAAAGGGCGAAAAACGCCCCGCCAGGGACGCCTTGCGGCGTCCCGGACGGGGCATTTCAGTCAGGTAGATGCGGGGCTTGCGGGCTTAGGGCTTGAGGCCCATCTTGGTCACGGCCTGCATGCCGCCCATGGAATTCACCGTATCGGTGATGCCGTTATTGGCAAGGATGAGCAGGCTCTCATAGGCGCGCAGGCCGGAATTGCAGATCAGCGCCACCGGCCGGTCGCGCGGGATCTCGCCCATGCGGGCCTTGACCTCTTCCAGCGGGATGGAGTGCCAGTCCGGCTCCCGGTCCTGAATGGCCTTGCCGGCCTTGGCGGGCCGCGTGTCCATGAAGAAGATGTTGTTCTCCTTGCGGTGCTTCCAGAGTTCCATGAACTCGTCGCCCGTCACGGGGCGGAAACGGCCGGAGAGCACGTTGTCCGCCACGTTGGCCACGGTATTGACCGCGTCCATGGCCGAGGCGAAGGGCGGCGCGTAGGCCACCTCAAGGTTGGAGATGTCTTCCAGCGTGGGCTTCGCATACTGGAGCACGCCCGCCACGGCGTCGATGCGGGCCTTGAGCGCGTCGCCGTCCACGCAGGCGCCCTGGAGGCCGAGAACGCGGCGCGTGCCCTTCTCCACCACGATCTCCAGGCTCATCATCTTCTTTTCCGGGTAGAAGTGGGCCCGGTCGAGCTGCTCGATGGCCACGCCCACGGCGTCAAAGCCCGCGGCCCGCGCCCTGGCGGCCGTGAAGCCCGTGCCGCAGAAGGACATGCCGAAGAGCTTGACCGCCCAGGTGCCCACATAGCCGGGGAAGGTCGCCTCCACGCCGGCCAGGTTGGAGCCGATGACCCGGCCCTGGCGGTTGGCTTCGCTGCCCATGGGGATATAGCCGGGCTTGCCGGTGAGGATATTGGTCACCGAGACGCAGTCGCCGCCGGCATAGATGCGCGGGTCAGAGGTACGCAGGTGGTCATCCACCAGAATGCCGCCAAAGGGCGCCACCTCAAGGCCCGCATCCTTCGCAAGCTTGCTGTTGGGGATGAAGCCCGCGGCAAAGATGACGAGCTGGGCCGGGAGTTCGCGCTTGTCCGTGACGACTTTGGTCACCAGCCCGTTTTCGCCTTCCAGGCGGACGACCTTTTCGGACGTGTAGACCGCCACGTTGTTGGCGGCGCATTCATGCTCGGCCATGAGGGCCAGGGTCTGGGAGAGCGCGCCGGGGAGGATCTGGTCCATCATCTCCACCACGCTCACCTTGACGCCCCACATGTCGGCCAGGGCCACGGCGGCCTCCAGGCCGATGAAGCCGCCGCCCACGATGACGGCCTCATTGACCTTGCGCGCCTCGCACGCCTCGCGGATGGCGCGGGCGGCCTCCAGGCGCGTCAGCGAGAGCACATGCCCAAGATCCGCCCCTTCCACGGCGGGCATGCGCGGGCTGGCGCCCGTGGCGATGACGAGCTTGTCGTAGGGCAGCACTTCCTGGCGGCCTTCGTCCAGCTTTTCCACCAGAACGGTCTTGAGCTTGCGGTCAATGGAAATGGCCCTGGTGCGCGTGATGACGTTGACGCCCTTGAGGTCGCGGAAAAATTCCGGGTCACGGATGGTGCCCGCATTGGTGGAGCGCAGGTCGTCAAGGTTCTGCACCTCGGCGGAGACGTAGTAGGGAATGCCGCAGCCGCCGTAGGAAATAAAGGTATTTTCATCCACAAGGGTCACTTCGGCATCCGGCGCAAGGCGCTTGCAGCGACAGGCCGCCTTGGGGCCCAGGGCCACCCCGCCGATGATGAGAATCTTTTCAGCCATTGAGTCCTCCTTGGGCTTGGAGTTTGTGCAGATGTCCCCCCATATCCTATGGAAGAACCCTCCCGCCGGACATTTGCCCGGCGCGGCGCGAAAAGCGCCGGAAACGGGCCGGAACCACCATCGTCATGCCCGCCGGTCTTCCGTCAGGGCCTCGGCAAAAAGCGCGCGCCGGGTGGCCAGCTTGTCCCTGGCGTCCGTGAGCGTTGCGGCCCGCGCGCGCTCGCGCGCCACCACTTCCGCCGGGGCGCGGCTCACAAAGCTTTCATTGTGCAGCTTGCGGTTCACGTCCGTCATGTCCTTTTCCAGCTTTGCCAGTTCCTTGTCCAGCCGGGCCAGTTCATCGGCCAGGTCCACGGCCCCGGCCAGGGGCACGATGACCTGGCAGCCCCCGGTCACGGCCGAGGCCGCCGCCGTGGGCGCGGGCACGCCCGCGTCAATGGTGAGCGTCTCCAGCCGGGCCAGCGTCTCGATGCACACGCGGTTGCGTTCCAGCAGAGCGCATTGCGCTTCGTCCACGGGATGGAGCAGGAGCCGCACCCTGCGCGTGGGGCTGATGCCGAGTTCGGCCTTGATGGTGCGCACGGCCACAATGACGCCCTGCACGAATTCCATGGCCCTGGCCTCGTCCGGGCGCACGCATTCCGGCCGCGCCGGCGGGTAGGCTTCCAGGGCGATGTCCGTGGGTCCCTCGCCCGGCGGCACGGGGAGCGCCCGCCAGATTTCCGCGGTCACAAACGGCATGATGGGATGGAGCAGGAGCAGCGTCTCGCGCAGCACAAGCCAGAGCACATAGCGGGCGCGGCTCCGCACGGCGGCGTCTTCCGAGGCCATGTCCGGCTTGGCGAGCTCCAGATACCAGTCGCAGAACTCGTTCCAGAGGAATTTGTAGCCGCATTGGGCCGCGTCATTGAAGCGGTATTCCTCCAGGGCCTGATCCATGTCCAGCTTTGCGGCTTCGAGCCGGTGGAGGATCCATGCCTCGTGCTGGCTCACCGGGCCGGAGAGGTCCACGGGCGCCGGCGCGGTTTCGGGCAGGTTCATGAGCACAAAGCGCGCCGCGTTCCAGAGCTTGTTCACAAAATGGCGGTAGCCCTCGATGCGCTCCTCGGAAAGACGGATATCCCGGCCCATGGCCGCAAAGGCCGTGAGCGTGAAGCGCAGGGCGTCGCAACCGTATTTTTCGATCATGGCCAGCGGATCGATGCCGTTGCCCTTGGACTTGGACATCTTCTGCCCCTGGGCGTCGCGCACCAGGGCATGGAGATAGATGTCGCGGAAGGGCGGCTCGCCGAGGAAGTGCTGGCCCATCATCATCATCCGCGCCACCCAGAAGAAGAGGATGTCGAACCCGGTCACCAGAACGCTGGTGGGATACCAGCGCCTGAGCTCCGGCGTCGTCTCCGGCCAGCCCAGCGTGGAAAACGGCCAGAGCGCCGAGGAGAACCAGGTGTCGAGCACGTCTTCGTCCTGATCCAGTTCGGCACAACCGCACTGCGGACAGACGGCCGGGGCGGTCTCGGCCACGGTCAGCTCGCCGCAGCTTTGGCAGGTCCAGGCGGGGATGCGGTGGCCCCACCAGATCTGGCGGCTGATGCACCAGTCGCGGATGGTATCCAGCCAGTGATAGTAGGTTTTCAGCCAGGTTTCGGGGAACAGGCGCGTAAGCTCAGGCACGGCCGCCCGCGCGGCCGGAGCCATCTTTGTGGTGGCCACGAACCACTGGCGCGACACATGCGGCTCCACCACCGTATGGCAGCGGTAGCAGCGGCCCACGGCATGGGCCAGCGGCTCCTCGCCGCGGGCAAGGCCGGCGGCCTCGATGTCGGCCACGATGCGCGCGCGGCACTCTTCCTTGCTCAGGCCCGCATACGGCCCGGCTTCGGCCTTCATGCGGCCGTCCTCATCCATGACCTGCAGAAATTCAAGCTGATGCCGCTGGCCCAGAAGCCAGTCATTGTGGTCATGGCAGGGCGTGACCTTGAGCGCGCCCGTGCCGAACTTCCTGTCCACATAGGCATCGGCGATGACCGGGATCTCCCGGCCCAGGACCGGCACCACCACGCGCCGCCCCACAAGCCCGGCATAGCGCTCGTCCTCCGGGTGGACGCAGACGGCCGTATCGCCGGGAATGGTTTCCGGCCGCGTGGTGGCGACGACGATCTCGCCGTCGCCATCGGCCAGCCGGTAAGCCACCTTCCAGAGGCGGCCCGGCTGCTCCTCGTGCTCCACCTCGTCATCGGCCAGAGCGGTGTGGCAGCGCGAGCACCAGTTGATGATATAATCGCCCCGGTAAATGAGCCCCTCGTTATAGAGCTGCACAAAAACCTTGCGCACCGCCGCGGAAAGGCCGTCATCCAGGGTGAAACGCAGCCGCGACCAGTCCACCGAGCAGCCCAGGGCCGCGATCTGGCCGAGGATGCGGTGCCCGTAGTCGGCGCGCCATTGCCAGACGCGCTCCACAAAGGCCTCGCGCCCCAGATCCTTGCGGCTCAGCCCTTCCTTTGCCAGCGCCCGCTCCACCACATTCTGCGTGGAGATGCCCGCGTGGTCCGTGCCGGGGATCCAGAGCACATTCCTGCCCTTCTGCCGCGCATGACGGCACAGCACGTCGATGAGCGTCAGGTTGAGGGCATGGCCGATATGCAGCGCGCCCGTCACGTTGGGCGGCGGAATGACGATGGAATAGGGTTCGCCCGGCGCATCCGGACTGGGGGTGAAAGTTCCGCTGTTTTCCCAGTGGTCACGCCACCGGCGTTCCACATCCTTGGGTTCGTAGCCCTTGGGGAGCGTCTCCGCCATCTTGCATTCTCCGTGAAAGGCGGCAATAGTGCGCCATGCAGTGCGAGAGCAGCGTCTACATCCTGTGGGATGCCTCCCACATCTGGGGCCTCATGGCCTGGCGCGCCCTGCGCGCCCTGGGCGTGCCCTCGCGACTGGTCAAGGCTAAAGAAATAGCCGAAGGCGCGCTTCATGGCAAGCCGGGGCGGGAGGGGGGCGCGCGTCTGCTGCTCGTCCCCGGCGGCAGCGCGCGGCGCAAGGCCGCCCTTCTGGGCAGGACAGGGCGCGCGGCGGTTCGCGACTTTGTTCGCCGGGGCGGCAGCTATCTGGGATTTTGCGGCGGCGCGGGCCTTGCCCTGAGCCATGCCCGCGAGGAACAGGGGCTGGGGCTCTGCCCCTGGACGCGCGCGCCCTACGCGCAGCGCTTCCAGCACCTCATTTCCGGCCATGTGCTGGCCACGGTTGCCGATGCCGCGGCGCAGGCGGCCACGGTTTCCCTCCCCCCGGCACCCATTTCGCTGCCCGTGTGGTGGCCCGGACGCTTCGCGCCGGGGCCCGGCGACGTGACCCCCCTCGCCACCGGCATTGCCCCCGGCGCTGACCTCTGGCTGGCGGACCTGCCGCTTGCCGGCGTTCCGCCCCATGTGCTGGAGACATGGCGCGTCTGCTATGGCGTGGATCTTTCGCCCGACTTCCTCGCGGGGCAGCCGCTCGTGGTGAGCGGCACCTTTGGCGCGGGCCGCTACCTGCTCAGCTATTCGCATCTGGAAACGCCGGAAAGCCCGGCGGCCAACGCCTGGCTGGCCGGCATCCTGCGCAGCCTGGGCGCCGGTGCGCCACGCGCGGCCACAGTGCCCGCCTGGCGCCTGGAAACGGGCGGCGCCGAGCCGCCCTCCCCGGCGTCCTCCGCGCATGCCCCGGCGGCCCTGGCGCGCCACGCGCGCGCCAGAATCAGCGCCCTGCTCGATCTGGGCGTGGAGCATCACCTCTTCTTCCGCCGCACGCCCTGGCTGTGGGGCTGGCGCGCGGGTCTGCCGGGCATGGCCTGCAACAACCTGCTGGCGGCATTTGCGGAGCTTGAGGAACTGGCGCGCCGGGCGGAAGCGGCACCAGCGCCCTGTGAGGCGCGGGAACGGCTCCGCCAGGGGCTTGGGCCGCACTTTGCCGACCTGGTGGCTCTGTTCGCCGAAGGCGCCGAAGGCTGGCTCATGGCAAGCCGGCTTGCCGCCATGCTCGCGCCCAGCCTGCCCGATGCCGTGGATGGCCGCGGCCTCGCCCACCAGCGCGCGGCGCTTTTCGGTCACCCCATGCGCGGCGGCGGCCTGGCGGAGGAACTGCTCCAAATCGCCGAGGAATGCCTGTATACCGCGCAGGAGCTTGCCGGCATGGCACCACGCGGCTGAGTGCGACGCTGCGGCCGTTGCGGGCGCAGCCCATGTGATCTGAGGACGGGGATTGATGCCGATGTAAATTAACACTAAATTTGAGAAGTTGTAACAGAAGATTTGAAAAATTAATTTTTCAAGAGTATATGAATTTCATTTTTTACTTTTTCAATATTATTGTCTGTTAAAATCGGAATTAAGTTTTTAATTTCTTCTGTGCTTTTATCCCACCATTTTAATTCGAGCATTAATTCAATTAATTCATCGTCAAATCTTTTTCTTATAACTTTAGCAGGCTTCCCTGCTACAATTGTATACGGTTCAACATTTTTTGAAATAACACTGTTTAATCCTATTATTGCTCCGTCTCCAATATGAACTCCCGGCATAATGGTTGCATTTTGTCCAATCCAAACATCATTTCCTACGATAGTATCACCTTTTAACGGCATTTTTGATAATGGAGGTATTTCTTGTTTCCATCCTTCAAAAATGTAGAACGGATAGGTAGAAACGCTATTCATCTGATGATTTGCACCATTCATTATAAAATTAACCCCAGCTGCAATTTGACA
The DNA here is from genome assembly GCA_964576895.1 of uncultured Desulfovibrio sp. Taxonomy (GTDB): domain Bacteria; phylum Desulfobacterota; class Desulfovibrionia; order Desulfovibrionales; family Desulfovibrionaceae; genus Desulfovibrio. The sequence continues at coordinate 19,787 of CAZNXQ010000001.1, forward strand.
GAACTTGCCTATAATTAATTTATCGCCATTAAAGTCATAATGATGAGTTACATGTGCTTCAAAATCAACATCTGCGAAATATGTATAATCTCCAACTATAATGTTAGGATTCTTAATTGTTGGTTTTACATAAATCATATTTTCAAGATTTGGTATAGGATTTATTATATTTGGATTTGGAAGATTATCATTTTGCATAAAGTTACAGTTCCTTTTAGATTATATTAGCATAAAAGATTTAGTTTTACTCTTCTGCTTAAGTAAATGTTTAATATAACATTTTCAAACTATATGCTATTTTGTAACGATTGCCAAACTTATTGTCGTTATTGATTTTGTTTACACAAGACAAAATTAATTTATTGCGTTTTATGGCAAAAACTTCCGTATTTTTTACTTGGACTAAATTTTTAATACTTGAGAATTTACGTTTACTACTTTATTGTCTATGTTTCCGACTGATTTCTTCTGTTGTTAAACCAAATGTTATCTTACAATTTTTTCATCAAAATTTCAAATGTCCTGTTCCAAAATAATCATTTGAAGCATACACTTTAAAACGGGGTCTAAGCTGCCGCCATTACTGCATAAAAGCAAAAGTCAATTCTTAGACAACAAATCGACAGTTGGATGACTTTTCAGGACTTTTGAAATGATTATTTTTCGACACTTCCGACCACCTAAAACCTAAACAAAAAACCCACGTTGGGGCAATAATCATTTTAACCGTACATAATACTTTTGTCCGTTAAAATACAGCCGATACGCTCCGCAGTGAGGCGGAATGGGCATCGCGCGGCGTACAACAAAACGATAAAAAAGCGCCCTGACCGAAACGATCAGGGCGCATATTTTTCTCCCCAACGGGAGATGAAGACTGGCGGAGCGGAAGGGACTCGAACCCTCGGCCTCCGGCGTGACAGGCCGGCGTTATAACCGTCTTAACTACCGCTCCGTAATGGCCCGCCCCGCATGCGGGGTTGGCGCCGGGCCGGGCGAGTTGTGGTGGGCAGTACAGGACTTGAACCTGTGGCCCCCGCCGTGTGAAGGCGGTGCTCTACCAGCTGAGCTAACTGCCCTCCCGGAGCAATTTGTTTATTCCACTCCTGTCCTTGCGTCAAGATAAAATTCCCGTAAAAAATTTTTTACAGATGATTTTTCTTAACCGTCCGCTTTTCCAAGGGAATTTTCACACCTCCGGCAAATCCGCATCGCCACGCCTTGCCGTTGCCCGCAAGGGATGGTAGTTCTTGCGCCACGCAAGGACTGCACCACCATGACGAGAGCACGCACCTGGGGCCTTCTGCTGAGCCTGGCCCTCATCCACCTTCTGCCCGCCGCCGCCCCCGCGGAAGTCATCGACGGGCCGCGCATCATGGATCAGCGCATGAGTGAAAACCTCTGCGCCATCACCTTCGATGACGGGCCTTCCCGGCATACGGAACATCTGCTCGACATGCTGCGCGACTATGGCATCCCCGCCACCTTCTTTCTTCTGGGCAGCCATGTGGAACGCAACCCCGCAATGGTGCGGCGCATCATTGAGGAAGGGCACGAGGTGGGCAACCACTCCTGGTCCCATCCCAATCTGCGGACGCTCCCGGCGGAACTGCAACTGGAGGAAATCCGGGCAACGGATGCGGCCTTGCGCGCACTGGGCGGCACGCCGGCATTCCTGCGGCCGCCCTATGGCGCCTTTGACACGCAGACGCTGGAAATCGCGCGCACGCTTGGGCTGGAGGTGGTTCTCTGGTCGCTGGACAGCAATGACTGGAAGCGGCTGCCCGCCGATTACGCCAAGCTGCGCTCCGCGCGCGGCACGCAATACGGCAGCGGGGAGCTGCGCGGCATTTTTCTCTTTCACGACACGCACAAGGGGACCGTGGATGACCTGCCGCGGATCATTGCCAACCTGCGGGCGGGCGGCTGCCGCCGCTTTGTCACAGTGAGCGACTACCTCGCGGGCGCGCTCGATCCGGAACCGGGGCTGCTCATGACCCGGCGGCCGCAACCCCTCCTGAACGCGCCCTCCCTGGCCGTGCAGCACACCCCCGGCGGCGCAACGGCGTCACACGGGCAAGACCGGCGCAATCCCCCGAAGCTCTCCATCCCGCTGGCGCGGTGCAGCCGCCCCTGGAATGCGCCCATGGCCACGGTCTCCACAGCGCCACGCACGGTACACAAGACCGCAACGCGGTTGCCGGCCGGCAACGCGCGCCCGGCGGCGGAGATCTGAGCCAGAGCCGCCAGTTCGCCCCTGCCCGCATCCGCTTCAGGCCGGGAACACCAGGGCCTCGTACCAGAAAAGCCGCGCCTGCGGCAGGCGCCATGTGCCCTGCGGCACTCCGGCCTTGACGCAGAGGTGCTCCAGATAGGCCTCCCTGTCCCAGCCCTGTTCCACGGGGACCTGGGGCAAAAAAACGCCGCTCCTCCCCCCATACTGCAGGGCAAGCCCATGGCGTCCGACCTCGATGCGCGCCGGGTCCGGGCAGGGCGCAAGCTCGTCCAGAACGGAAATATCCAGCGCGGCCCGCTCCCATTCCCGCGCGCTGAGCGGGGGGAAACGCGGGTCTTCAAGGGCGGCCGCCCGCGCCATGCGCCAGACGGTTTCCGCCAGCGGCGCCCGCCCCACAATGGTGCCTATGCACCCGCGCAAGGCCCCGCCGAGCGTGATGGTCACAAAGGCCCCAAGCGGCCGGCGCAGGACGGGATGCTCTCCCTCCGGAGCTTCCCGACAGCCCGCTGCCGCTGCGAAGTCCGCCGCATCCGGGAGCTCCGGGGCGGCGCCAATGGCAAGGGCAATGGAGTGTCTGGCCAGCCGGCCAAGCCACGTCCGCTCAGGCTCGCTGAGACTGAAGGAAAGTGCCATTTCATTCCTCCTGGATCGCGGGCATCAGGAACGCCCTGCGTCCCGATGCCGCGCCCTGTTCCGCAGGGAAAACTCCGGGCCGCAAAAAGAAATGCCACAACCAGCGGTTGCGGCACCTCTTTGAGCATGGGCCGTTTGCCGTTTTCAGCGGCAAACGTCAAGAGCATGTGGGCGTGTCCCGGTGCACATTTCCTGTGCGCGCGTTTGCGCCGGTCGCCTGCTCCCGCGGCCGGCAGGGCCTTTCGCGCGGAGCAAACCGCCTGATGCGCGGCCGGCGCGGAGCATGCCACCGGACCGCCGGAGCGCGCCGGGCGGCTAGTCCTCGCCCTCGGCGTGGCTCTGCTTGCCGGCGCCCTTGAGGCCATACATGGTGGTGGAGCCGGAGGACCAGTATTCCATGGTCTGATCGTCCACCAGGGCGGTGAGGATCTTCTTCACTTCACGGGGCTTCTTGTCAGGAAACAGGGGAAGAAAGTCGTTGAAGTAGAACTTGGACTTGGCAGCGGACTTGCCCTTGAGAAAGTCCACCACAGCCTGTTTTTCCTGATCCGTAACGGTCGCAGCCATTTTTTCTCTCCTGCTGGGAACGCGGCCCGGCCCTGGTGGGCCGGGCCGCAAGGGAATGCCTAGAACTTGAACTGGGTGCTCTGACGCCAGCTGTAGTAGGCGGAATCGCGGAAGTCATCGATAAGGTGTTCGCTGAACTCCAGACCCGTAAGCCTGAAGAACTCCTCCCAGCCGATACGCTCGGCCCAGTCGCCCAGACGCTCGTATTTTTCGGCATTGGCCGCATAGACATCAAGGATCTTGCGCACCGTCTTGGTGAGGGTGGGCCAGCGCGGCGGCTCATTGGGAATGTAGGCCACCACGACCTTGGAGAACTTGGGCCAGGAGATGCGGTTGGAAACCTTGCCGCCCACCATGATGGCGATGCCGTCGCTCTCGCCGTCGGCGATGGGCAGGGCGGGGCACATGGTGTAGCAGTTGCCGCAGTACATGCAGCGATCTTCCTTGATGGCCACGGAGTTCACCTTCTGGCCGTTGTGCTCCAGCTTGGTGGGACGCACGGCGGCAGTGGGGCACGCGGCCACGGCCAGCGGGATCTCGCAGAGCTGGTCGACCCACTCGTTATCGATCATGGGCGGCTTGCGGTGGATGCCCACAAGGCCGAGGTCGGAGCAGTGCACGGCGCCGCACATGTTGATGCAGCAGGCCAGGGCCACGCGCACCGGCGCGGGCATGCGCATGCTCTCGAACTCGTCGAACAGGGCGTCCATGACGCACTTCACCGGGCCGGAGGCGTCGGTGGCCGGGGTGTGGCAGTGGATCCAGCCCTGGGTGTGGATCATGTTGCAGACGCACGCGCCCGTGCCGCCCACCGGGAACTTCTGCGAGCCGCCGGCGAACTTGCGGGAGTTGAGGTCGTCGCGCAGGGCCTTCATGGTGGCTTCGTCGGTCACCATGAACTCGATATTGTTGCGCGTGGTCCAGCGCACATGGCCGCCGCAGTACTTGTCGGCGATGTCGCAGATCTCGCGGATGTGGGTGATGGACATGGTACGCGAGCCGCCCACGCGCACGGTGTAGACCTTGTCGCCGCCCTCCGCCACATGGAGCAGAACGCCCGGCTCAAGGATCTCGTGATAGAGCCACTTGCCGAAGTTCTTGGCGATGACGGGCGGGAAGTACTGGTCGTACTTGTGCGGGCCGATGTCGGAGATGCGGCCTTCCATGGGTTTCTTGGGATCGTATCCCGTAGAGATGAATGCCATATTTGTGTCCCCCTTTGGCGGCTAGCGCTGATGGCGTTGACGGAAGGCGGCAAGATCACGGGTCCAGCCACCGGGCACTTCACTTTCCTTGAAGAAGATGAAGGGGTTGGTGCGCGGGTTCTTGACCTGGCAGGCCTGGGCCTCGGTCTCGGTGGCTTCGAGCAGCTTCTGGAAGGAGAGACGCTTCATGGTCTCGCCCACGCGCTCGCGGTTCTTGCCTTCTTCCATCCACCAGTCCCAAATCTTTTCAATGACGTCCTTGATGTCATCGTAGGGGGCTTCACAGGAGATGAAGGGGATAAGGACCGAACCCATCTGCGCGCCATCGACCACGGGCGCCTTGGCGCCCACGAGGATGCTCGCGCCGCGCTCGTCGCCGATGTGCAGGGCCTGGGGCATGGTGTTGATGCAGTGCATGCAGCGCACGCATTCGCTCGTCTTGATGGAAAGCTTGCTGCCGTCCCACTTCATGCACTTGGAGGGACAGCGGGCGATGACTTCCTTCTCGATGTCGAACTTGCCCCAGTCGCGGCCGGCATGGGCGCCCGCGTTGGGCTTGATGGCGCCGGCCACATAGGCCTTGACCTTTTCGTTGTCGATCTTGATGTCATCCTTCCAAGTGCCGATGACCGCGAAGTCGGAGCGGGCCATGGCGCAGACGCAGCCGTTGGGGCAGCCGTCAAACTTGAACTTGAACTTGTAGGGGAAGGCCGGGCGGTGCAGCTCGTCCTGATAGTCCATGGTGAGCTGATAGCACATGTCCTGCGTGTTGTAGCAGGCATATTCGCAGCGGGACATGCCGAGGCAGGCCGCGGGCGTGCGCAGGTTGGAGCCCGAACCGCCGAGGTCGTTCTTCATCTCGTGGGTGAGCTGCCAGAAAATTTCCTCAAGCTGCGGGGTCTGGGTGCCGAGCAGGACGATGTCGCCCGTGGAGCCGTGCATGTTGGTCATGCCGGAACCGCGCAGATCCCAGATGTCGCAGAGCGTGCGGAGGAACTTGGTGTCATAGTACTTGCCCGAAGGCTGGGCCACGCGCATGGTGTGGAAAGCCGCCACGCCGGGGAACATTTCGGGCTGGTCGCAGTAGCGGCCGATAACGCCGCCGCCGTAGCCGAACACGCCCACGATGCCGCCGTGCTTCCAGTGGGTTTCCTTTTCCTTGTAGGAAAGCTCCACCAAGCCGAGCAGATCCTCAAGGCAGTCCTGCTGGATCTGGTAGTCCAGCTTCTGCGGATTGGCCGCGCGATGGGCCGCTTCCTGTTTGATGTCGGATACGAAGCTCGGCCAGGGGCCGCTTTCAAGCTCGTCCAACATGGGTGTTGCATGTTTCGCCATTGCCATACCTCCACTGTGGTTTGCGTCATGCCGCCGCGTGAACAACGGCCGCCGCTGCTTGCGGCGCGCTTCCGGCTCGCCGGTGCGCCCGTTGGCGGGAGCGCGCCCCGAGTGTCCGGAGTGCGCGGAGCGCGTCGCGCGCTGCCGCATCCGTGCTTTCCGCGGCCCGGAAGAAATCCGGAACGGCGAAAAGCGGACGAGCCAGAGCCTTGGCCCCTAAGGCCACAACGCGGTCTGTCAAGACATAGACCAAAATTCCTCTATTGACAACCGCTTTTGGCGCAAAAAATACGCGACAGCCTGCGAAAGGGACGCGGCAAACGGCGGGACAGACGCCTGCCGGAAAACGGGGGAACCGCCGCACGCGAAGCAACGCCATGGGCAGGCCCGCCGGGAGGGCATGCCGCGCGGCCGTGGGCGCGAAAACCGGAGCGAAGGGAAGCGCCCCGTTGCGGGAATACGCGGCAGGCGTTCCCGCGCTGGGGGAAGGGAGGGGGCGGCAGCCGCGCGCCGCGGAACGGGGCTCAGGCGTTGGCGGCCTTGAGCAGGTCTTCCACCATGTCCAGGGAAGGGGTGGCATCGTCATCCAGCCCGCACAACCCGCGAACTGCGAGCATGAGCATGTCGAACTGGAGCACCATTTCCGTGGCGCCGTTATGGATGACGCACGTCTCGCCGCGCACGGACAGGCGGTAGGCGCGCCGGGAACGCTCATGCCCCTGCGAGCGCACGATATAATAGACCTGTTCGCGCGTATCCGTCACATAGAGCTGCTGGCGGGTGAGCGTGCCGGACTCTTCGTCAAACCAGGAGCACTCGGAAAACAGGCGGCCACGGAAGCGGAGATCTTCGCCGTTGTCATGTTTCAGACAAATATCATCCATGGGTTTCTGCACATCGTCCTCCGCGCTTGCGCGGCCCTGCCGGCAGGGCCGCCTCCCTGATGCGACGTTCCGCGGATGGGCGGAACTCCGGGAATCCCGGCAAACATGAGTGGCAGCACGCTAGCACCGCCTCCGCCGCATGTCAAGGAATCGCAGCAACCAGACAGCAAATACGCAGCATACCGCCACGTTCAGATCATAACCATTGGAAAAACAAGTTCTTTTTTATTTTTGCGCGCACGCTTGCGGCTGCTGAGGCGCGGCATTTCCGTGCCTGTGTTCCCCGTGCCGAAAGCGGCAGCCGCCCGGCTTCACCGCTGACAGGGCAAGAAAAGCTCCGCCATTCCTTGTCTGGCGGGCATGTGGCGCGGGCGGCGCCATTGCCCAGCGCCGCCGCGCGGCGCAAAATTTCGCATTGCGGTTTTAATGTATTCCTTTTCAAGGAACACCTGAACTCGCCGCAAACCCTTGTCATCCGCGCTCTGGTTGGGAACGCTCCGCTTCGGCGGCAGTGGGCGGGGAGGTGGCGTCCCCGCCCCCACGCCGCGCAAACCGGGCATAACACCGGGCCACGGGCGAGTCGGGGTCCATGGCGCGGAGAAAAACCCCGCTCAGGGCTGGCGCCTCTTCCCTGGGCTCCTGGCGGGGGCAGGCGCCCCCAGCCCGTGGCCGGGAACGCTCCGGCGCGCTTTTTCCCAGCGGCAGCGAGACCTGCACGCCGCTGAAGTGGGGATGCCCAAGAAACGCATTCACCCGCGCGAGGATCTCGTCGCCACGAAAGCGCAGCTCCTGCATGAGCATGGCATCTTCCGCGCCCAGGAGAAGGATCGCGCCTTCCCTCTCCCCGGCGCGGGAGGACGGGCGCCCCGCACGCTGCCCAAGGGGCATGGCAAGCGCGGCCAGCTCGGCGCCCAGCGCCGTTTCCCAGTTATCCCACAGGTCTTGCAGACCCGCGCGTTCCGGCGTGCCGCCCATGGCTTTGAGCAGGGCGGCCAGGGCCTCGCCCAGCGGCAGGCCGGCATCGGGGGAGCCCCGTCGGCGGCACCGGCGTTTCCCCCGCCGCTGTTGCGCGGACGTGGCGCGGGCGCTCCGGGTCCCCGGTGCGTGACGGTTCTCCGCCGGCTGCCGGCGGGGCATCAGCGCACCCTCCCCGCCCCTGTGGGGCGCGGCCGCTGAAGACGGCTCAGGGCAAGGCCCGACGTCATGACCATGGCGCATGCGCCCTTGACCATATCAGGAAAAGCGCATATGTATGCGCCCTGCCAGATATGGTTTGCCCACGCCCGCAAGGGCGCAGCCTTACGGGGATGCCGCATGGACCTGCTCCATTTCAAAGCTCTTTCCGACGCCACGCGCCTGCGCCTTGTCCACATCCTTCTCCATTACGAGCTTTCGGTCAATGAGCTGGTGCGCATCCTCGGCATGGGCCAGTCGCGCGTCTCGCGGCATCTCAAGATCCTTGCGGAAGCGGGGCTGCTGTCTTCGCGGCGGGATGGCCTCTGGGTCTTCTACACCGCGCCTTCCGGCGGCGAGAAGCTCGCCTTTCTGCGCGCCATGCTGCCCTTTGTGCCCGCTGATGCGACCATGCGCGCGGACCTTGCGCTGGCCGCGCAGATCCTGGAGGAACGGGCGCGCAAGACGCGCCAGTTTTTCAACGCCATTGCCGAGGACTGGGACGAGCTCAACCGCGAGGTCCTCGGCACCCTCGATCTGGCCGAAGCCGCCAGCGCGGCGCTTCCGGCGGGCTGCGGCACGGCGGTGGATCTCGGCTGCGGCACCGGCGCGGTGCTGCATCGCCTGCTGCCAGGCGCGGACATGCTCATCGGCGTGGACGGTTCCGCGCGCATGCTTGAACTCTGCCGCCGCCGTTTTCAGCCAGAAGAGCTCGCGCATGGCAAGGTTTCCCTGCGTATCGGGGAGCTCAGCCATCTTCCGTTGCGCGATCAGGAGGCGGACTTCGCCTGCATCAATCTGGTGCTTCACCATCTGCCTGTGCCGGCCGAGGGGCTCGCCGAGGCGCGGCGCATCATGTCGCCCGGCGGCACGCTCTTTCTTGCCGACTTTCTGGCCCACAGCGATGAAACCATGCGCAGCCGCTATGGCGACCACTGGCTCGGTTTTGATGAAGACATGCTGTGCGCGACCCTCGAACGGGCGGGCTTTCTTCCGGATGCGCCCCGGCGGGAACCCGTGGGCCGGGGCCTCACCCTGCTGCTCATGACGGCGACCGCCCGCTGAGGGCGCGCGGAACTCCTCCTGTCACACCCCAACCTGTCAAAGGAGACGATGATGACCCAAGCCCTTGACCTTTCCCTGCCGTACAAGGTGGCGGACATGAGCCTCGCCGACTTCGGCCGCAAGGAAATGCAGCTTTCCGAGCGGGAGATGCCCGGCCTCATGGAGTGCATCAAGAAATACGGGCCCGCCAAACCGCTCAAGGGCCTCAAGGTGACAGGCTCCCTGCACATGACCATCCAGACGGCCATGCTCATCAAGACCCTGCACGCCCTGGGCGCGGATATCCGCTGGGCCTCATGCAACATTTTCTCCACCCAGGATCACGCCGCCGCCGCCGTGGTGGACATGGGCCTGGCCGCGGTGTTCGCCTGGAAGGGTGAAAGCCTGGAAGACTACTGGTGGTGCACGGAAATGGCCCTGACCTGGCCCGACGGCTCCGGCCCGGACCTCATTGTGGACGACGGCGGCGACGCCACCCTGCTGATCCACAAGGGCGTGGAGGCGGAAAACGACCCCTCGCTGCTGGAGCAGAAGTCCGACAACAGGGAATTCCAGTGCGTGCTTGACCGCCTTGCCCTGCGCTTCAGGGAAGATCCGCGGCACTGGCAGAAGCTGGCCGCCGCGGTCAAGGGTGTTTCCGAAGAGACCACCACCGGCGTCCACCGCCTGTATCAGCTGGAAAAGGAGGGCAAGCTCCTCTTCCCGGCCATCAACGTCAACGATTCGGTCACCAAGTCCAAGTTCGACAATCTCTACGGCTGCCGCGAATCCCTGGCCGACGGCATCAAGCGCGCCACGGACATCATGGTGGCCGGCAAGGTGGTGGTCGTCTGCGGTTACGGCGACGTGGGCAAGGGCTGCGCCCAGTCCATGCGCGGCTTCGGCGCGCGCGTGCTCGTGACGGAGATCGACCCCATCTGCGCCCTGCAGGCCGCCATGGAAGGCTATGAGGTGGTCACTGTTGAAGACGCGCTTGCCGAAGGCGATATTTTCGTCACCTGCACCGGCAATTATCACGTCATCACCGGCGAACACATGGAAGGCATGAAGGACGAAGCCATCGTCTGCAATATCGGCCACTTCGACAACGAGATCGACATGGCCTACCTGGAGCGCACCCCCGGCGTGACGCGGCTCAACATCAAGCCGCAGGTGGACAAGTGGACGCTCAAATCCGGGCGCAGCATCCTGGTGCTTGCCGAAGGGCGCCTCGTCAACCTGGGCTGCGCCACCGGCCACGCCAGTTTTGTCATGTCCAACAGCTTCACCAACCAGACCCTGGCGCAGATCAAGCTCGCCACGGAAAAGCTGGAAAACCGCGTCTATACCCTGCCCAAGGAACTGGACGAGGAAGTGGCGCGCCTGCACCTCGCCCGCCTCGGCGTGCGATTGACCCGGCTCACTCCTGAGCAGGCCGCGTACATCGGCGTCAAGGTGGAAGGGCCCTACAAGAGCGAAATGTACCGCTATTGAGGCCGCGCACTGAGGGGGCCGGGGCACCGCGCCTGCGCGTGGCTCCGGCCCCGGCGGAGAGGTGCCGCGAAACGGAAGATCCTCTTCTATGATCTTGCCCCGCTTCCCGCTTGCGGGGGCACGATTCGCGCGACAACGCACATGGCCGCGCCCGGATGGCCGGTTTTGGGGAATGCGCCCGGCATTGAAGGAGCAGCGACGGCCGCGCCCCGCCGCGCCATCAGCTCAATGCGGGAGCCAACGGCAGGGCAAGGCTCGCGCCGCCCGCAACGGAGCGGCAACGGCGCCCCCGGAACCGGGCGAAGGCTAGTCGTCCACCCAGGCGGCGTCTTCCAGAGCCTTGTAGCCGCGAACGGCCAGGTACAGCGTGCCCTCCACGTCCTCGACCAGGCCCGTGGCTTCCACAGCCACATTGACTTCATCATCGAGGTCCACCCCAGCGCCACGCGGAAGGATGCGGTACTCGACGCCGTCCTGTATGATGGCCACGCTCGCCTGACGCGCATCCACCGAGCGCGGAAGGCTCGTCACATAGCCTCTGACTGTTACGGGACTCTTGCTCATATCCACTAGTGCCTCTGCAACAAGAAATTTTTTTCTGCATACCGTGTTTTCCGCCGCTAAGCAAGACAGCGCGCCCCTTGCGCCCATTTTGCCCTTCTGGCGGCCGGCACTCCGGCCCCTGCGGGGCCCGCAACCGGACGGGAGAACCGCGCTACGCCCCCTGCCACGGGTATCTGGTCAGGGGGAGATGCGGGACGCCATGTGCGCGGCTCAAGTTTTTTTTGCTTCTGCCGATAGGCGAGACAGAGAACCGCCCCACATGGGGGCGCGTTTCTCCGTGCGACCTTCAAGCCCCGCGGATGAGTCATGCGCTGTGCATTGCCGGTACGCCTTCGCCTGTGGCGTTGTCTGCCACCGCTTCTTGCCCTCCTGCTGCTGGGCGGCTGCGGCTTTTTCGGCCAGAAGACCGCGGACAGCGGACCGACCCCGGTCAAGGCCCATAAAGTGGTCCGCACGGCCTACAGCCAGATGGGCAAGCAATACCGTTCGGGCGGCGCCTCGCCGCAAAAGGGCTTTGACTGCTCCGGGCTCATCTGGTGGGCGTACCGCCAGCACGGCGTCAAGGTTCCCCGCATCACCAGCGATCAGGCCCGCGCCGGGCAGGCTGTGCCCAAGGCGCGCCCCAGGCCGGGAGACATCGTGGTCTTCCGCACGGGCAACAGTCCGCGCGGGCTGCATACCGGCATCTATGCGGGCGGCGGCTCCTTCATCCACAGTCCGCGCAGGGGTGAGCGCGTGCGGATGGAAAGCCTGAACATCCCCTACTGGAAGAGCAAACTCATTGCCGTTCGCCGCGTCGTGCGCTGAGCCCTGCCGCCACGGCTGACGACACTGCGGCGCAATGCGCTTGTGCCGGTCAGTGCCGGCATCCGCGCAGCCGCTCCGCAGGCATTTTGCCCATGCCGCCACCGCGCGCACGCCCATCTTCCTCCCGGACAGGGCGGCGCGGGGGCGCCCCGACAGCATTCCTCCCCTGGCCGCGCAACTTGCGGCCTTGCTTTTTTTACGCCCTTGCCCTATCTCTAAAAAATCTTGAGATGCGAAGCGTGTTCCCCGCCTGATGCCGGGGACGCGCCAAGGGGGTTCCCATGGCCGACAAGGTGCTGACGGACGACAGCCTGTTGAGCATTGCGGATATTTCCCGGCACTTTTCTCTGCCCGAATCCACAACGCGCTATTACTGCAAGCGCTTCAGCGCGTTCATCCCCAGCGTGGGCGAAGGACGCCGCCGCCGCTACCGCGGGGAAACGCTTGAGGTCATCGCGGCCATTCTTGAGGAAATGCAGAAATCCCGCACTGCGGCGGCCGTGGAAACCGCGCTGGAGGCGCGCTTTCCCCGCAATGCGCTGGCCCTCAGCAACGAAGGCGCCTGCCAGCCCGTGGCGACCGCCAGCGGGGAAAGCCTGCTTTCCGCAAGCGCCCTCCACCTGCTGGAACGGCAGACCCACGCGCTGGAACTGATTGCGGAACTGATGCGCCTCTTTCTGGAGCGCGTACCTCCCCAGGGGGACACGGCCTCCGACCTCGGACGCCAGCAGGAACGCCTGCGCGCGGATCTGGAAACCTTGCGCCTGCTGCTCCAGACCTCGGAAAAAACCCAGCAGGAGGATCTGGAACAATTACGCACCTGGATGCAGCGCCTGGTGCGCCAGCGCGCCAGCCAACCGCAGGGCGGCCCCGCGTCTGAAGCCTGAACCGGTGTTAGGTGCAGTGGGCCGCATCCGCCGGTGGCGCGGCAGGCGGCTGGCAGAGAAACCGTCAACCTTCCAAAACTTCCGGAACAGGGCCGTCAGGGAAAATTTCACCTGCGGCATAGAGCACGGCCTGGCCTGAAAGCCGTACCCGACCGCCCGCAACCTCACCGGCAATGACCCCGGAACGCCGCGACGCCTGAACTGCGGAGATGCGACGTTTTCCCAGTTCCCGCGCCCAGTAGGGAATGATCATGCAGTGCGTGGAGCCTGTCACCGGGTCTTCCATGTCATCCATGTCGGGCACAAACACGCGCGAAACGCAATCTTCCGTGCGGCCCCTTGCCGTAACCGCAATGCACAGGCCCGGCAGCGCCGCCAGCAGATGCCGCTCTGGCGTCAGTTCCCGCACCTGGGCTTCCGTTCCGAGCACCAGGAGCAGATCCCTGTCCAGAAACGCGGCTTTGGGCCTCGCCCCCACGGCGCGCGCCATGGCCTCCGTTACCGGAATTTCCCTGAGCGTGCCGGCCGGGGCGTCAAGCGTGATCACCGCGCCGCTGACACTGGCCTCCATGGGGCCGGCGGCACTCTCGAACCTGAGACACTGGCCGCCGGCGGGCGACAGCCGGGCGAGGACAAAGGCGGCGGCCATGGTGGCATGCCCGCAGAAATCGATCTCCCCCTGAGGGGTAAACCAGCGCAACCGCCAGACATCGCCGGCGCGCACCGCAAACGCCGTTTCCGGAAGGGAATTTTCCCGCGCAATGGCGGCCATGAGCGCTTCGGAAAGCTCGCTCCCCGGCAGGCAGACCGCCGCCGGATTGCCGTGGAAGAGCCTGTCGGTGAAGACATCAACGACATATTGCGGAAAGGCCACGGGAACCTCCGGAAAAACACCGGCGCACGGAGAAAAACGCATAGCCGCATTGCGAAGGGATGGCATTGCCCGCCTGCATGCTGTGGCGGGCGCCGGAAGGAAGCGTCAGGCAGCCGCCGCTCCGCATTCCGGTTTTGACGGATGCGCGTTGCGGACATTTGTTCCGCAAACCGCGGCGCCATGGCGCCCTGGCATGCCGGTGCAGCCGGGGCAGCCGCCGCAACGGCCGTGCCGGGCATGTGCGTGCCGGACTCTGACCCGGCAATCGGCGCGCGTCTCCCGCCACACGGGCCTATGGCCGGGCGCCCGACGCGCCCTCCTTCGCCATTTCCACGGCATCGCGGAACAGATCCAGCGGCAGGGCCCCCCGGACGACCAGATCATTGACCAGAAAATAGGGGGTTCCTTCCACGCCGAGCTTTTGCGCGTCTTTCTGGTCCTCGGCAAGAATGTCGCTGACCTTTTTGCCCCGCACATCGCGCGCAAGCCGCTTCATGTCCACGCCGAGCTTCTGCGCGCTTTCCTTGATGAAGGGCTCGCCCTCGGCAAGCAGCCGGTCACGATTGGCAAACATGAGGTTGTAAAACTCCCAGGCCTTGTCCTCATCCTGAAGCGCAATGGCCGCAAAATAGCCGGAGGCAATGCCGCCCGGCCCCTTTTCGTCCAGGGGCAGATGCTTGAAGATCAGGCAGATATCGTCGCCATAGGCCTTGCGCAGGGCTTCCACATTTTTGGAGGCCTGTTCGCAGAAATGGCAGGTAAAGTCAGAAAAGGCCACAATACGCACCTTGGCGTCGCGTGGGCCCAGTACCGGACGATTTTCCAGCCTGACGCTCTTGGGCGTTTTCATGTCCTTGCGCCATTGCAGTTCCAGATTGTGCTTGCGGCGCAAATTGGATCCCTGCTGCGCAATATCCAGAACGACCTCACTATTGCGGCGCAAGACATCCAGAACGATCTCCGGGCGTTCCCGCAACAGGGTTTCCAGGGCGGCCGCCAGGGCCGCATCGCCTCCCTGTGCGGCAGCATGGGCAATGGGCGCCTGGGGCACGGACAACGCGGCGCACAGGGCAAGCGCGCCCAGGAGAGGAAACGGCCTTTTCATGACGTTCTCACGCTCCACAAAAAGCTGAGGGATTCCTTGCAAAGGATACGGACACGCGCCCGGCGGCACTGGCCGCGTCCGTTCCATGGGTTTTCTGCATAGCCTGAACAGGCGCGGGACGCAAGCCCCGGAGAAATGCCTGCGTTTTTCTCCGGGCCCCACAGCCCGGAATGGCGCGGGCCAAGGCCTGCCAGAAAGTCCCGGAAGCGCGGCGGCCCGGCATTGGCCGCGCAATCCACGCAAACGCCACGCTGACTGACGGCTTGACTCGCAGCCAAGGCTTTTTTACAACCTCAGCACGCGGCAGTTTCACACCGTTCCGCATCCGGCGTCAATGTTTCACATGAAACATTGTGATGCCAACTACTCAGGCCTGGATGTCACCTGTTTCTTCTCACGAGCAGCGGGACAAATGTTTCATGTGAAACATCAGCGCCGCCGGAGCAGCGGGTGAATGCGACAATGGCGCGTGGCCTCACGGCCCGGCGGGCTGTGTCCCCAACGCCATGCAGCAGGCGGAAAAACCAGCAAGAGAAGGGAGAGTTCATGGCGCGCATCATTTCCATTGCCAATCAGAAGGGTGGCGTGGGCAAAACCACCACAGCCATCAATCTGAGCGCTGCCCTGGCCGTCATGGAAAAAAAGGTGCTGCTTGTGGATTGCGATCCGCAGGCAAACAGCACCAGCGGCCTGGGCTTCAGCCAGGAAGAATTGCGGGGAGACCTGTACTCCACCTTCTACACGCCCGATGCCGTGCGCGGGAGCATTATCTCCTGCCGCACCCCGTTCCTTGACCTGCTGCCGGCCAGTACCAATCTGGTGGCGGTGGAACTGGAGCTGGTGGACAAAATGGCGCGGGAATTTTTTCTTGATGAATGCCTCAAGCGCGTCCGGGACGACTACGAGTATATTATCCTTGACTGCCCGCCATCCCTGGGCCTGCTCACGCTCAATGCCCTGTGCGCCGCCCGTGAACTGCTCATCCCGCTGCAATGCGAATTTTTTGCCCTTGAGGGCATCGTCAAGCTGTTGCAGACCTATGAGCAGGTCAAAAAGCGCCTCAATCCGGAGCTTGGCCTGCTGGGCGTTGTGCTGACCATGTACGACATCCGCAATCGGCTGACCCGTGAAGTAAAAAATGAAGTTCGCCGCTGCTTCCCCGATCACCTCTTTGAAACGGTGATCCCGCGCAACGTGCGCCTGTCGGAAGCGCCCAGCCATGGGAAATCCATCATCCATTATGACATCAAGTCAAAGGGCGCGGAGGCCTATCTGGGCCTTGCCAAGGAAGTGGTGCTGCGCCGCCCCTCCCGGCGGCCCATGCGTCCCCAGGCTCAGGCGCCGGGGGTGGATTCCAGCGCCACATGATCCCGGAAATGTTTCTGGCGGATGGTGGCACCGCATCCCTGACAATGAAAAACAAGCAGACCGCCCAGATTGGCATTGGCCAGACGGAACGGATGCTCCGGAGCCGAGCGCCAGTCCGCCACATGACGACCGCAGTGCGGACATGTGACGGCCGGATCATAGGGATAGCGGAAATCCCAATACCGCAAGAATTCCGCAAAGGCGTCCATGGGCTCAAGCGCCGGCGCGGACCCGGCCTCCGCCGCACTGTCTGAGGTCGGGAGCAACGGCTTGAGATGCTCCCACAGGCTCAGGGGAATCTGAACCGCAACAATGTTGCCGCGCTCATCCGTGAGATAGTGGATCTGTTCCTTCATGAGCTGCTCCTTGGAGGAAAACGCTGCCGGCAGGGCTGGACTGAATCGCCCGCTACTGTGGCCGGGGCGCCACAGAACCCTGCCATGCCATGCGTCCGGGTGAATGTGTCTTAAACGCTGGCATGGCAAAAAGTCAAAGTGAATCTGCCGTCGCGCCCGTTCACGAGACAGGGCTCCGGGGCCGTGAAAACGGCCGTTGCGGCAAAAGGCGCGGAACAGGGACGCAGCGTCCGCGCCGGAACAGGAAGAGCCGCGTCCGCGGCATGCACACGCATACGCGCATAGGTGAAAAAACGAGGGAAAGAAGCATGGGTACCGCCGCGAGGGGACTGGGCCGGGGACTGGATGCGCTGTTCGAGGGGTCTGCGCCGCAAGTGGCAGGGGAAGCGCCGCGCGAGCTGCCGCTTTCCGCGCTGGTCGCCAATCCCGCGCAGCCACGGCGCGCGTTCGACGAGGAAGCCCTGGAGGAACTGGCGGACTCCATCCGCCAGCAGGGCATCATCCAGCCGCTTCTGGTGCGGCCGCTGGAGGGCGGTGAGCGCTTCCAGATCGTGGCGGGCGAACGCCGCTGGCGCGCGGCGGCAAAGGCCGGCCTCAGCGAGGTGCCGGTCTATGTGCGCGACATGGATGAACAGGAAGCCATGGCCGCCGCGCTCATTGAAAATCTTCAGCGCGAGGACCTCAATCCCGTTGAGGAGGCGCAGGCGCTCCAAGCCCTGCGCGAAACACTGGGCCTCACCCAGGAGGAACTGGCGGCCAGACTCGGCAAGAGCCGCCCGGCCGTTGCCAATGCCCTGCGCCTGCTCCAGCTGGGCGAAGCCGCGCTGGAGGATCTCCGTCAGGGACGGATCTCATCGGGCCATGGCCGCTGCCTGCTGGGCCTTGATGCGGCGCAGGCCGTTGAAACCCTGCGCCTGCGTATCGTCAGCACGGGCATGACCGTACGCGAAGCCGAGGAAGCGGCCGCGCACTGGCGTGACGCGGGCGTCTTTCCCTGGGAAACGGCATCCCCGGCACCGGAATCCGGGCGGAAAAGCCACGCCGGAACGCGAAGCGCCGCCCCCGCGCCGCTGGAAGATTTGCGGGCGCGCCTGAGCAGCGCCCTTGCCTGTCAGGTACGCATCAGCGGCAGCGCGCGCAAGGGACGTATCACCCTCGCCTATGCCAGCCCTGAGGATCTGCGCGCGCTTCTGGAACGGCTGGGGCTCACCCCGGAAGAATCCTAGCCGGAAACGGCCCCGCCCGCACGGTCGCAGGAAACGCTCCCATCCGCGTTTCCCAGAGCGTTTTCGCAATGGCATTGCGTAAACGCTCCGGCGGCTGCGGGAGCGTCAGGGACCCGCGCGCCGGCGCACGACCGCGCCATACATGCCTTCAAGCCAGGGGTGGGACAGGGGCGTGCTCCAGGAACGGACAAGTTCCAGGCTCGTGTCCGCTTCTGTCAGGCACGCCACCACCGCCTCATTTTCAGCAGGATTGAGCGTACAGGTGAGATAGGCCAGCTCGCGACCGGGCTGAAGACGCGCCGCAAGCGCCGTGAGCATGCGGCCTTGCGTTTTCGGATACGCGCGCATTGCCGCCCCGGTGCGGCGGCCGGCAAAGCGGATATCGGGACGACGGGCAAGAACGCCGAGCCCGCTGCAGGGGGCATCCACCAGAATATGGCCGTCCCAGACGCGCACCGGCGGCTGGGCCGCATCCGCAATGACCGGCAACGGCGTGCTGAAGGCTTCTTCCGGGGGAGCCGAACGCGCGCGCGCAAGTCGTCCCCGTGACAGGTCAGTGGCGAGACGCACCGGAACGCCTGCCTCCAGCAGCGCCCTGGATTTGCCGCCAACGCCGGCGCAGGCATCCCAGACCGGCGCGTCCCAGGCCGTAAGCCCCAGCTCCTGCAGCAGGATTTGCGAACCCGCGGATTGAAATTCCAGCGCTCCGGCCGCCCGCAATTCCGCCAGGGGCAGCCCCAGCACCGCATCGGGCAGGGCGCCGGGCGCAAAGGCCATGCCCCAGGCGCCGGCCGCCGCGCGCGCCGCCTCCGGCGTTGCCGCCTCAAGAGCCTGGCGCACCGCCGTTGCCTGGGAGTGCCTCGCATTGATGCGGACCCCTGTCCACGGACGCTGAAAACTGCGCCGCATGAGCGCCAGCGCGGCTTCCTCGCCATAGGCATCGCGCCAGAGATCCGCAATCTCCGGGGGCATGCTCCAGAAACGGCATGCCGCGCGCCAGGCCCGCTGATCAGCGGCATCCGCCGCCTCGGCATACCATGCCACATCCCGCGGCGCATCGCCCAGGCGCTGGAGCGAGCGCAGGACGCCGTTGGCAACTCTGGCGAGCCGGACGCCATAGAGCCTGTCCACCTGACGCACTGCCATGGAAATGGCCGCATGTTCGGGAATGCGCTCCTGAAAGAGCAGACTGTGGACCGCAATGGCGAGACAATGGCGCATGGGCCGGGGCAGGCCGTCCGGCCGCCGCAGCAGACGCCCAAGAATGAACTCACAGCGGATGCGTTCCCGCGCGCAGCCATAGACCAGTTCCGTGCACAGGCGCCGTTCCCTGAGCGGCAGGGAGCAGCCGTCAAGCACCGCATCCACCGCAGCCTGAATGGGCATGCCGTCATCCATGAGCGCAAGGGCCCGGAGCGCGCGCTCCCGGCCATCCGCCTCCGCGCGGGGAGAACGGTCCCCCCGCCGTCGTGCAGGCGCATCAGGGCTTTTCATGGCTGCCCCGGTTCCCCTGAGGACGCGTCGTCCGGGCGCAGAAAGCGCGCCAGAGCATCCTCCACAGCGGCCAGGGGAACGAGCGTATCCCGACAGGGACCATGCGGCCGCTCATTGAGAACCCCGAAAACCGGCAGGGGATAACTGTCCTGAATGCCGGAAACAAGATCGCGCTCGCAGGCCACGGCCACAATGCAGGCGGGGCGGCATTCAACAACAATGCGGCGCGCAATGGTGCCGCCGGTGGCCAGGGCAAGGCGAAAGCCCAGACGGTCGCGAAGGTCCAGCAACGGCCCTATCTGACAGGCGCCGCAACGGCGGCAGTTGTCGGCCACCGGAGAGACGCGGTGCCGGCAGCGGCTGTTCTGGACGCAATGCGGCAGCAGAAGGAGCAGGTCCCGCGCGGGAACGCGCACGCCTTCCGCAAGCACCAGTTCGTTGTTCACCTTGACAAAGGAACGGCGCACGGCATTGCGCTCAATGCCGCACAGGCGGCCAAGGCTTTCCATGAACGGCAGGAAAAGCCGCACCAGCACATGCCGCACCCAGGAGATGCCCGGCAGACGGCGCCCGGTATAAATATGGAAGATAAGCGTGGCGCAGAGCCACGCCAGCAGGGCAATACCCGCAAGACCGCAGCTGACGCTCAACAGCGGCAGCCATGTTGCCGTGACGCCCCCCGGCACCAGCCAGGGCAGCACAAGAAACGCGAAAAGAACAAGGCAGAAGGCAAGGCAACTGGCAACCATGAGGCCGATGAAGATCCGCTTGCGGCCCCCGCCATACTGCCCCGGCGGCAGGGAATGCGGCGACTTGGCCGGCCACATGGTCAGGCCGCGCCCCCAGGCGGTACAGGCGCCTGCGGCCCCAGCGCCCGCACGGGGGCATAGCCGTTGGCAAAGGCCGTTCCCGGCATATCCTTGCGCCCTGTGGGCCGCACCCTGTCGAGCAGATAGAACCCGTCGGCGCAGGCCACGCCAAGGCTGCCGAAAATCCGCGCCATGGTCCCGGCCGGGGGAAGCGTGGCCCCGGCGGCCGCGCTCTCCGCATGGCCGGCCAGAATACGCAGCTCCAGCGGTTCCGCCGCGCCCTTGCCAATGACCCGCGTGCGCGCCCCCGGCGCGGGCGTGACGCCGCGCACAAGGGCATCCACCCGCGCCACGGGAAGCGTCCAGTCGACCTGGCCGTCCGCCTTGCCAAGCTTGGCCGCATAGCTGGCGGCAGCCGCATCCTGCGGCACGGCGGGCACGGCGCCCGCCACGATGCCGTCCAGCGTGTCCACCAGCAGCTCCGCGCCCGCGCGGGCCAGCACTGCCGTCAGTTCACCCGCCGTGCGCCCGGCGATGGGGACAGTCCTCCGGGCATAGACCGGGCCGGTATCCAGGCTTGGTTCCATACGCATGAGGGAAACGCCGGTCACGGCGTCCGCCGTCCAGTTTTCCATGATGGCGCGCTGGATGGGGGCCGCGCCGCGATAGCGCGGCAAAAGCGACGCGTGCACATTGAGCGGGGCAATGCGCGCCGCGTCCAGCACGGCCCTGGGCAGGAGCAGCCCGTAGGCCGCCACCACCAGAATGTCGGGGGCGAGCGCGGCGAGGCGCTCCCGTTCATCTTCGGCCCTGAAGTTCTCCGGCTGGCGCACCTCAAGGCCGAGGCCCGCCGCCAGCGTTTTCACCGGCGAGGGCACAAGCCTCATGCCCCGGCCGCGCGGCCGGTCCGGCTGGGTATAGACGGCCACCACGCGCCCCGCCGGCCAGCGGACGAGCTGTTCCAGCACCACCGCCGCGAAGTCGGGGGTGCCCATGAAAACTAGCCGGCAGTCTTGCGCTTGAGCCATTTTTTTACCTTGCCGTCATAGAGGGTGCGCCGCAGGCGGCTCATGCGGTCGATAAAGAGCGTGCCGTCCAGATGATCCACCTCATGCTGGACAACGACGGCGGCAAAGCCGTCCAGCTCCTCGTCAATGGGCGTGCCGTCCAGGTCCGTGGCGCGCAGGCGCACGCGGCTCCAGCGCGGAACATCGGCACGATAGTTGAGCGGCACCGAAAGACAGCCTTCCTGCTCGCTGACGATGACCTCGCCCAGGGGCTCCAGCACGGGATTGACAAGCACGCGCGGCCGGCGCTCCCCCTCCTGGACGCCGGGGTCCATGACCAGCAGGCGCAGGGATCGCCCCACCTGGGGCGCGGCAAGGCCCACACCGGGCGCGGCGTACATGGTTTCGGTCATGTCCGCGGCCAGTTGGCGGATCTCCTCCGTGATCGCTTCCACCGGCGCGCACCGTTCCTTGAGCCGCGGGTCGGGATAGGTGACGATGTCCAGCAGCATACGGCTTCAGGCCTCCGCACCGGATGCGCCGGCATCGCCCTGGCCGGGCTTCTGCGCGTCCTGCGCTGTTTCGCGCAGGCGCAGGCCAAGCTCCCGCAACTGCGCCGCTGAAACGGGCGAGGGCGCCTGGGTGAGCAGACAGGTGGCCTTCTGCGTCTTGGGGAAGGCAATGACATCGCGGATGCTCGAAGCGCCGGAAAGCAGCATGACCAGCCTGTCAAGACCGAACGCGAGGCCCCCGTGCGGCGGCGCGCCCTGCTCCAGGGCCTGAAGGAGGAAGCCGAACTGCGCCTCCGCCGCCTCAGGAGAAAAGCCAAGCGCCGTGAACATGGCGCGCTGCGCGTCCGCCCGGTGGATGCGGATGGAACCGCCGCCCACTTCGTTGCCGTTGAGCACCAGATCATACGCCCGCGCGCGGGCGGCGCCGGGGTCCGTGGTCATGAGCGCCTCATGCCCCTCGGCGGGAGATGTGAAGGGATGGTGGCAGGCCACAAAGCGCTTTTCCTCCTCGCTGTATTCAAACAGCGGAAACCGCGTCACCCAGAGGAAGTTGAAGCTGTCTTCGGGGATGAGCCCAAGCTGATGCCCCAGGTGCACGCGCAGGTTGCCCAGCGCCGCGTTGACCATGGCCGGCTCGCCCGCCTGGAAAAAGACGATGTCGCCCACTTCAAGGCCCAGCTCGCGGGCAATGGCCTGCCGCTCCGTTTCGGACAGGAACTTGGCAATGGGCGACTGCCATTCGTTCTCGCGGATCTTGATCCAGGCCAGGCCCTGGGCGCCGTAGATGCGCACAAACTCCGTGAGGTCGTCGATCTCCTTGCGCGTCAGGCTCTCGCCGCCCGGCACGCGCATGGCTTTGACGAGTTTGACCTGACTGAAGAGCTTGAAGCCCGAACCGCGCACATGGGCCGTAATGTCATGCAGCTCCAGCCCGAAGCGCGTATCCGGCTTGTCCACGCCATAGCGGGCCATGGCCTCCTCCCACGTCATGCGCGGGAAGGGCGGGGCAAGCTCGCGGCCGAGCGCCGCGCGAAACACGGCGGCCATGAGCCCCTCGGCCACGGCCATGACGTCTTCCTCGTCCACAAAGCTCATTTCCAGGTCCACCTGGGTGAACTCCGGCTGGCGGTCGGCGCGCAGGTCTTCGTCGCGGAAGCAGCGCACGATCTGGAAATAGCGGTCAAACCCGGCCACCATGAGCAGTTGCTTGAACAACTGGGGCGACTGCGGAAGGGCATAGAACTCGCCGGGATTGAGGCGGCTCGGCACCAGAAAGTCGCGCGCCCCTTCCGGCGTGGACCTGGTGAGCACCGGCGTTTCCACCTCCACAAAGCCCTTTTCGTCCAGAAAGCGGCGCATGGCCTGGGCCACGGTATGCCGCAACCGCAATGCGGCCTGCATCCGGGGCCGCCGGAGATCCAGGGCGCGATTGGCAAGGCGCAGGTTCTCGCCCGCATCGGCGCGGTCCTCAATGGGGAAGGGCGGCGTTTTGGAGGTATTGAGCAGCTTCCACTCGTGCGCCACCACCTCGATCTCGCCCGTGGGCAGGGAAGGGTTGCGCATGCCTTCGGGCCGCGGGCGCACGCGGCCCCTGATGGCAATGACGTATTCACTGCGGAGGATGTGGGCGTTTTCGTGCGCCGCGGGCGCGATGTCCGGGCTGAACACCACCTGGGTGAGGCCGGCGCGGTCGCGCAGGTCCACAAAGATGAGGCCGCCGTGGTCGCGCCGGTACTGCACCCAGCCCATAAGGCAGACATCGGCCCCGTTGTCGGCCAGCGTGAGGCTGCCGCAATCGTGGCTGCGCTTCCAGCCGCCGAGGCCGGTGATGAATTTGCCGTGTTCCTGCTGCAGATCCTGCAGTTCCTGCGTCTTGGGGGTGTCCATGGGCTATCCGTTGTGGTTCGGGGTGGTAGGCGAGGCGGCAACAAGGTCAGCAAGCCGGGCGGGCGCTTCCGCCTGCGGCAGGGTGATCTGCTCGCCGCTCTCCATGCTGCGGATGCTCACGCATCCGGCCGCGGCCTCGTCAGGGCCGATGATACAGCAAAACCGCGCGCCGCTTTTGGCCGCCTTGCGCATGAGGCTCTTGAAGGAGCCGCCGCCATATTCGAGTTCCCCGCCAAGGCCAAGGCCGCGCAAGGCTTCGGCCAGGGCAAAGGCCTGGGCGCGCTCCGCCTCGTCCGGGGCCACGAGGAAGAAGTCCGGAAGCGCGGGCGCGCGTTGGGGGAGCAGGAGCGCCAGACGTTCCATGCCGCAGGCAAAGCCCACGCCCGGCGCGTCCGGACCGCCCAGCTGGGCGGTGAGGCCGTCGTAGCGGCCGCCGCCGGCAACAGCCGTCTGCGCGCCGATGTGGCCGCTCACCACCTCAAAGGTGGTGCGGCAGTAATAATCCAGACCGCGCACCAGGCGATGGTCGATGTCCGGCGTGATGTTTTCCCGGCCAAGCAGTTCCAGCACCGTGTCGAAATGGCGGCGGCAGTCCGGGCAATTATGGTCCAGCAGGCGCGGCGCCCCCTCGGTGAGCGCGCGGCAGCCGGGCTGCTTGCAGTCCAGCACGCGCAGGGGATTGCTCTGCACGCGGCGGCGGCAGTCTTCGCACAGGGCATCGGCGTCCAGCCGGGTGAGATAGTCGCGCAAGGCGGCCATATAGGCGGGACGACAGGCGGCGCAGCCCAGGGAATTGAGCTTGAGCGTCAGGTCCGCAATGCCCAGAGCCCGGAGAAAGCGCCAGAGCATGGCAATAAGCTCGGCATCGGCAAACGGGCTTTCCGTGCCCAGGCATTCGCAGTTGATCTGGTGGAACTGGCGCATCCTGCCCTTTTGCGGCCGCTCATAGCGGAACATGGGCCCCATGGTGAAAAAGCGGTGCGCGCCGCTCCGGGCATCGGCAAGCCCGGCCTCGATACAGGCGCGCATGACGCCGGCCGTGGCCTCCGGGCGCAGGGTCACGGAGCGGCCCCTGCGGTCGGCGAAGGTGTACATCTCCTTTTGCACCACGTCCGTTTCCGCCCCGATGGAGCGCTGGAACAGGCCCGTGAACTCCAGGAGCGGCGTCCGCAATTCCGCAAAGCCATAGCGGGAAAAGATCTCCCGCCCGCAGGCTTCCATGCGGGAAAACGCTTCGCTCTCCGGCGGGAAAAGATCCGCAAAGCCCTTGATGCGGCTGAAACCGCGGCAAGCTTCCTGTTCGCTCATGACCGGTGGCCCTCAAGGTTGAACTTGGCGCAGCCCTCGCACGGCACGGGATAGTCCCCGTTGAAGCAGGCGAGGCAGAAGCTGTCCGAGTGCATGACCGAACGCAACAGGCCGTCAATGCTGAGATAGTGGAGCGAATCCACATCCAGGCGGCGGATGATCTCGTCCATTTCGCACTGGGCGGCAATGAGCTCCCCGCGCGAGGAAAAATCCACGCCGTAATGGCAGGGAAATTTCACCGGCGGGCAGGAAATGCGGATATGGACCTCTTTGGCGCCAAGCTCGCGCAGTTTCTTCACACGGGTCATCATGGTGGTGCCGCGCACGATGGAATCATCCACAATGCAGATGCGCTTGCCTTCGATCATGGCGCGCACCGGGTTGATCTTCACGCGCACGCCGAAATTGCGCATGCTCTGCGTGGGCTGGATGAAGGTGCGCCCCACATAGTGGTTGCGGATCATGGCGTGCTCGTAGGGGAGCTCCGCGCACTGCGCAAAGCCCACGGCCGAATAGACGCCGGAATCGGGAAACGGCATGATGAAATCCACATCCGGCGTGGATTCATGGGCCAGTTGCCAGCCCATCTGCTTGCGGCAGACATAGACCTGCTCATTGAAGACATAGGAATCAGGCCGGGCAAAATACACAAGCTCGAAGATGCACTGGCGCGGCCGCGCAGGATGCGGGCCGGGGAGCCTGCGGCTGTGCTCGCCGCGCGCGTCGACCACGATCATCTCGCCGGGTTCCACCGCGCGTTCGTAGTCCGCTTCGAGAAGATCAAAGGCGCACGTTTCGGAAGCGAAGACCGGCGCGCCGTCCAGGCGCCCCAGCGCCAGGGGGTGAAAGCCGTGGGGGTCGCGCACGGCAATGAGCATGTCCCCGGAAAGCACCAGGAAACAATAGGCGCCGGCAAGGCGCGAACAGGCCTCGGCAACGGCGTCGGGCAGTTCCTTGTGGCGCAGGGAACGCACCAGGAGGTGCATGAACACTTCGCTGTCGTTGCCTGTGGCAAAGATGGCGCCCTCGTTTTCCAGCTCGGCCCGCAGGGCGGCGGCATTGACAAGGTTGCCGTTGTGCGCGAGCGCGATGTCCTGCCCCTTGAAGTGGGCGATGAAGGGCTGGGCGTTGCGCTGCGAGGCGCTGCCCGTGGTGGAGTAGCGCACATGGCCGATGGCCGTGCGCCCGGTGAGCCGGCGCAGCACCTCCTCGGAAAAGACATCCGGCACCAGGCCCATGCTCTTGTGGTCGTGCATGCCGTCCGCGTCCACCGTGACGATGCCCGCGCTTTCCTGCCCCCGGTGCTGCTGGGCATAAAGTCCGAAATAGGCCAGTCTGGCCGCATCATCGTGGCCGTAGATGCCGAAAAGACCGCATTCGTGCCGTATCATGATTGCTATCGTTCCCGGATTTGCGTTAATGGGCGTTCTTCAGGGTTTTGCGCAAATGCGCGATGCGATTGTCCATGACCGCCGGATTGGGATAGACGTCGCGCGCCAGTTCAAACTGGCGCAGCGCCTCCTGCGTGCGGCCAAGCTGTTCCAGGGAGTCCGCCAGCAGATAGCCGGCAAGGCCGCGCACTTCATCGTCAGGGTCACTGTCAAGGATCTGCTGGCAAAGGTTCGCCACTTCCTCCCAGCGCTCGCGTGCCATGTTCTGGTCCGCAAGGTCAAGCATGCAGCGGATCTTGTCATGATCCGGGAGCGGCAGCGCAAGGCACTGCGCCAGGCTCTCCTCGCCGGCCTCAAAACGCCGCTGGCTGAACTGCATGGCCGCCAAACGGCGAAATCCCTCCACACGCCTAGCCCCGCCCAGGCCTGCCAGACCGATATAGGCGCTCCAGACCTCGGCGGCCTGCCCGTAACGGCGCAGACGTTCGCAGGCCCGGCCCATGCGTTCGAGGATCTCGGCCATGCGCGCGTCATCATCCTCGTATTCGGCCCGCATGGCTTCCAGAACGTCCAGGCTGGCCCGCGCCTCCGGACTGGCGGAATTGAGCACCTGCAACAGCAGCTGCCATGCCTCCCAGCGCCGTTCCGCCTCCGGCCCGTAGCGCTCGGCGGAGGCGCCCTCCTCCCGGAGATAGCGCTCCAGCAGCCGCTCGGCAAGGGGCCAGTTGCGCTCGGCAACGGCCGCGCGCGCGTCCGCAAGGTCATCCGCGAGGATCGCGCCACGGTCGCAGCCCGCGCCGGAAAATCCCAGAACGAGCGCCAGCGCCAGGGCCAGGGCGGCAATACGGCCGCGGCCCGGCACAGGGCGCGCGTCAGGCATCGTCATCCCCGTCCGTCGCGGCGCCGTCGGCAAGGGCCGCATCCTCGGCAGCCACGGCATCGGCCACCTGGGCCTCTTCCCCGGCGTCCGCCGGCGTCTGGCCGCCGTCATCCACGCGGTCAAAGCCCACCACGCGCGCGCCCTCGTCCAGGCGGACAAGCATGACGCCCATGGTGGCGCGGCCCTTGCTTCCCACCTCGTCCACGCCGATGCGCACCACCTTGTTGGCCGAAGTCAGCAGGATGAGGCCATCCCGCTCGCGCACGGGCATGGCGCCGACCACCGGGCCCGTCTTGCCCGTCACCTTGAAGTTGATGACGCCCTTGCCGCCCCGCGACTGCACGCGGTAGAGGTCCACCCTGGTGCGCTTGCCGTAGCCGTTGGCCGAGATGGACATGATCTCCGTGGTCTGGTCCGTCTCCTTGAGCACGACGCAGGCCACCACGCTGTCATGCCGGCGCAGGGCCACGCCCTTGACGCCGGTGGCCGCGCGGCCCATGGGCCGGATGTCCGCGCAGGAAAACCGGATGGCAAGGCCGTCCGCCGTGGCGAGCACCACATGCTCGTCATCGCGGATGGGCCGCACCACCACCAGCTCGTCGTCCTCACGCAGGCCCACGGCCAAAAGCCCGCTGCGGCGGCAGCGCGCGTACAGCGACGCCGAGGAACGCTTGACCATGCCGCGCCGGGTCACGAAGAGGAAATACTTGTCTTCGGCAAATTCGCGCAGGGCCAGCACCGTGGTCACCCATTCGCCTTCCTCCAGGGGGAGGAGGTTGTTGATGTGGACGCCCTTGGCCGTGCGGCTTCCTTCCGGCACCTGATGCACCTTGAGCTGGTGCATGCGCCCCTTGTTGGTGAACAGGCACAGATACTGGTGGTTGGACGTGACGAGGAATTCCTGGACGTAGTCGTCCTCGGAGGTGTGCACGGCGGCAATGCCCTTGCCGCCGCGCTTCTGCTGCTGGTAATTCTCCAGATTGGTGCGCTTCATGTAGCCCCGGCGCGAGAGCGTGATGACCACCTCCTCATCGGGGATGAGGTCTTCGAGCTCAATGCCGCTCAGGGGTTCGCGCAGGATCTCCGTGCGCCGGGGCGTGGCGAAGGCGGCGGCGATCTCGCGGATCTCCCGCTCCATTTCGCCGCGCAGCACATCGGGATTTTCCAGCACGGACTTGAAAAACTCTATCTTTTTGAGCAGTTCCTGGTATTCGGCCAGCAGTTCCTCGCGCTGCAGGCCCGTGAGCCGCTGGAGGCGCATATCCAGAATGGCGCGCGCCTGGATCTCGCTCAGGCTGAAGGCGCTCATGAGGCCCAGCCTGGCCTCCTCCGGCGTGGCCGAAGCGCGGATGAGCGCCACCACCTCGTCGATGTGGTCAATGGCGATGCGCAGCCCCTCAAGGATGTGCGCCCGCGCCTCGGCCTTGTCCAGATCAAAGCGCGTCCTGCGGATGACCACTTCGCGGCGGTGATCCACAAAGCAGGCGAGGGCGCTCTTGAGATTGAGCAGAACGGGCCGGTTGTCGGCCACGGCCAGCATGTTGATACCAAAGCTCGTTTCCAGCGGGGTGAACTTGTAGAGCGCGTTGATGACGATATCGGCAATGGCGCCGCGCTTGAGGTCAATGACGATGCGGATGCCCTTGCGGTCGGATTCGTCACGCAGGTCCGCAATGCCGTCCAGCTTGCGGTCATTGACCAGGGCCGCGATCTTCTCCACCAGCGAGGACTTGTTGAGCCCGAAGGGGATCTCGGTGATGACCACGGCCTGAAGGCCCTTTTTCCGTTCCTCGATGACGGTCCTGCCGCGCACCTTCACCGTGCCGCGGCCCGTGCGGTAGGCGTCCGCCAGGCCCTTGCCCGCATAGACCGAGCCGGCGGTGGGAAAATCCGGCCCGCGCACGATCTGCATGAGATCGTCCACCGTGCTCTGCGGCTTTTCCAGCAGCAGGAGCAGGGCCTCGCAGAGTTCACCCAGATTGTGCGGCGGGATATTGGTGGCCATGCCCACGGCAATGCCCGAAGAGCCGTTGAGCAGCAGGTTCGGCACCCTGGTGGGCAATACCGAGGGTTCCTGAAGCGTATTGTCGTAATTGGGCCGGAAATCAACGGTATTCTTGTCCAGATCGTCGAGGAATTCCTGGGCCAGGCGCGACATGCGCACTTCGGTGTAGCGCATGGCGGCCGCGGAATCGCCGTCGATGGAGCCGAAGTTGCCCTGCCCGTCCACCAGGGGATCGCGCATGGAAAAGTCCTGGGCCATGCGCACCAGGGCGTCATACACGGCGGAATCGCCGTGCGGATGGTACTTGCCGATGACGTCACCCACGATGCGGGCGGACTTTTTGTGCGGCCGGTTATAGCTGTTGGCGAGCTCGTGCTGGGCATACATGATGCGCCGGTGCACGGGCTTGAGCCCGTCGCGCGCGTCGGGAATGGCGCGGCCGATGATGACCGAAAGGGAATACTCCAGATAGGACTGGCGCAGTTCCCTTTCAATATTGACGCGCGGATGCTCTTCGGCCGGATACTGTTCGCTGTCTGCCACGCTGCCCTCGCAGGAAAAAGAACGTTAGATGAAAAGCCGCTCAGGCGCCGATGCCGTAGCGCCCGGCCACATACATGAGCAGGAGCAGGAGCCCCTCGCCCGCGCAGACGCGGGCCACGGCCCCGAAAAGCCGTCCGGTGCGGGCGCCCCAGCGCGTGGCCACAAACAGAAAGACCAGGATGTTGCAGAACAGGATGAGCAGCACCGCCGGAAAAAAGACCTCATACGCATACGGCCATGCCTCAAGCGCAATGGTCAGCCAGAGACAGAGCCCGGCGCAGATGAGCCATCCCGCCACGGAGACCGCCCACGAGAGCCAGCCCGTGGGCGTCTTCCTTCCGGCGTCCTTCACCTGCGCGGCGGCCGTTGCCGCCGCTTCGTCATGTTCGCCAGTCATGTGCGTTCCCCTCTGCCTTCGCGCGCCCGCGGCAGCTTCCTGCCCCCGGAACGGCGCCGCATGCCCGCGTCAGATATCCAGATCCTGCACCGCAAGCGCATTGCGTTCAATGAACTCCCGCCGGGGCTCCACACGGTCGCCCATGAGTTCTTCAAACGCCTCGGAGGCCGAAAGCGCATCCTCCACCGAAACCTGGAGCAGGACGCGATTTTCCGGATTCATGGTCGTTGTCCAGAGCTGTTCGGGATTCATTTCGCCAAGGCCCTTGTAGCGCTGGATATTGATGCCCTTGCGCGCCTCGTCCAGCACCTGGGCCAGCAGACGGAACACATCGTCCACCTGGGCCTCGCCATCCTTGCGCACCAGGGTGAAGCCCAGGCCCCCGCATTCCTCGCGCAATTCGGCAAAAAGCTGCCAGGTGCGGCGATAGAGCCGGGAGGCGAAAAACTCCATGCCGCGCCGGGTGTGGTGACTGCCCGCGTTTTCAAAATTGGCGAACAGGCGCACCTCGTCGTCCTCTTCGCTGCGCTCGCGTTCCATGGTCAGGAGATAGCCGTTTTCATTGAGCCAGGCCGTAAATTCGCTTTCCGGATCATCCAGGAGCCTGCCGAAGGTTTCGGCATCGGCCCTGGCCGGATAGGTGGTCAGCGCAAGAAAGAGATCCCGCGGCATGCCGCTGCTTTCGGCTTCGGCCACGCGCTGTTCCAGGGTCTCGATACGGCGCATGAGGCCGATGAGCTCCGCGCCGGCAAAGGTCTTGCCGTTGTGGGCCACCACGCTCACGTCCTCGCTGACCCGCGAGAGCAGAAAGGCATTGAGTTCGGCATCATCCTTGATGAATTTTTCCATGCGCGCGTTATGCACGCGATAGAGCGGCGGCTGGGCGATGTAGACGAAGCCGCGTTCCACCATTTCCTGATACTGACGGAAAAAGAAGGTGAGCAGCAGGGTGCGGATATGCGCGCCGTCCACATCGGCATCCGTCATGATGACGATCTTGTGGTAGCGCAGCTTGTCCAGATCCGTATCTTCCTCGCCGATGCCCGCGCCCATGGCCGTAATGAGCGCCTTGACCTCCTTGTTGGCCAGCATGCGGTCAAAGCGCGTCCGTTCGGTATTGAGGATCTTGCCGCGCAGGGGCAGGATGGCCTGATTCCTGGGATTGCGGCCCTGCTTTGCCGAACCGCCCGCCGAATCGCCCTCCACGATGAACAGTTCCGATTCCGCCGGGTCCTTGCTCTGGCAGTCGGCCAGCTTGCCGGGCAGGGCATTGTCCGAAAGCGCGCCCTTGCGGCGCACCAGTTCCTTGGCGCGCCGGGCCGCGTCACGCGCGCGGGCCGCGTCCAGGGCCTTGTCGATGATCAGGCGCACATCGCGCGGATTTTCCTCAAAAAAGACGTTCAGGCGGTCATAGGTGAGGCCGGCCACCAGGCCCGCCACCTCGCTGTTGCCGAGCTTGGTCTTGGTCTGCCCCTCGAACTGCGGCTGCGGCAGCTTGACGCTGACCACGGCCGTGAGCCCCTCGCGCACGTCATCGCCGGAAAGGACCGTGCTCCTGAGCTTTTTCACCAGATCCGGCTGGCCCTTGATATAGCCGTTGATGGCGCGCGTGAGCGCCGTGCGGAAACCCACGAGATGGGTGCCGCCTTCCTTGGTGCGGATATTGTTGGCAAAGGTGAGGATATTTTCCTTGTAGCCCGCGTTGTATTGCAGGGCAAATTCCACGCTCACGTTTTCCAGGATGCCGTCACCGGCAATGACCGGATGGATGCCCTGCTCGCCGGAATTGAGATCGCCCACAAACTGGCGGATGCCGCCCTCGGCATGGAAAACATGATTTTCGCCGCTGCGCTCGTCAATGCACTCGATGGTCAGGCCGCTGTTGAGATAGGCCAGTTCCTCAAAACGCTTTTTCAGCGTCTCGTAGGAAAATTCCAGCACCTCGAAGATCTCCTCGTCGGGCCGGAAACGCACCGTGGTGCCGTGCCCTTCCACGCCTTCGCCAATGACGGCCAGCTCGTCCTGGGGCACGCCACGGGAATAGTGCTGGCGGTAGCGCCTGCCCTCGCGGCGCACCGTGACCGTCAGTTCCTCGGACAGGGCGTTGACGCAGGAAACACCCACGCCATGCAGACCGCCGGAAACCTTGTAGCTAGTATTGTCGAACTTGCCGCCCGCGTGGAGTTTGGTCATGACCACCTGAACGGCGGGCACGCCCTCCTTGGGGTGGATGTCCACGGGAATGCCGCGCCCGTCGTCGCGCACGGTGACGGAATTGTCCGCATGCAGGGTGACGGTGATCCGGGTGCAATAGCCGGCCATGGCCTCGTCAATGGAGTTGTCCACCACTTCATAGACAAGATGGTGCAGCCCGCGGGCATCGGTGGAGCCGATGTACATGGCCGGGCGCTTGCGCACCGCGGACAGCCCTTCAAGAATGGTGATGGAAGAGGCGGTATAGCCGCCGGAAACACCGGATGCAGGACTTTGAGACATTGTTCCTTCCTTGCGTGCGATGCGCCGCCGCGCGCGCAGCGGCAAAAACCACGGACCGGCCCCCGCCTACACGTCGTCTTCGGAATAATAGGCCGCTTCGGAGACCTTCATGGGCATGATGATGACCGTATAGTCCGGGTCTTCGGCGCCGCAGATGCCGCACGGGCCTTCGGCCCCGGTGAGGGTCATGTCCACGCGCGGGGAAACGAAGTGCGAAAACACGTCCATGAGATTGCGCGTGGGAAAGGCGATGCGGCCAATGGAGCCCTCATAGCCCACTTCCAGGCTTTCCGAAGCGGAACCCACATCCTGCCCCTGGGCCGAAAGCCGGGCTTCGCCCTGGGCAAGATCGAAATAGACGCACCGGTCACTTTCCGTATTGAAGATCAGGATGCGTCCAAGCGCGTCCATGCCTTCCTTGCGGTCCAGTTCAAGCCGACTTGCGCCGTCCTCCTCCAGACGGGCCATGAAGACCGTATAATCCGGATACTCGTGCAGGGCGCGGGGCAGGCTCAGGGTCTCGGCGCGGTCGAGCCGGCGCAGATAGAGCCGCTTGTCCGTGATATTAAGCTCGATCTCGTCCTCGCCAAGCCATTTGCGGATATCCGGCAGGTATTTTTTCTGTACCAGAACGCCCGCTTCCGGCAGCCGGGCCGCCAGCTCGTCATGGGTGATGGTGGCCAGCGCGAACTGATGCCCGTTGAGACCACAGATGTCGATGCGTCCTTCGCCGCGCGGCTTGAGGCACAGGCAGGCGATGGCATCCATGGCGTCATCGTCGCTGA
Organism: uncultured Desulfovibrio sp.; assembly: GCA_964576895.1. GTDB lineage: Bacteria > Desulfobacterota > Desulfovibrionia > Desulfovibrionales > Desulfovibrionaceae > Desulfovibrio. The sequence goes on from CAZNXQ010000001.1 coordinate 53,059, forward strand.
TGCAGAAGCTCACGCGATCCAGCAGGCCGGAAAGGATGTCACCTGACCAGATGACCGCATTTTCTTCGGGAAATTCGGAAAAATTCTGGAACCATTCCGGTCCGTTCACCGGCAGGCGATAGGAACGGCGCCCCTGCTCCAGAAGCAGGGTGCCCGCCTCGTCAAGGCTCAGGTTGAGCACCCCCGGCGGCAACTGGCGCACCAGATCCACAAAGGAACGCCCCTGAACTCCCACAAGGCCCGGTTCCGTCACCTCGGCGGGATAGGTGCCCGTAAATTCGATATTGGCATCCGTGGACATGAGCGAAAGACCGTCTTCACCGGCCCGGAGCCAGATGGAGCGCAGGTATGCCGCCCCCGCCTTGGAAGGGATGATCGCCGCGGCCTTCTGGAGGCCCTCGATGATCTGGTCCTTGTTTACAGCAAGTTTCATTTAATTAATCCTTGTTATTGGGAAGGAACGTTTGTGCTTAACCGCAACAGCTCATTGAAAACCCTGCATCTTTTCGGTCCGGACTTGTGCACCCGGAACAGACCCGGCGCACAGGTCCCGCTCCGCGGCGGTGGCGGGGACCGTCCGGCATCAGGTCAGGGGACGGCATTTTCCAGTTCCGTCACCATAGTGTGCACAACCTTGTCCGTATCCAGAAGTTTGCGAATCTTTTTGACCGCATGGATAACGGTGCTGTGGTCCCGGCCGCCGAACGCGCGCCCCAGTTCCGGATAGGAAAGGCCCAGCTTGCGGCGGCAGAGATACATGGCGATCTGACGGGCAAGCACCAGATCAGGACGGCGCCGCGCGCCCAGAATGTCTTCGGCCCTGAGGTTGAAGCCCCGCGCCACGGAAGCGAGGATCTCGCGGCAGCCCACCGGCCGCACACTGCCGCCCGTGCGGACGATATTTTCCAGATCCGCCTGCGCGGGCGGGCGGCCGTTGAGCGCGCTGAAGGCCTCCACCTTGCGGAGCAGGCCCTGAAGCAGGCTGAACTGGACGCAGCGTTGCGCCAGATAGAGGAGCTGGTCGCGCGAAAGGGGCAGTTCGCGTTCCCGGACGGCGCGTTGCAGATAACGCAGGCGCACCTCCAGATCCGGTTCCAGCAGTTCCAGCACAAGACCGCTTTCCAGCCGGGTACGCAGCCGTTCCTCCAGATGGGCCAGCTCTGTTGCCGGGCCGGCATGGGAGAAAACCATCAGACGCTCGCGGCGGCACGTTCCGGCATTTTTGCGCTGCCGCTCTTCCTGAAGCAGCCCCAGGCATGCGTCCATACAGACCGCAAGGTCGCGCTGCGGGGCGGATTTTCCGGCAATATCCTGCAGATCGTCCAGAAGCAGGGCGTCGCAGCGCTGCCAGAACTGTTCCGCCCAGGCGGTGCCGCCGGCCGCCATGTCGATGCAGAACCGCGCCGCGCCGCGCATGAAGACACGCCCAGGGCCGAGACGCCGTTCAAGGGTGACGGCCATGGTCCGCAAAAGCTGCGTTTTGCCGGTGCCGCTCCTGCCACAGAAAACCAGGACGGCTTCTCCGTCCGGTGCGCCTTCTCCGGCGATTTTTTTGGCCGTGGCAAGGGGAAAGGCATTGCGCGCATTGACGATGAACCGGGCGAATGCGTCTTCGTCAGCGGTGTCCGGACCGTTGCCCTGCGGGTCGGGAGCAGGCGCTTCGGCGTCGGAAGCTTCCCGGACCGTCGGCAATGGCTTCGCCGCCGGGGGCAGGGGGCGGCCCGGAGGGGCATCTTCATAGACGATGCCCGGAGCATCGGGAAAACAGCGGAACAGCGCGGTTTCAAAGCTGGTCCGTTTGTGCATGCCGAACCAGCGCGCAAAATAGCTGTGGGGAAAGCCCACCACCAGGCGGCCATCCTCCAGGCGCAGGGCCAGGGCGTCAAGCCAGGCTTCCCGCGCGGTGTCCGCGTGGGCGCCGGGCGCGTCCGCTCCGGTGGCAGGGGCGAGAAGCGGGCGCAGCTCGCGTTTCAGTTCTTCGACAGTCAGCATGGCAGTCCGTTCGGCGCGGGCGAGGTGCAAAACCCCGGCAGATCCAGAAAAGGCTCCCGCGCGAACAGCGGTATATAGCACGAAATGTCTTCGGAAACAAGACTTTTCCACAGGCGCTTTTCCCTGGCGGCGCCATGTGGAAAAGCTGGGGCAGCAGGGTGTGTGTTCGCGCTGTCGCCGGGCATCACGGGCGAACGTTGGCGTCAGGCCGCGCCCTGGCTCTCCATTTCCGATCCCGCCATGTGTGCCGGCATATTTTCGCCGTTGACAATGGCGCCGATCATGATGCCCAGGTGGCTCATGGCGAGCGCCAGCCACCAGATGCGATAAAAATCATGACCGAAAATGCCATTGACCAGCCACGCGGCGTAGCCCAGCCAGAACCAGGCGGTCAGCCGCCAGTAAATGCCGCCGGCCAGATGAGGGGCCCCGCATTGGCGCGCCAGTTGCGGCTGGATCCTGCGCCAGCCCCACCACAGGAAGCCGAAAAGAAAGATCATGCCGAGACAGAAGCCGATACCGCCGTGGGCGTAAAGAAGATCAAGATAGAGATTGTGCGGGTGGCTGATGGTGATGGCGTCCCTGGCCGGGGCCAGGCCCAGTTCGCGGAAGGCCGTGTTGTAGCGGCCCGCACCGGCGCCAAACCAGGGATGTTCCAGAAAGATGCGCCAGGCCAATTCCCAGAGGGACCACCGCCCGTCGCCGGCGATTTTTTCCACCTGCAGTCGTGAGGCCTGGCAGAGATAAAAGATGGCGAAAACCAGGGCCGGCCAGAACAGGGCGCGCCCGAAACGTATCCAGCCGCCACGGAGGAGCTGCCACAGGGCAATGGCCGCGGCAATGGCGAGGATCCCGCTGCGGCTGGCCGCCCCGATGCAGAGGAAAAAGGCCGGCCAGAACAGGGCCAGAAAAAGCAGGGCGCAAGCGCCCCAACCCAGGGCGCTCCGCAGGATGAACCAGACGCCGAACGCGGGAACAAGGGCCAGGGCTATGTAATTGCCCACCGTGTAATCGCCAAGGCTTCCGGTCAGGCGCCCGGAATTGCGCGGATAGCCCATGACAAAATCCTTGCCTGTGGCGGCCTGCCAGACGCCATCAATGCCCTCCCAGAAGCAGGCAAGGGCGCAGGCCCAGACAAGCCGCCGCAAATCGCGTTCATCCCGCACGCACTCCATGGCGATGAAGGGCAGGATGAAGCCCTTGTTGACGCCGGTGCCCGCATGGAGCAGGGAGGCCAGGGGATCGGGGGAACAGATGACGCCGATGCCGATCATGAGGGCCGCGCAGAGGAAGAGCCACCAGACCCGCAGGCGGCGGAGAACGCTCTTCCGCCAGGCATGGCGGTAATAGGGAACGAGAAAGAGGAGGCAGAGCAGGGGCATGACCTCGCGCATGCCGTAGCCAAGGGGAAATGCGGCCAGAGAGACCCAGAAGGCCGCGAACAGCAGCCTGTGCCAGAATTCCGCGGGCCGCTCCCGCCGCAGGGCGGCGCAGGCGTCCAGAAAGGTGCGGAAGCGCGCGGTATTGGCAGCGAAAGAACGAATCACGAGGCGTACTCCGGTTGCGGAATTTCTGGCGCCCATGCCTGTTGCCTGAAAGTGGGAAGTATACAGCATAGCCGCGCGAAACAAAAACCTCAAGGCGGGGACGCTCCGGCGCATCGAATAAGCTCATGAAAAACCGGGAGAATAAATTAATCTGGAAAATCGCCGCGCCCCGGAGTATGGTATACGGACGCGCCAGCAGCCCACATCCAGAGAAAATGCGGAAACGCACGGTCACGGCAACTGACTGCTCTGGCAAAAAAGCTTGGAAACTATGCCAATGCCGATATATGTGATCCTTTCGCTCGATGTGGAGGAAGAGGGGCTTTTTACCGGAAGCTATGCCCGCACTGTGGCCGGCGTGCGCAATGTGGCATGGCTGAAGGATCTGGCGCCGCTGCTTTCGCGGGGTGTGAAGCCGACGCTTTTCTGCGCGCACAGCGTTTTCAGGGACAGCAGCGCGTGGCCTGTCCTTGAGGATCTGCGGGATCGTCATGGCGCGGAGATCGGCGCCCATCTGCATTTCTGGAATACGCCGCCGCTCCCCCAGGGTCCGGATGTGCTTCACGCCGTGCCCGCCTGTGCCATTGACCCGGCGTTGCTTGCGGCAAAACTGGAAACCCTGTTTGCCGCCGGGCGCGATTTCCAGGGGGGCCATATCAGGGCATTCCGCATGGGGCGCTGGGACATGCACAAGCGGCACTGGCCGCTTCTGCTTGAGGCCGGCGTGGAGGTGGATTCCTCGGTGCGTCCCCTGTTTGGGGCGATGACACCGCGAAAGGGCGCGGATCACTTCAGCGCGCCCACGCAACCTTACTGGGTGGAGCACGGGGGCAAGCGCCTCCTTGAGGTCCCATTGACGGTCGTGCCCGTGTCCCGGCTTGTGGCAAACCTGCATGCGAGCTTGCCCGGTGGACTCGGCAAACGGGCGCGCTTTTTCATGCGTTACTGGAATACCCTTTCGCTGCTGCCGGTCTATTATCCGCTCTGGTGCCTGAAAATGGCAACCAGGCTGTGCCTTGGCGGCGGCAATGTGCTGATGATGACCTGGCATTCCTCGGAAATGATGCCGGGGGGCGCCCCTCATTTGCCGGACGCCAGGGCCATCGGGGGAATGCTGGGCAAGGTCGCCGCCTGGGTCGACTGGCTGCAAACGCAGGGGGATGTCCGTTTCGTGACCTTGTCCGAACTGGCCGCTGTCTGGAAAACGGACAACATTCAGCCCGTGCCCGCGGGGAAGGGCGACTGGCGGCCATGACGACCGACAGCAGCGCCCCGGACGCTCCCGCAAGGAAAAAACCGCATGTCGTGCATGTGGTGGAATCCTTCGCCGCCGGGTGCCTCACGTCCATTGCCACGCTCTGCCGCATGCTGCGGGCTGATTTCCGGTTTTCCGTGGTGCATTCGTTGCGGCCGGAAACGCCGGCTGATTTCAGGGCGCTTTTTCCTCCGGAAGTGGAATTTCACTATCTGCCGGAAATGGAAAACAGGGTGCAGCTGAAAAAGAATCTTCGGGCCTATTGCTCCCTGAAGTCCACCCTCAAAGGCCTGGCGCCGGATGTGCTGCACTGCCATTCCTCCATTGCCGGATTCCTGGGCCGCATGGCGGCAGTTTCCGGCGGCTGGCCCGTTCTTTTCAGCCCGCGCGGCTATTCCTTCCTGCGCGCCAATACCAGCAGATTCAACAAGGCCGCCTGCGTGGCCTTGGAATGGCTTGCCGCCAGGGGCAACAGCATTACCGTTGCCTGCGGCGAGCAGGAATACAGCTGCGCCAGGCGGCTTGCGCCGAAGGAAAAATGTTTTTTTATCCCCAATGCGCTGGATCTGGAGCAGATAGACGCCTGTATCAATACCATCCCTGAAAAAACGCCAGAGGGGCCACTGCTTGCGGGCACCTGCGGCCGGCTTTCCGTTGCGCGGAATTTCGTCTTCTTTGCCAACGTCGCGCGCCTTGTGGAGGATGCCCGCTGGATCTGGCTCGGAGCGCCGGAAGAGACCACGCTGCTGCCCGAAACCGTGGCGCGCACCGGCTGGCAGACCAGGGAGCAGGCGCTCTCCGGCATGGCGAAGCTGGATGTTTATGTCCACACTTCCGCCTGGGACGGCCTTTCCAACACCCTGCTTGAAGCCATGGCGCTCGGCAAGCCGGTCGTGGCCACGGATATCCCCGCCAACAGGGCGGTCATCGAGGATGGCGTGACGGGCTTTCTCTGCCAAAACGAGCGGCAGATGGCGGAGGTGGTCAGAAAACTGCTGGCGGATCCCGCCCTGCGGGCCAGCACAGGCCGCGCCGCCCGGAAATATATTGAAGACAGGCATGACGCGGCCAGGGTCTATCAGAACTTCGCGACGCTCTATCGCCGGCTGTCAGGAGCGGAGCATGCGGACGGGTAAAACCGCCGGTCCTTTCAGGCTCTTCCGGCCGCTGCTTGGGGTTTTCGTCTCCCTTGGCGCCATCAAGGCCACCCAGATAGTCCTGCCGCTGCTGGCCCTTCCGTGGCTTGCGCGCATCCTGGACCTCCGGACGTTCGGCATTCTCATGTATTTCAGCATCCTGCCTTCAATTGTGGAGACAGTGCTGAACTGGGGCTTCAATCTCGGCGCCGTGCGGGAGGTGGCCTTTTTCCGCCACGGCGAAGACAGGCAGGCGGCCATTCTTGGGGCCGTCATTTCGGCAAAGCTGGTGCTTGCCGGCTTTTGCCTGCTGGGTTCCCTCGCGCTCCTGCCGGTCATTCCCCATGCCCGCGAGTATCCCGGCGTGTATCTTCTGGCTATCCTGTACGGACTTGCGCGCGGCTTCAGGCCCTTGTGGTTCTATCAGGGCATCGGCCGGGACATGCGCCGCATGGCTCTGTGGGACATGCTGGCGAACCTTGTCATTCTCGCCCTCATCATCCTTGTCATCGACAGGCCGGAACGCTGGCCCTGGTATTTCGCCCTCAATTTCATATGCAGGGCCGTCGTTTATTCCCTGCTCATCCGGGGCCTGTCAAAAACCTGGCCGTTCCGCCTGAGCCTGAAACGGGCCTGGCGCATCCTGCGCAAGACCCGGACCCTGTTCGCCAATGCCCTTACCGGCATGATCCATGCGCAGACCTCACGGCTGGTTCTCGGTTTTTTTCTTTCGCCGGCGGGAATGGGCGTCTACCTCGCGGCCGACAAGATAATCAAGGCCATTGCCGACGCCAGCGAACCCGTGACCCAGACCATATATCCCGAAGTGTGCGCCCTGCGCCATGGGGATGCGAAAACGGCCAGCCAGATGCTGTTCTGGTCTTTTGCCGTGACTGTGGGCTTCATGCTGCTTGCGGCGATCCTGCTCTGGATCACGGCGCCCTGGCTCATTCCCCTGGCCCTGAGCTCCAAATATGCCGAAGCCATCCCCCTTTTGAACATCATGCTCCTCGCCTTGCCCATAATGGGCGCGAATGCCGTTCTTGGTTCGCAGATCCTGGTCGCCCGCGGGCAGGAGCGGGCCGTTTTTCTGTCCTCTGTTTTTGTGGCCGCCGCAAGCCTGCCGCTGGCAATGCTGCTCCCCTCGCTGTTCGGGCTGGACGGCGCGGCCTGCCTCAATGTCGTTCTTGCCCTGCTCCTTTTCGCGGCAATGACCTGGTGCGCCAAAAAATATTGCCCAGGCTCCCTGTCCTCCACCTTGACTCCGGCAGCGTGATCACCCATGAGCCAACCCCTCGTTTCCATCATCATCCCCGTCTATAATGCTGAAAAATGGCTGGCCGATGCCCTGCAAAGCGCGCTTGACCAGTCTGTGGCCGATATTGAAGTCATTGCCGTGGATGACGGCTCCACTGATGGCAGCGTTGAGATATTGCGCGCTGTTGCGGACAAGGACCCGCGCCTCAAAGTCCTTGTCAATGAGAAAAATTGCGGCCAGGCCGCCACCCGCAACAGGGGCCTTGACGTGTCCACGGGCCGCTGGCTTGCGTTTCTTGATAATGACGACAGGCTTGCGCCGGAGTTTTGCCGGGTCCTGCTTGCCGAAGCGGAACGCAGCGGCGCGGACATCATCAAGGGCCGGGCCAGGATCATCGAATTGGACGGCACGTCTTATGAGACGCCACTACAGGGACAGCAAGACATCCTGGGCAAAAGCCCGCTGTGCTTTAATGATGAATGGTGGACCGCCATGTACCGCGCGGAGAAAATCCGCGGAAAGATCAGGCTTCATGACAATGCTCTTCTGGGGGATGATTTAATTTTTCTTGCGGAGACCATCTCCTTGCCGTTAACAGTGGCGTGCGTTGACGATATAGTTTATCTTCATATCCTGCGCGAAAACAGCACGGGAGAATACCGAAATCGTCCCCTCAAAAAAATAGAAGCAAGTATTGATGCTCAAATCTTCATTTTGCAAATATTAAATGAGCGGCAGGTCTATGCTACTGATTCCCATGGCTATCGGCTCCTGGCAAGGGAGGCGCTGAGGCGGCTGGGCGGCTTTCATCGCGCGCGAGAGGAGGAGCGCGAAACGGCCCTCAAGCTCTGCGCCGCCAAAGCGCCGCAGATTGCCTCTCTCATCCGTTGCGACTATCCGGGCCCGAAAAAATTCCTTATGCGGTTTATCCTGAAAATTCTAACGGATGACAGGCTGATGTTTGCACGAGTGTTTATGTTCCGCTGCTACGGGTTCGCAAAAAAATTAAGGCCAAGCAGGGGCCATTAGGACTCCGCCATGCTGAAATGCCTGTTCATCATGCACGACTGGGACGGGGGCGCGGAAATAATCAGCCTGAATGTGGCCCGAAGCCTGGACAGAAACATCCTCGACCCCACGATCTGCTGCCTGCACCATCTGCCGCCCTTGACTGCCATGGTGCCGGAAACGCAAAACTTCTCCATGCCGGACAAGCCGGGCCTGCTCCCCAGGCTCCGGCATTTTCTGAAACTCCGCAAACTGGCGGCGGAAAGTGACGTGGTCATCGGCACCCTGCAGCTGCAAAGCGTTTTTGCGGCGGCGCTGCTCGCCCCCGGAAAGACCATTGCCTGGCTGCGCAATGATCTGCGCGGCAAGTTTGACGGCAAGCCCGCAATTTCCGTGAAGATCTACAAGGCGCTCCTGGCCTGGGCCTTGCGCCGCTGCCGCGGTATCGTATGCGTCAGCGAGGGCGTCAGGCGCTCCTGCGCCACCATCTGGCCCGATCTCGCCCCGCGACTCAGGGTGCTCTGGAATCCGTCGGATACCGAAAAGATCCGCAGGGAGGCCGAAAAGCCGCTGCCGGCTGCTCTTGAAGCATGCTTTCGCAAGCCGGTGATCCTTGGCGTTGGCAGGCTTGAACAGCAGAAGAATTTTCCCCTGCTCATCGAGGCCTGCGACATTTTGCGCCGGCGCGGCCGTGAATTCAGCCTCTGCCTTGTGGGCCGTGGTTCGCAACGGGAACGGCTTGAGAAACTTGCCAGGGATTCGGGCATGGAGGGCCATATCCATTTTGCCGGCCATCAGTCCAATCCCTATGCCATCATGGCGCGTTCCGCCGTGCTGGCGTTGAGCTCCACGCATGAGGGCTTCGGCAATGTTCTGGTGGAGGCCCTGTGCCTAGGCATTCCCGTGGTGGCCACAAACTGCCCCAGCGGCCCGGACGAGATCTTATGCCAGGGCGCCTATGGCCGGCTTGTGCCGATGAATGACGCGCAGGCCCTGGCGGACGCGCTGGAAGCCACGCTGGATGCTCCGCCGGATGCCGCGAAAAGTGCGGCCGGCAAACGCCGGGCGGAGGAGTTCAGCCTGGGAACCGCGGTTGCCGCCTGGCAAAACCTGATTGTCGCAACAGCGGGGAAACGGCAGGGAAGTCCGGAAGGGAACGCCGGCCCGGACAAGTTTTAAGGCCCTGTCACAGACGCGGTTGCCGGATATAGCCCTAGGCGATGGCGTCCAGCTTCAGGGCGCATCGGCACAGCAGTTCCACCGCGGGCGCCAGCACTTCCTCCTGAAAATCGAAGCGCTCGTTATGATGCCCGGCGGCAAGGGAGCTGCCGATCAGAAGATAGCTGCCCATGCCCCCGTTGCGCTGCACCTCCTCCAGAAAGGCGCAGGCATCATCGGAGCCGAAGGCGGCGCCGGAATCCGCAATGGCGTCCTTGCGGAACCAGGGGATCTCCTCACCGGCCTGGCGCACGATGGCGGCCATGGCGGGATCGCTGACGGCGCAGCCGGTGCTGCCCATGAGCGTAACGGCAAATTCCTGTTCATACATGGCGGCGGCGTGTTCAATGACGCGCCGGGCGGCGGCGAACATGTATTCATTGATCTCCGTGGTCACGCCCCTGGTTTCGCAGACCATCCTGGCATGATCCGGAATGATGTTCCGGCCCGAACCGCTTTCAAGGCGGCCGACGGTGATGCGGGTGTCGCCTTCCCCGTGTCGCGGGAGCGCGTGCAGATTGAGCGTGGCGCAGGCCGCGGCAAGCAGGGAATTTCTGCCAAGCTGCGGGTTGGCTCCGGAATGGGCGGCGCGTCCGAAAAATTCCACATCAAACTTGGTGGTTGCCAGAAAACCGCTTGTCCCGCAGACCAGCGAATGCGGGGTGGTCGCCCCGGCGCCGATATGGGCCGCGAGAAAATGGCGCACGCCCCGCGCCACCCCGGCATTGAGCATCGGCCGGGCGCCCCGGCTGCCTTCCTCGCCGGGTTCAAAGATCAGACGCACATTGTGGCGCAACCTGTCCCTGCGGGCCGCCAGTTCCAGCGCCACCCCCAGGCCGATGGCGGCATGGCCGTCATGACCGCAGGCATGGGCACAGCCCGCGGAGAGGGAGGCAAAGCCCTGGGCGGCCGGAACATGCCCGGAATCACCGCTTTCACGCACATCAACAGCGTCGATGTCAAAGCGCATGGCCGTATGCGGCGGCAGATCGGGCCTGAGATCGACGACCAGACCTGTGAGACCATCCATCCGTTCCAGCCAGGCCGGGTCCGCGCCCCAGGAACGGGCCTGTTCCAGACGCGCGGCCTGGGTCGCCGCATCGGCCTGGCCCATGAGGCTCGCCCTGTCCATGACCCGCTCGCCCACCAGGACATCAAATCCGGCGGCGGCCAGTTCCGAGGCGAGAAAGGCGGTCGTCCAGAATTCGGAAAGCCCGGATTCGGCGTGCCGGTGGAGCTGGCGCCGCCAGGAAATGAGTTGCTCGGCGGAAACGGGGGATGAGGCTGCCATGGCGGTGCTCCTGCGGATTCAGTTGAGCATGGAATTGGGAATGATGGTGGCGATGGCGGGGCAGAGAAAGAGGATGCCGATGACGACCAGATCGCAGAGGATAAAGGGCCAGACGCCGGTAAAGACATCCTCCACACGCGAATTGGTCACCCCCGCGAGCGCGAAGGAATTGATGCCCACCGGGGGGGAGACGCCGGCAATTTCATTGAGCTTCATGGCAATCACGCAAATCCAGAGCGGATCAAAGCCCAGATTGACCAGAACGGGAAAGATGACGGGCAGCGTCATGGCAAAAACCGCCGCCTGGGCGATGAGCATCCCCAGGATGAACCAGACGACGATGACGCAGAAAAACACCATATACGGGGAAACATCCCAGGAGACAAGAAAATTGGAAAGCTCGGTGGGGATGCGCGTCACGGCCAGAAAACGGCTGAAATACATGGAGGCGATAATGATGATGAACAGCATGGAGGCCGAGCGCGCCGTCTCGCGCAGGGCGGCGTTGATCTGGCCCTTTTTTCGCAGTTCGCCGTTGACCAGGCCGAAGCAGAGCGTTCCGAGGGCTCCCACGGCGGCGGCTTCGTTGGACGTGAAGATGCCTGTCCAGATGCCGCCCATGACAAGGACCGCCAGAAGAAGGATGGGCCACAGGCTGAACGAGGCGCGGGCGCGGTCGCGGAAGGTGATCTTCATCTCGTCGGGATGGATGGGGGCGACATTCTTGCCGAATCTGGCCATGAACCAGGCGCAGGTGCCGTACACCCCGGCCGTCAGCAGGCCGGGCAGGATGCCCGCAAGGAAGAGCTTGCCCACGGATTGGTCCGTGAAGATGGCGAACAGGATGAACATGCCGCTCGGCGGAATAAGGCAGGCCAGGCTGCCGGAGCAGGCTATGGAGCCCAGCGCGAAGGTGCGCTTGTAGCTGTAGCGCACCATCTCCGGAAAGGAGAGACGCCCGAAAATGGTTGCCGTGGCGATGGTCGAGCCGCAGATGGAGGAAAAGACCGCGCACCCAAGGGTGGTGGCGATGACCAGCGCGCCGGGAATGCGCGCCAGCATGGTGTGCGCGCTTTCATAGGCGAGCTTGGCGAAGCCTCCGCGCGAGGCGAAGGAACCCATGAGGATGAAGAGCGGCAGCACGCAGAAGGAGGGCGAGGCAACGGCGTTGTAGAGCGTTTCGCCCAGCAGGGAGCCGGCGGCCTCCACATTGAGGATGATGGCCAGTCCCACAAAGCCGACAAGGAAGAAATCAATGCCCATCTGCACGCCCAGGAAGAGCAGCAGCAGAAGGATGATGGAGGCGATGATGCCCAGGGCCAGCAGATTCATGGGTCGCTCCGTGGCTGAAGGTACGGATCAGGCGCCGGCGTCCGGACGCCGGTCCCTTAGCTCCCGCAGGTTGAGGGAAAAATTCAGGAGCGTGGCGAGCAGATACAGGATGATGCCCGCGGCCATGATCGCCTTGATGGGCCAGACCGGGATGGGCACAAGTCCGGCCATGGCCTCGTCCCCCGTATAGGAGTCAATGGCGTTCATGGTCATGGCCCAGGAGCACACGGCAAGCGTGAAGATACTCAGGATCCCGGTGAAAACGGCGACCCACTTTGCCATCCGGGGAGACATGCGCTCGGTGAGAAATTCCACCTTCACATGCCCGCGCGCCACTTCACAGTTGGCGAGCCCCAGATATACGGTGGTCAGCATGACGCACATGGAGATTTCGGCCACGCCCAGGATGGGATAGCCCACGGTGCGGCAGACAATGTCCAGAAACAGCAGCGCCATGAGCACCATGAGCAGCCAGCCGCAGACATTGGCTGAGATCTCGCTCAGGCGGGAGAGAAAGTTTCGCATGGGGGCCCCGTTTCGGCGGTCCGGCCTCACACCTGATGCTGCCGGACCGCCGCCATAGAGATATCAAAGGTAGCTGTTCACGATTTCGCGGATCTTGTTCAGGTTCTGTTCCGCATCCTTTAACCCCGCTTTTTGCGCCTCATCGAGCCAGACCCTGAAATTCTCCTCAATGGAGGGCAGCGCCTGCCATTCCGCATAATCCTTGTCGGTCGCGTGCAGGACCTTGACGCCCGCCTTTTCCATGTCCGCGATTTCCCCGGCGGTGACCGTATCGAACTTTTTGGCAAACTTTTCGCTGGCCACGCGCCCGGCGCGAAGGATGGCCTCCTGGTCCTCACGGCTCAGCTTGTTGAATTTTTTCTGGTTGATGGAAATGATGTACGGAATGCCCAGCCACATCTTGTCCCACACCCAGAGATGCGGGGCGACTTCATAGAGGCGGCCGCGGTACTGGGATTCCACGGAGGTAACAATGGTCTCCACCGTCCCTGTCTGGAGCGCCATATAGCATTCCGACCAGGGAATGGAGACCGGCGTGGCGCCAAGAGCCTTGAAGTCGGCCAGCTTCCATCTGCTGGAGGCCCTGGCCTTCATGCCCTTGAGCTGGGCGAGGGAATGCAGTTCTTTCCCGGAGGTGAAGGAGTTGCAGTCCGTGGCGAAAAAATAGACCGGGAGCTGCCGGTGGCGCTTGAATTCCTCGGTGAGCGCCGGGATCTTTTCAAACAGCTCGTGATAGAGGGCCACGGTCTTTTCGCCGGTGGTCGGCCCGAAGGCATTGAGCGCGATGGCGTTGCAGTAGGGCATGGCCTTGGGATAAAAATTGGCGTTGATAAAGCCCATGTCGGCAACGCCGTCGGAAACGGCCTTCAGGATCTCATTGCCGGTAACGAGCGTATTGGCCCAAAACGCCTGTACCTTGATCCTGCCTTGCGACTGTTTTTCGATCTCGTCCAGAAAGAGCTTTTCGTCGTAGCCGCGGACGGACTGTTCCGGTCCGTTGCTGGCGTAGGTGAGGGTCGTCACCGCCGCCGCCGGCGTGGCCAGCAGCAGCCCCCCGAAAAGAAGTGCGGCGATGAGCATCAGGGGCCCATGTGTGATGTCATGATGCGCTGAATGGAGATGCATTGGCTGTTCCTTCCTGGTTGGATGGTGAAACTTCGTGGCCCCAGCCATTTCAGGCGGGTTGCTGCCCTGAAGGACGAAACGGCAGCGGCCCCCGCCCCACCGCGGCGCACACCTGGGGGAGCCCCCGCGCCGCCACGGCGCGGCTCCCCCGCGGGGTGGTGATGACCGTGCCGCCCTGCCCGCAGACATGCCCCCCGAACATGCAGACCCTGCCCTTCACGATGGTGGCCGCCGCGCGCAGGCGCACGGGATCGATGACCGTGATGTCGGCGTCCGCTCCGGGGCCGAGATGCCCCTTGTCCGGCAGGTGCAGGCAACGGGCGGGATTGAGGCTCGTCTTGCGCACAAAGTCCGCCATGGAGAGCGCGCCGCCGAGCACCAGGGCAAAGCCTTGCGAGATCAGGACATTGCGCGGGATGGCGCCCCCGTCCGTGGCCAGGCAGTCCACCGCGAAGTCTCCGCTGCGTCTGCGGGCCAGGGCAAGCGCAAGACGGCTGGCCGCGGGGTTCACGTCCAGACTGCCCGGAAGGTGGCTCCCCGCTTCCTGCCAGCGCCGCAGTCCGTCTTCGCCGCTCAGGCGCACGATCTCGTCGCCCCGCCGCACGAGGACGAACGCCACCCCGTCGGCGATGGCGCGGGCCACCCCCTCCGCGCTGTCTTCGTACCCCAGGCGCAAAAAGGTGGCTCCCGTACTTTTGCTGGCCAGGCGACCATCGGGGCCGATGCTCAGGGAGGTGCCGTTGGCGGCGGCCACATATGATTCGCTGATGAGCGCCGGGTGCGCCTCCAGCAGGGCGACGGCCTCGGCGGCCTCCTCCAGCTCCGGCCGCACCTGGCCCCGGCAGTAGCTGTTGATATGCGCGAGATGCACCGGGGCATCCCCCACAAGCTCGCAGACCTCGCGCATGCCCTCGATGTTGGAGCCGTGCGCGGTGGTGCCCGCATGCCAGGCCATGTAGCCTCCGGCGTCCAGCGTCTGGCGCGCCAGCCGCTCCGAGGTTTCGGGCGTGAGCGGATAATGGCCGCCGAGGATCTTGACGCCGAGGGCTCCCCTCTCCAGCGCCCTTTCCGCAAAAACGCGCGTTTCTTCCGCGCCGGCGGCGGGGCCGGAAAGATTGCCGCCGGGGTTCGCGTCCTCCAGAAGCGCCACATTCAGGCCGCAGGCGTGCCGCATGCTCTCCAGAGCCTCGTCCACGGGGCCTGCCATGTTCACGGCCGTGCACACGCCTGCCCCGGCCAGCATGGAAAAGCCCGCGGGGTCCCCAAACATGCCGCTTACATGGACATGCAGATCCACAATGCCGGGAATGGCGATGGCGCCTTCCATGTCCAGGATCTTTCTGGCCCCGGAACGCGGAAGCTCTTCGGCCACGGCGGCCACATGGCCGTCTTCCAGCGCCATGTCGCGGATGCCGCGGACGCCATTGGCAGGGTCTTCGACCTGAACGCGGGCGAGAAGGAGATCATACATGGCAATCTTCCGTGAAGCTTCCGGAAGTGGCGGAGTTCCGGAGAGAAAAGGTATGTAATGTCAGATGTTGACATTCATCGTTTCGGCGACTGTGCACTTCTTCACAAGGCGTGTCAAGAGGCACGGGCACTGGGAAGGAAAACAGGCGTGCAACTGGACACGGCCGCCGCGTCCGGATATAGAACGCGCGAGGCTGCGATGAAACGATTTTTTCTGGTGGGGTTGGCGCTGGTCGCGTTTTTGGGCGTGTTCCTGGCCTCCAGGGCGGGGCGCGCGCCTGTGGAAGCGCCTGCCCCCACCGCCCTGCAGACCGCGCCGGAAACCGGCGCGGAGCTTCCCGGCGCCGGGACGTCCCCGCCGGCCGAAGCGGAGGCGCGCCGCTTTGTGGCCGTGGTGCGGGAAGTCGCCCAGGGCGCGTTTGCGTCCGGACCGGCCCCATCCGCCCCATCCGCCGCGCTGGAAGCGACCGATGCCGTCACGCATGGTGTGGTGGAAAAGGGCGACACCATTGCCAAAGTCCTCGGCAATGCCGCTGACGACGGCATCCAGCAGTATGTGAGCGCGGCCAGGCGCGTTTTTTCCCTCCGGTCCTTCCGCGAGGGGCAGCCCTATGTGGTGGTCACCGATCCTGATTCCGGCCGGGTGAAGCGTTTTGAATACGAGATCGACGGCCGCAGACGCCTGGTGGTGGAAGGCACCGAAACACCCGAAGCCCGTGTGGAGCCCATCGAATATGTGACCCTGCTCGACACGGCGGAAGGCGTCATCGACGACAATCTCTTCCAGGCCGTTGCCGATATTGGCGAGAGCCCGCAACTGGCCCTGCGCCTGGCGGAACTTTTCGGTTCCGAAGTGAATTTCATCCGCGATCTGCAGGAAGGCGACAGCTTTCGCGTTCTGGTGGAAAAACGCTACCGCGAAGGCGAGTACAAGGGCTATGGCCGCATGATGGCGGCCAGCTTCACCAACAAGGGGAAGACCTACGAGGCCTTCCTGTTCCGGGACGGGCGCGGCCGGGCCCAGCACTACAACAGCAGGGGCGAAAACCTCCACAAGACACTGCTCCAGGCGCCGCTGGCCTTCACCCGGCTCACGTCCCGCTTCACCCACAGCCGGCGGCATCCCATCCTCGGCACGCGGCGCCCCCACCTCGGCGTGGATTATGCGGCGCCCACCGGCACTCCGGTCAAGGCCGTGGGCGAGGGCGTCGTGGTCAAACGCGGCTGGGCCGGGGGCTATGGCAACCAGATCATCATCAGGCATACGGCGGGGCTTGAGTCCATGTATGCCCACCTCTCCGGCTATGCGCGGGGGCTGAAAAAGGGCCAGCGCGTGCGTCAGGGGCAGGTCATCGGCTTTGTGGGCAGCACCGGCCTTTCCACAGGGCCGCATCTGGATTTCCGGCTGCGCCAGAACGGCACCTTCATCAATCCCGCCAAGGCCATCAATCCGCGCGGAGCCCCTGTTTCCCGCGCGCATATGAGTGAATTCAACAAAACCGTGGCGGCCGCGCGCGACTATCTTGAAGGACGGCGGCATTTGGGCGAATATACGGTGGACAGCCTGGTTCCGGAAGCGCCGGTGGTGGAAACGCCCGCACCGGCGGACAGGGAACAAAAGCAGCCGCGGCGCTCGCGCCGCTCCGGACGACACCGGAGCTAGGCATGTTCACGGTGAACAGCCGCGCGGCTGCGGCAAAAGGTGGCTGGGCACACGTGCTTCCTCTGTCATGAAGCCCCAGGCGGCGCGCCAGACTGTGGCGGCGGCGGAAAATGCGCTCGACGCGGGCGCACTGGGACGGACCCGGACGGGAGAATGCCATGATCGCGCTTGATCCCCTTTGGGGCGGCCTGGATGTGGTACAGGACACACCACCCGGCGACGCCCTGGCGATTTCCTTCGCGCCGAGCATCGTCAGCGATGTCACGGCCGCCGTGCCCCAACTGGATTCGCAGGCCAGCGTCCAGTCCTTCATGCAGGACCAGTTCCGCGCCAGCGCGGAAAACATGTACGATTCCGGCCTGGTGGTGAGCACCTGGTCATGAGCGCGCCGTCCGGCATGCCGGCGCCTCCGGGAGCTCCCACGCGGGAGAAAACCCTTGACAGGGGGACCGCCTGCGCGTAGGACGGAGGGGCGTCGGGATGTAGCGCAGTCTGGGAGCGCACTTGAATGGGGTTCAAGGGGTCGAAGGTTCAAATCCTTTCATCCCGACCAGAAATTCTAAGGGGTTACGGTGAAAACCGTAACCCCTATTTTCTTTGTCAAAAATTTTTGGTTATGTTGTACAATGCGATTGATTGATGCAAGTCATATCAAGGTGCATCCGCATGCTGCGGGTGCGCACGGTGGCAATCAGGACATGGGACGCACAAAAGGGGGTTCAACGCAAAGATACATCTGGCCGTGGATGCGCATGGTATGCCGGTCAGAATATTTGTCACAGCAGATACCGTTGCGGAGTGCTCGCAGGCTTGCAGACTTGTTGAAGGAATAACCGCGGAATATCTTCTGGCGGATAAGGGATATGACAGTGATGCTCTGGTGGAAGCGTTCACAAAAGATGGCATCCAGCCAGTCATCCCACCACGGAAAGGCCGTAAAAGTCTGAGAGCTTATGATACCTATATCTATCGTCTTCGTCATCTCGTCGAAAATGCTTTTCTGGAATTGAAGCGGTGGCGCGGAATTGCCACACGATATGCCAAAAATACTGCTTCATTCCTGGCGGTAGTCCATATCAGGTGTATTGCCATCTGGGCTAAAATTAAATGACGACACTATCTAAATATCTATATTCCACCAGTATCTGGCAAGCCAGCTAATCAAGAAAGCTATGGCTGCGACAATCAGGCTCACGCAAAACATTTGTAGAAAGTCATGCAGAAAACTTCTTCCACTTATGCGCGAGCATACAAAAGTAAAAGCCATAATTATCATAGCCGCGATAAACAGGCAAAAAATCAGGGCTGAAAAGGGATCTTCGCATATAAAATATGGAAGCAAGAGTAGAAAAACTGTAACAAGATAAGCTATTCCGGTAAATAAAGCCTTTTTATAGGGATGCGATTTGTTTTTAACGGCTTCTTGCGAAAGAAATTCAGCTGCGGCCATGGACAATGTGGCGGCTATGCCGGTTGTCAATCCAGCCAGAGCAATAAGTTTATTGTTTTGCAAGGCCATGGTAAATCCGGCAAGAGCGCCGGTCAGTTCAACAAGCGCGTCATTAAGTCCAAGGACAATGGCGCTCATGTAATCGCATTTGTCTTTGATAACGACTTTTGTCATAAACTTCATTTTATGAGTTTGCATACAGGTTGAAAATATGAATATATGACATTTGAAGATAGTTTGGATATTCGCTAGCTTGTGGCGAGTCAGGGCTGAATTTTCATGGCCGCCATTTTATAGGACTGATAGCCATACCAGAGGGCAATAAGTGCGCAAATAACAAGCGCCAGGGAAGTGGAGAGAAGAATGTCGCCCAGCCCCACGAGAGGCGAGACAATGCAGCCAAAAACATATCCACCTAGGCCCAGAATGGCTGAAGCGGAGCCAGCTTCCAACGCGCCTTCGTTCATGGCCAGGGTATTGGCTGAGGAAAAAATCATGCCGGCGCAGAAAAGCATGGGAATTATAAGGGATTCGAAGAGCCAGAAGTTGTCGAAGAAATATATGGCAACGCTTTCAGCTACGGCGAAAGTGGTCATGCCCAAGGCGCCGCTCACGGCCGCTGATTTCATTGTTCTGAATTTCAGGGCCGTGATTGCGCCAATGACAACGCTTATGGCGTTGCCGCCGAATATAAGACCAAATTCGCGAGCTGTGTAGCCATAATGTTCTTCGATAATAAACGGCCCAGCTGAAATATAGCTGAAGAGGGTGCCCAGGGCAGCGCTTTTGAGCATCACATGAACCATGAAGCGCCGGTTTTAAGCAAGGGCGCGTAATTACGCGCAAGCTGAAGCAGAGTGCCTTTTTGGCGTTTGGCCGATGGCAGGGATTCCTTGAATTTCAGCGCCAGAAGAAACATCAGAATGCCAATGCCTGTAAGCAGGGCAAAAATGCCGCGCCAGCCTATGGAGGCGGCCAGAAATCCGCCCACGAGGGGGCCCGCAACAGGAGCGATGCCGTTGATGGCGCCGATGAGGGCCATGATTTTGGCCAGTTCACGACCATGAAATTCATCGGCGGGAACCGCTCGCGCCAAAAGAACGCCGCCGGAAGCGCCCAGTCCCTGGAAGAGGCGACATAGAAGGAAAAATGACAGATTAGGCGAAAAAACGCTTGCCGCGGATGAGACGCAGAAGAGGGCGATGGACATGTAGAGAATGGGTTTGCGTCCCAATTTGTCGCTTAAAGGACCCCAAAACAGTTCTCCGCCGCCCAGACCGAACATGACGAATGAGAGTCCAAGTTGAACAGCGGAACGGGAGGCGTGAAAATCCAGGCGCATTTGCGGCAACGTCGGCAAATATAAATCGTTGACGAAAGAAGGAAAAGCGGCAAGCGCCCCGAGATAGCAAAGAAGAAAAGCGAATGTGGACGTTTTGGAGGTCATGAGACAACTCCGTTTGCGCAACTATGGAAGAAACTTCGTTTCCATTTTTCAAGAGAACGGGACAAAATCCTTCCTCCACAACATGGCCTATTTGGCGACCCAGCCCGGCGCCGTCTTAAAAAATCCAGAGATAGATGCCATTTTCACAGATAGGAAAACAGTCTATTGCAATCTCTTACAATGTCCACCTGATCTTGTCCAGTGGCAGCGACTGCGGTTCAGGACAATCGCATGAATTTGGGCAAAAAACGATTTGTAAAAATTCTAGATAGTTGATCCCTAAAAAATGCTTTCAGGCGCTTTTATAGTATCCATCTCCATGGCAAGGTTCATACATGGACCAAAAATTTGAGACAAAATACAGGACAAAAAATTTATGTGATTCATAGACATCGTTTCAAATTTTTGAGTTGCATCTCCAGCCTATAATTCTGTTCCTGAATGTGCTCTCGTTCAGGTTGGTAGCAATTTGCCACCTCTTCGGTCAGAGGTGTCTGCTCCATCAACTCGCAGTAACGCTCCATGGGGGGGCCCTGTGGGCGCTGTGAGGACACTCCCAGTTGTAGTAGTGTTGCCATTCCGCCAGGAGCATGTCGAGATCAACTGATGCCAGGTCAATGGTGCTGTAGAATTCGATCTTATCTGTTTTTGCGAGCGCTCGACCTTCCCATTAAGGCTTGAAGCCAGTCGAGGGAGCGAAAGCGACTGAGACAAGGAACCTCCCGCTATGCGGGTGGTTTTGATTTGGGCCGCTTTCCGGGGCGGAGAAGCGCCCGTTCATGCCCTCAGGGCGCGCAGGTTCTCCGTGAGGGAACGGGCAAGCAGGGCGGAATCCGAGCCCACACCGATGAAGGTATAGCCCATGTCCCGCAGCATCGGCGCCAGTTCCGGCGACGGGAGGAGGATGCCCGCCGCCTTGCCGCTGGCCAGCGCCGCGTCGGCCATGCGCCGGAGCGCATCAAGAAAATGCCGGGAGGCAAAGCGTTCCGGCAGGCCGAGGTTGGCGCCCAGGTCCGCCGGTCCGGCAAAGAGCACGTCCACACCATCCACGGCGGCGATTTCCCGGCAGTGCTCCAGGGCCTGGGCGCTTTCGATCTGCGCCACCGCAACGAGGCGCTCCCGGCATTCCGCCGCGTACTGCGCGAAGTTCCGTCCGTAGTTGCCGGCGCGCGAGGCCGCGCCGACGCCGCGGGTGCCCTCTGGCGGGTAGCGCATCTGGGCCACCGCGCAGCGCGCCTGTTCGGCGTTTTCCACATTGGGAAACATGAGTCCGGCCGCGCCAAGATCCAGCGCCCACGCACACCAGGAACGCTCCAGAACCGGAACGCGCACCAGCGGCGCCACGGGAAAGGCGGAGGCGGCCTGCAACTGGTGCAGCAGGGTGACCGGACTTCCGGGGGCATGTTCCAGATCAAGCAACATCCAGTCATAGCCGGTGCCTGCGACGATTTCCGCGCAGACTGGGGACGCCAGGCTGCACCAGACGCCATGGACCTGTTCCCGGTGGGTCAGCTTTGAACGCAGGGAGTTCATGGGCATCTCCTTCATGCTTGATGCGCTTCAGGCTCCTGAAGTGTCAACGTTTCAACTGTGGCCGTTCCGGCACCGGGAGCGCGGCAGGGGCCAGCCATCGCTCACGCGGCCGGAGGGGCATTTCGCTGTGAAAACTCTCCCGGTGTCAGGGGGCCGTTTTCTCCGGAGGCGGCGCGCCTTCTTCACAGCATTGATGGGCGGCGATGAAACGCGAAATGCAGAACAGCTCCTCATGGCCGAGCAATTCCGCCTGCACGGGCGCGCCCGAAGCGACGCGCAGAAGCCGCGCGAACAGTTCGCTGCCGAGCTCGTCCAGGGTGCGCTCTCCGCTGAAGAGCCTGCCGGCGTCAAAATCGAGATTGGCGCCCATGCGCCGGTATAGATCGGGATTGCCGGTGATCTTGAGCACAGGCACGCCCGGAAATCCCGCCGGTGTCCCCCGGCCCGTGGTAAACGCCACCAGCGTGGCGCCGGCGGCAATGAGGCCGGTCACCGCTTCGCCGTCATGTCCCGGCCCGTCCATGAGATACAGACCGGTCCCGGCAGGGGGGCAGCCATAGTCCAGCACATCCTGAAACAGGGCGTTCCCCGCCTTTTTGAGGCCGCCAAGCGCTTTTTCCACCACATTGCTCACGCCGCCCTCGGCATTGCCCGGTGAAACAAGCATGGTATGCCCCGTGCCGTATCGCGATGCCCTGGTGGCGCGCCGCAGACGGCACACGTTGCGTTCCATGCAGGCCGCAATGCGTGCGGCCACCGCCGGACTGACGGCCCGACGCATCATGATGGCCTCTGTACCGCAGAGTTCGGTGGTCTCCGTGAGGATGGACGTGCCGCCGGCCGCCAGCAGCATATCCGAGGCGCGGCCAAGGGCCGGGTTTGCGGCCAGCCCGGAAAAGGCGTCAGTGCCGCCGCATTTAAGGCCCAACCGCAATGCGGATAACGGGCAGGGTTCGCGTTTCAGGGGCTGGATGCTGTTCGCCAGCTCCTGCGCCAGGGCCGTTCCTCTGGCCATGGCCCGGCAGGAGTCGCCCTCTTCCTGAATGCTCAGGAACCGGAGCGGTTTTTGCCGCTCAAGGGAATCCGGCTCAAGATCTTCCAGCCGGACGCGCTCGCAGCCAAGGCCCACCACAAGAACGGCGCCAAAGTTCGGATGGAATGCGAGGCGTTTCAGGATATGCGCCGCCACATCCTGATCCGGGCCGGGATAGCCGCAGCCCACGGGATGCGGAAATGCCACCGTCCCCCTGACCGAGGCCGCGATCCGCTGCGCCACATGATTGGCGCAGAACACCAGCGGCAGCACCGCCACGAGGTTGCGGGTGCCGGCGGTGCCGTCATTTCTGGGGTAGCCCATGAAGGACATGTCTTGCTCCCTGAAGCGGTTGATTGTTCCCGATGCGCCGTGTGCCGCCCTGCTTGTCCGCGGCATCCGGGCGTCCGCTCCCGCATCCGCAGAGCGTTTACGCGCGTTCATTGCGAAAAAGCCCTAGCCCAGAGGGGCCCGCAGGTTGTGCGTATGCACATGGCAGCCCGCCCTGATTTCGCCCTCGGCATACCCGATGATTTCGCCGTATTTCCGGACTGGAGCATTCCGCGGCAGGTCCACAAGCGCCACCTTGTGGCCAAAGGGAATGTCTTCCCGCGCGCGAAGATCCTGATCCCCGTCATGCGCGGCGCAGCGGTCTCCGGCCTTCAGGGGCCGGAGCGCCACCCCCACGCTGTCCCGTTCATCCAGGATGATGATGGTGGGCGTCACGGCTTTCCTCCGTCATTGCGGCGGTTTTTTCCACGCCGGAAGGAGGCCGCCAGCGAGAGTGCGGCCAGCGCGAGGAAAAGAAGACAAATGGGCTGGGAAAACATGGGCAGCAGACTGCCCTTTCCCATGAGCAGGGCGAGCCGCAGCTGCTTTTCCAGCATTTTTCCCAGGACAAGGCTGATGATCATGGGCGTCACGGGAAAATCGAATTTCCCCATACCGTATCCGATGATGCCGAAGACGAGGGCCGTCCACATATCCGCAGTGCTGTAGCCCAGATTGTAACAGCCCACGGTGCTCGCCACGAGCACGATCGGCAGGAGATACTTCTTGGGCACACACAGCAGCTTTGGCAAAATGCGGATGCCAAGCAGCGTCATGAACAGGAACATAAGGAGCGCGTTGATGCCGAAGGCCACATATACCGCCCCGATGAAGGCAGGATTTTCGGCGAAGAGCAGGGGACCGGGTTCCAGACCGTGGAGCTGAAGGCCGCCCATGAGGGCCGCGCTCACCACATCGCCGGGAATGCCCAGCGCCAGCATGGGAATCAGCGCGCCGCCGATAACGGCATTATTGGCGCTTTCCGAGGCGAGGACCCCCTGAATGTTGCCCCTGCCGAAGGAGGCGGGGTCAGGGGAGGCCTTTTTGGCCTGGTCATAGGCCACAAAATTGGCGAGGCTGCCGCCAATGCCCGGCAAGATCCCAATGCCGACCCCCACAATGCTTGACCGCAGGAGGTTGGGCACGCTCCGGAGAAACTCGCGCCCGGTGAAGCGGGAATCATCGGGGCCAAGGTTGAGGCGTGCCGCCGCAATGGCGCTCCCCTGGCGTTCGCATTCGCGGAAGACCTCCGCCACCACAAAGAGCCCGATCATGGCGGGCACGGCGTTGATCCCGCCGGACAGGGCATCCAGCCCAAAGGTGTTGCGGGCCATGCCGGTGATGGGGTCCATGCCGATGGTGCAGATGGCAAGCCCGGCAAGACCGGCGATGCAGCCCTTGAGGATCGACCCTCCGGAGAGGCTGATGACGGTGGTCAGGCCGAAAAGGATGACCGTCACATATTCAAAGGGGCCGAATTTCAGGGCAAGGCGGGCCAGTTGCGGCGCGATGGCGATCAGAAAGAGCCAGCCGGTGATGGTGCCGAAGAGGTTGGCGGCAATGCCCGCCGAGAGGGCCTTGCGCGCCTGCCCCTGCATGGCGAGCGGAAAACCGTCAAAGGCGGTGGTGATGGAGGAGGGCGTGCCCGGCATGCCGAGCAGAATGGCCGAGACCAGGCCGCCGGAAATGCCGCCGATGTAGACGCCTATGAGCACGGAAATGCT
This sequence comes from uncultured Desulfovibrio sp., assembly GCA_964576895.1. Classification (GTDB taxonomy): domain Bacteria; phylum Desulfobacterota; class Desulfovibrionia; order Desulfovibrionales; family Desulfovibrionaceae; genus Desulfovibrio. The sequence continues at coordinate 77,396 of CAZNXQ010000001.1, forward strand.
CGTGACGGCACTCATGCCGTAGGTCATGGGCACAAGCAGGATAACGGCCAGCGTGGCCGTAAGCCCCGGAATGATGCCGAAAAGCAGCCCCAGCAGGACACCGCCCGCCAGAAGTCCCAGGGTGGCGGGGCTCAAAAGGACGGCCAGCGATTCGTTCAGGAGTTCCAGCATGGCGTGCCTCCTAGAAAAGAAGGGCGGTGGGCTGGTAAATTTTGAAGATGTGGAAGAAAAGCTCGATGAGCCCCGTCATGGCGGCGGCATAGAGCAGGTTGGCAGGCTGCCGGAAACAGCCGGGGCCCCCATGCAGAAAGGCGGGCATGAGCCACAGGTAGAAAAACGTGCTCACCCCGAATCCCAGGCAGATGATGCCCGCCACATAGGCAAGCGCCAGCAGCATGGGCGGCAGGACGCGGCCCGGAATGCCCGCGGGCGCGCGGCTGTCGGCGGCGGGCACGCGCCGCAGGCACCAGGGAAGGGCGCCGATGCTGAGCGCCGCCAGGGCAAAGCCCACGGCGCGGGGGTATCCGGTGGGGCCCAGATAGTCTTTTTGCAGGGAAAGGGCGGGTTCCGTGACGCCAAAGGCGCAGGCCAGGCCAAAACCGGCAAACAGCAGCAGGAGCAATGCTTCGCTGAGCCTCATTTTCGTTTCTCCTGAAAACTCCGGGGCAGGAGGCGACACCGCGGGGTGGAGGCTGCCCCGCGGCGTGCATCCGTCAGCGGCGGTGGCCCAGGGAGTCCCTGGCGCCGGCGCATCATTTTTTGACGATATGACTCACGATACTGTCCACGAGCTTTTCGTCGTCCTCAAAAACCTTTGCCCACTGGGCGGCGTCGAGGAAGCGGCCCTTGGCGGCCTGCTGTGCGGCGAACTGCTGAAAGTCCTCGCTTTCCACTGCCTGCCGGAGCGCGGTTGCCAGCTGTGCGCGGACCTCCTCCGGCAGACCGCTCGGAGCGAAGATGCCGTTACGGAGCACGAGAGCGTTTTCCAGGCCCAGGTCCGGCGCGTACTGGGCGACCTCCACGCCGTCCAGCCTGTCATTGCCCATGACGAGCAGGGCGCGCTGGTCACCGGATTTGACGAAGCGCGCCATGTCGGTATTGGGGGCAGTGCGCATGTCCACACGGCCGCCCATGAGCGCGGTCACGGCTTCGTTGGCGCCATCAAAGGGAATGATCTCCACCTTGTCCAGAATTCCCTTGCGCGCGAGCACATCGAGCAGGGCAAGATGGGCCACGCCGCCAAGTCCGGGAATGGCGATGCGATACTTGCCCGGATTGGCCTGCACGGCCCCGATGAATTCTTCCGCGGTGGCGAACGGAGCATCCTTGTTGACCACGAGCGAATTTCCCATTTCCAGCGCCTGACCGATCATCTCCATATCCCGCCAGTTCATGGGGATTTGCCCCAGCGCCTTCATGGTGACAAAGGCCGAATGGTGGAGAAGCAGGGTGTAGCCGTCCGGTTTCGCCTGCATGGCGGCGCGCAGCCCTTCCTGCGTGTTAGCGCCCGGAATGTTCACCACGATGACGGGTTGGGGCAGCAGCTTCCGCTTCTGGATGATCTCCGCGAGCTTGCGCGCGGTCAGGTCGCTCTGCCCTCCCGCCTTGTAGGGCACGATGAGCCGGATTTCACGTTCGGGCCATGCGGCCGGGGCCTGCGTCGCTCCGGTCGCAACAAGCAGCAGCCCCACAGCGGCGGCCAGAATGATGCGGATGGGCTTCATGACATCCTCCTGGTTAAAAAGTGAAGGGCACGGGAAGGTATGCGGGAAAAACAGCAAAAAGCGGACCAAAAAATATGAAGCATGATTTCAGGGGGATATGTTTTGACGCCGGAAAAGTTCTGTTGCATGCAACCATATTTTGTCGTATGCGCAACCATGCAACGTTCTCCCGCCTCGCCGCCTTCCCGGCGCATTTTGCTGGCCGCGCCGGATGAACGGCTCATCAGGGTCTTTGCCGGGATGAGCCCCGCCGAACGGCACGACATCCTGGCGCTCAATGTGCTTGACCAGCCGACGGATACCGTCATCGCCTCCGCCCGCGCCTCCTCCATTGATGTCATGATCAGCCGGGGCGGCATGGCGGAGTTCCTGCGGTCGGCCCAGAAGGCCGATCCGGACCCCATCCCGGTGGTCGAGATCCATCCGTCCCCCTTTGACATCATGGATGCCGTGGCCGCCGCGCGAAAGATTTCCAGCGCCATCGCCTGTATCGCCTATGCCAATGTTCTGGAGGGCATCAGGAAGATTGCGGATCTTTTCCGCCTTGATATCCGGTTTGTGCGCCGTTCTTCACCCTGGGACTGTCTTGAGGCCGTCTTCAATGCGCTGGAACATGGCGCGCGGGTCATCATTGGCGATGCGCGCGTCGCGAGCGTCTGCGAAAAGAACAATATTCCCTGCGTGCCGCTGACTTCCGGGGCGGACAGCCTTCGGCTCGCCTGCCGGATGGCGCGCAACCTCGTGGAGGCGCGCGACGCCGCCCGCAACGAGGCGCGCAGACTGGCGACCATTCTGGATTGTCTTGATGTCGCCGTTCTCGCCCTGGATGGCGAACGGCGCGTGCTCTACGGCAATGCCGCGGCCAGCGCGCTTGCCGATATGGAAGGAAAGCGGCTGCACGGCATGGATATCAGGGAGGTTCCGTTTTTTCGCAAACATTGCCCCGCGGCCTTTTTTCGGGAAGATGCCGAAAGCGTGGTCAGCATTCGTGGCGAAACGGCGCCGCGGTCGTTGCGCTGGCGCACCCTGGAGGAAACCGCCGGCGGCGCGGCGGGGGTGCTCTCCTGCCGTTCTCTGGAGGAGCCGCCGGCCGGGCTCCTCCCGGCCGGGGATACGGGGGAGCGGGAGTCTCCCCGCTTTTCCTTTGCCTCCATTGTGGGAACAAGCGCGGCCCTGAGGGCCGTAAAGGAGCGGGCGCGGCGCTATGCCGCCACGGATGCGACGGTCCTGCTTCTGGGCGAGACAGGAGTCGGCAAGGAGCTCTTTGCGCGGGCCATCCATGCCGAAAGCCCGCGAAGCGGGGAGCCGTTCGTGGCCGTCAACCTCGCGGCCCTGCCGGCCACATTGATGGAAAGCGAGCTTTTTGGCTATGTGCGCGGTGCTTTTACGGATGCGCGCCGGAGGGGCAGGCAGGGCGTTTTCGAGTTCGCCGGCCGGGGCACGGTGTTTCTGGACGAGATCGGCGAAATTCCCCTTGAGATGCAGGCAAAGCTGCTGCGCGTGCTTCAGGATGGCGAGTTCATGCGTCTCGGTGACGATCAGGTGCTGACCGCGCGCTGCCGCATCATCGCCGCGACCAATTGCCGCCTTGAGGATGCGGTTCGCGGCGGCACATTCCGCGCGGATCTTTACTATCGGTTGAATATCCTCAGTCTGCACATTCCGCCGCTGGCCGGAAGGAGCGAGGATGTGGGAGCGCTCGCCGGCCATTTTCTGAAAATCCTTTGCGCCCGCTACGGAAAGCGGGCGGGCACACTGAGCCCCGCCGCCCTGCGGCGGTTGCGCGCATATCCGTGGAAGGGCAATGCCCGCGAACTTCAGGCCGTCATGGAACGCTATGTGATCCTGCACGACGGGCCGCTCGTCCCGGTGGAGGCCGATGCGCTCGACAGCGTGCTTGAGGCGGAAGAACGCCCGCCCGCGGGGCGCGGTCGCCACACTCCGGACAGCGGGGCCATTGCCCAGGCCCTTCGGGAAAGCGGCGGCAAAATCTCGGTGGCGGCCCGCGCTCTGGGTATCCATCGCACAACGCTCTGGCGCCTGCTGAAAACAGGTGCTGCCGCGCCTTGACTTTGCGCGGCGCATTGCCCACACTAGGCCGATTTTGCCCGCCGTGTCCTGTCGCCCGGCCGCATCCGCTGGTCGGGCGCCTTTTGTGAAGTTGAATGTCGGGCTTAAAGCGCGGGAGTCGGCATGAGCGACTACAAGAAGACCCTCAACCTTCCCAGGACCAGTTTTCCCATGAAGGCCAATCTGGCCGTGCGCGAGCCGGAAATGCTCCGGCACTGGGAAGCGATCGGCGCCCGCGAGGCCATGGTGGCGGCTTCGGGCAGCCGGGGCGAGTATGTGCTCCATGACGGGCCGCCCTATGCCAACGGCCATATCCACATGGGCACGGCCCTGAACAAGATCCTCAAGGACATGGTGGTCAAGTCCCGCAACATGCAGGGCTGGGCCTCGCGCTATGTGCCCGGCTGGGACTGCCACGGCCTGCCCATCGAGCACAAGGTGGAGCAGGAACTCAAGGCGGACGGCAAGAACCTGCCCGCTCTGGAGGTGCGCCGCCGCTGCCGCGCCTATGCCGAAAGCTGGATCGACATCCAGCGCGAGGAGTTCCGCCGTCTGGGCGTGCTTGCCGACTGGCGGCATCCCTATCTGAGCATGCTCCCCGCCTATGAGGCGGCCACGGCGCAAAATCTGGCGGCCTTTGTGGCGGAGGGCGGCGTCAGCCGCGCCAAGAAGCCCATCTACTGGTGCTGTTCCTGTCATACGGCCCTGGCCGAGGCCGAAGTGGAATACGGCGATCACACGTCGCCCTCGGTCTATGTGCGTTTTCTCCTGCCCGATCCGAAACTGGCGGAAATTTTTCCCGGCGCCGACCCGTCCCGCGCGGCCGTCGTCATCTGGACCACCACGCCCTGGACGCTCCCGGCCAATCAGGCGGTCTGCCTGCATCCGGAATTCGACTATGTGCTGGTGGAGGCCGCCGGGGGCCAGTACCTGCTGGCCGAGGAACTGCTTGCCTCCTGCGCGGCGACCTTCGGCTGGACGGACGCCGCCGTTCTGGGGCGCGCGCCCGGCGCGCGGCTGGAGGGGCTGGCGGCGCGCCATCCCTTCTATGACCGCGAGTCCCCGCTCATCCTCGGCACCCATGTGACGCTGGACGCGGGCACGGGTTGTGTCCACACCGCGCCGGGCCACGGCCGCGAGGACTATGAAGTGGGCCTCAAATACGGGTTGGACGTCTATTCGCCGCTGGATGACGCGGGCCGCTTTCTCCCTTCCGTGGAATATTTCGCCGGGCTCACGGTGTTCGAGGCCAATCCCGCGGTCATTGCGCGCCTGCAGGAGTGCGGCGCCCTGCTGGCGCAGGCGAAGCTCTCCCATTCCTATCCGCACTGCTGGCGCTGCAAGGAGCCAGTCATTTTCCGGGCCACCACGCAGTGGTTCATCAGCATGGAAAAGAACGACCTGCGGGCGCGGGCCCTGGCCGCCATCGACAACGACGTGCGCTGGATCCCGGCCTGGGGCCGCGAGCGCATCCACAACATGATCGAGTTCCGGCCGGACTGGTGCATCTCGCGCCAGCGGCAGTGGGGCGTGCCCATCCTCGCCCTGCTCTGCGAGGACTGCGGCGAGGCCTGGAACGATCCCGCCTGGATGCGGAGCATCTGCGACCGCTTCGCCGCGCATCCCACGGGCTGCGACTACTGGTACGAGGCCCCGCTGGACGAGATCGTGCCCAAAGGGCTCACCTGCCCCACGTGCGGCGGGAGCCGCTGGCGCAGGGAAACGGACATTCTGGATGTCTGGTTCGATTCCGGCACGAGCTTTGCCGCCGTGCTGGAGGCCCGGCCGGAGCTGCGCTTTCCCGCGGATCTCTATCTTGAGGGCTCGGACCAGCACCGCGGCTGGTTCCACAGCTCGCTGCTCATCGCCGAGGGCGTGCGCCGCGCGGCGCCGTACCGGGCGGTGCTCACGCACGGCTATGTGGTGGACGGGGCCGGGCGCAAGATGTCCAAATCCGTGGGCAATGTCATTGCGCCCCAGGAACTCATGGACAAGTACGGGGCCGAGATCCTCCGCCTCTGGGCGTCCTCGGTGGACTATCGCGAGGATATCCGCATCTCGGAAGAGATCCTTGGCCGTCTGGTGGACGCCTATCGCCGCATCCGCAATACCTGCCGCTTCCTGCTGGGAAATCTGGACGGGCTGGACGCGGCCTCCCTGGTGGCGCCGGAGCGCCTGCTGCCGCTGGACCGTTTCGCCCTTGACGTGGCGGCCCGGCTGCACGAGCGCCTGCGCGAGGCCTACCTCGATTTCGAGTTCCACAAGGTGTTCCACGGCCTGCACAACTATTGCGTGACGGATCTCTCGGCCATCTATCTGGATATCCTCAAGGACCGCCTCTATTCCTCCGGTCCGGACAGCCCGGAACGGCGCTCGGCCCAGAGCGCGCTCTGGCATGTGCTGCGCCTGCTGCTGCGCGACATGGCGCCCATCCTCTCCTTCACGGCGGAGGAGATCTTCGGCCATCTGCCGGAAGGGCTGCGCGGCCCGGAGACCACCGTGTTCGCGCTTCAGCCGGTGGACACGGCCCCCTTCCTCCTGCCGGAGGGCGTGCGCGACGACTGGACGACCCTGCTTGCCGTGCGCGGCGCCGTCACCGGCGCCATCGAGCCCCTGCGCCGCGCGGGTGACGTGGGCCACTCGCTGGACACGCGGGTCACGCTCTGGCTGGCGGACGACCTGCGCGAGCGCCTGGAAAGTCTGGGCGCCGACCTGCGGGCCGTGTGCATCGTCTCCCAGCTGGCACTGGGCAAACTGGCGGACGCGCCGGCGGATGCCTGGCGCGACCCGGAAGTGGAGGGCGTGGCCGTGAGCGTGGAAAAGGCGGCCGGCGAAAAGTGCGAGCGCTGCTGGATCTACAGCGAGGAGCTGGGCACCGATCCGGCGCATCCCACGCTGTGTCCGCGCTGCGCGGCGGTGGTGCGCGGGCTTGAACGGGGCGAGGCATGAAGCGCGGCCGTGGCGCGGGCGTCCGCTGGCGCCTGCTGTTCGGGACGGCGGCGGCCCTGCTGGCGCTCGATCAGGCGAGCAAGCTGCTCGTCATGGCCTGGATCCCCGAACACCGGCCCGTGCCCGTCATCCCCGGCGTTTTTGACCTTGTCAATATCCGCAACCGGGGCGCGGCCTTCGGCTTTCTCAACCGTTCGGACATTGAATGGCAGTTCTGGCTTTTTCTGGCCGCCACGCTGGTGGCCATATGGGCCATCGTGGTTCTGGCGCGGAGCACGCGCCGGCCGCTCCTGCTGGCGGGGCTGGGGCTCATCCTCGGCGGCGCGCTCGGCAACATGGTGGACCGGCTGCGCTTTCGCGCCGTGGTGGATTTTCTGGATCTCTACTGGCG
>CAZNXQ010000002.1:0-60018 GCA_964576895.1 uncultured Desulfovibrio sp.
CCGCATCCTTGGCGGAGATGGCGACCTGATAGGCGCCCTGCCCGGCCATGGCGGCAGCGTTGCCGCCAAACAGGCCGCAGCCAAGACCGCCGTTCTGCAGAAAGGCCAGGCTTCCCAGCGCCAATGCAGGGATGCCAACGCCATACGCACCGCCCTTGCTCGCATATTCAGCCATGAGGAACCTCCATATATGGTTCGTTTCTGAAGGCGGGACATCCGCCCTCGGAAAGCCATCATGGCAAAATCCCGCGCCCTGTCAGCTTTTGCCCGGCACGTCTGCCCAGAAGTGTCCACCTCTGGACAGTCCTGAAACTTTCTCGACTTTCCCTTGAAAACCGGGAGCCCGTTGCGCTGGTTATCGGTTTGCTGGTATGAACGGGGCAGACACCGTTCATAATCGCGATCTTAGCTTACGAGATAGGAAGAGGCCATGAGAGGAACTGCTTTGAGCATTGTCTTGCCCATCGTCCTTTTTGTCCCCAGCTTGGTATTGGCAGACGAAATTCGCCTGCCTCTTGATTTAGAATGGGGAGCCTCTCCTGAAACTGTTTTTTCGACATTAAAAAGTAAGTGCACCCCTAGGCATGAGGAAGGAAATCGTGCAATGGGATGCCTCGTTATATATAAGGACACACCATATCCATATTTACTCCACTGTAAATTTGATAAAGATAATAAATTGAAATACATAAATGAATCAATGTATGTTTTTGGCAATGGAAGCTATAAGGAAAATATGAGCGCCGCAAATATATTTATAAAACTAACTTCTCATTTTCTTCAAAAAAAAGGCATGATACTAGAATATACAGAGGAGGAAAAAGAAAAAAATATTCATAACCTTTCTTCTCTGCATACATTAATTACGATGGATGTTCAGCCGGGAGACGACGCTCATAATTCTTTTTTTAAAGATAAAGTTGTTATCGTTAATATGTTGTACATTGACCCATCCTTTCAAAAAGACCCCCAAGGTGATTCTCTGTCAGAGGCAGCACGGATTGGAGAGGAGTTGAAGAATCTCAAAAAATAGACATTAATCCTCTTTCGTTTTACGCCATCAGGCCGGACGTATACATCGTCCGGCCTTTTCATTGTTACTCAGGTTCCATGTCTTCCCACCGTGTTATGCCGAGCAGCACCATCCTGTCCCCTCTTTTGCCGCAGACCGGGCATAGGAGACGCTGAAAGCGCATGGCGCCGATTTTGTTCCCCTTGTAGTTTTCGTCCGGCAGCGCCGGAACGGTATCGGTTTTGACCACAGGCACATGGCTGCCGCAATAAGGGCAGCGTTCCGCGCTCTTGCCCATACGGGATGTTCCTCTCGCTTGCCCCGGAATCCTCCCTGCGCTATTTTCGCGCCGTCCCGCCTCCCAAGGTGGACGAACAGGCGGATACTCTGCGGACAGTCCCCTCTGTCCGTGGGGCCGTGGCGGGCTTGTCAGGCCCGTCGGTGGGGGCGGTGCAACGCCCCCGCCTCTGTTTCACTTCTTTTGCGGTTTGCCCAGCAGCGGCGCCAGGATGCCGCCCTCATCGTCCACGAAATAGGCTTCCGAGCCCTCCACGGTGCGCCATATCTGCGGGGTGCCGATGCCCAGGAAGAAGCCCACGGAGTTGATGGCCTCTTTCATCACGCGATACCCGGCGTCACGCTTGTCATCCACAAGCGCCTGCTTGGCATGTTTTGCGCCGCGCAGCAGGTTTTCCACGCCCGCGTAGGCAAGCGGCGTGCGCGCGCCCCGAAAGCCGGAACTGGAAAACTGATCCTGGGCCATGCGCGCGAAATCGCGCGCCAGCGGAATGCCCATTGTGTAAAATGTGAGCGCTTCCCAGGCATAGTCCTCCGCATCCGGCACTTCGTCATCCCGGCCAAGGCCGACCATGAGGCACGAAAGCATCACCGGCATGACCCATTGCAGCGCGAAATCCATGAACGCCTGCCGCGGATTCACGGCGCTGTTTCCCGTTTTCCGCCATTCGCGCAAGCCGCGCACGGTTTCCAGCTTGCGGTTGAAGTCCGAGAGGGCGAAGGACATGAAGGGGCAGAGGATGCGCATGAATCCCGCCTGGCGCATGACCGCCGGAGCGTCCAGCGCGCCGCCCCCGCCCTGCGCCGCCACCACGGCGGCATCCGCTTCCGCCACGGCCCGGCTTTCGTCCACCCCCTCCGCGATCGCCCGGTCATAGGCCGCAAGCCAGGTGGGCGCGGCGACCACGGTATCCAGCGCGGTGATCAGGGCAAACTGCGCTTTCTGCACCATATCCAGCGCATAGCGCGCATTGCGGAAGCGCACCCCGCCCACGCCGTTGGCTCGCATTTCCGCATATTCCCGCCGCAGGCTTTCATCCATGAACTGCGCGCGATTCTGCATGTAGGCGCTTTTTCGCCGGATGGTGTTCCAGCATTCGCGCGGCCCGGAAAGAATGGTGGCCGCGGCGCGCAGGAAATTGCCCGTGCCCACCTCGCTCCACGAATTGCCGATGCTGGTCAGCTGCAGGAGCGCGGACTTCATGTTCATGCCCATTGCGTACATGGTACCGCGCTTTGCCATCCATTCCATTGCCTTCATGATGCCGCGCATCTGCTCGCCATCCGGGCGGGCGATGCCCCGCAGCCACGGCAGCAGCTGGTCATAATTCTCCTGCCCGGCGGCGTTGATGAAGGCCGCCTTGAACGCCGGTTCACGGAACAGGTGCATGGTGTCGCGCAGGGGCAGCGCATGGGTGATGTAATGCGCCGTATCCGCCACATGCCGGTCAATGACCGTCATGGAGAGCCGGGGCGGCAGAGTTCCTCCCTTGCGCGCATTGGTCATGCCGCTCTTGGGGTTCGGGGTGCGCAGCACGGCTTCCGTGCCGTTGAGCATTTCATCCACTGACTGATTTTCCGCAGCCTTGCCGCTCAGGCGCTGGTCGAAGATGAGGGGATAGTAGCCGCCCTTGAGGCGCAGCCGCTGCCCGTCCGCCGTGGCCACCGTGAACGCCTTCGCCCTGACCTTCGGCAAGGGCACGCCGCGCAGGGCCGTGTACGTCTCGTTGAGCTGCGGATACAGGCTGTCAATGGCGTCCCACACCGCCTGGATGCCGCGCCACTCTTCCGCCGTGAGTCTGCCGACGATGCTGCCCAGATTTTCCTCGCTCCAGCCGTAACCCGTCATCAGCGCCTTGAGGTTGCCGGCATTGCCCATGTTCAGGGCCACGGAATACACCTTGTCCATGTCCCACAGGCCTTTCCACAGTCTGTTCACATCCTGCTGCAACGGCACGTCGGCAAGTTCAAACGCCTCAGTCAGCGTGCCGATCTTGAGCAGCGGCGCCACGGCGGCGCGCAGTTTTTGCTCCATGTCGCGCAGCAGCGCCAGTTCCCGCGAGCGCGCCTCCTGAAGCGGCAGGAACCATGCTTCATGGTTGACGCCCTGTTTCTGGAAGCCGTCCATCCAGCGCGCCAGAAAACGCATGCTCGTGATGGAGGAGAGGCCCTTGCGGAGCGCGCCGCGCACCGTGTCCAGCACTCCGGCGCGTTCGGAAATATACTCCCGCTGCGAAAGCCCGGACATCTGCGCCGCGCAGGCTTCGGCAACTTCCCGCGTCTCGCGCTTTTGCCTGTCGGCCAGCATCCTGCGTTCCGAGCGCCCCGCATGGGCCAGTTCCGTGATCAAGTTCTTGAGCTCGCGCATCTGTTCAAGGCTGAGGTCGGCAAAGCGTCCGGGCGTGTTCTCCAGCAACCATTCTGGGGCCGTCACTTCCTCGCCGAAGGGACCCGCCATGCCGGCAAGAAATTCCTGAAGGCTCGGCAGGCCGCGCAGTGTCGCAGGGTCAAGCCGCTGCCCCGGTGTGCCCAGCCCGGCAAAACGCCCCAGCAGCCGCCGGATCTGGCACATGTACTCATAGGGGATGGATCTGCTGTCGCCGATCTTCCGCAGCTGGCGCACAATGGCGTCGCGCTCCATGCGGGCGCGATAGGCGGAACCGAGGGCGGCGCGGCGCAGGCGCTCCTTCTCCCTGAGTTCCGCCATGCGTTCGCGCCAGACGGCATTGCGCTCCTTGCGCGCCTCATGGGCGGCATGGCGCGTTGCGCGTTCCTCGGAGCGCAGGCGCGCCTTGAGTGCCTGATACTCGGCATCCACCTGGCTCATCCTGCGGGCGTCCGTGCGCTCGTCCATGCGCTGCCGCAGGGCCGCGGGGCTTACCTGCCGCCGCCCGGTCAGCGCCTCCATCTCCAGGGCGAGCACTTCATCATAGGCGCTGGAATATTCCACTTCCGCGTCATAGGCCGCATCCCATTCCGCAAGCCTGGCGTCCACTTCGGCATCAATGGCTTCGCGGCGCGTGGGCGTGTCCAGCAGGGCGGACGCCAGCCCCTGCGCCGTATCCTCGTTGAACTGCGCGGCCACATCCAGAATGTCCAGCGTGCCGCCCTTGCGGATCAGCGCCCGCCCCTCGCCCGCCGCCCTGCGCCATTTCTCGCGCAAGCGGTAGGCCAGGTCTTCGGCGATGGCGCCTTTCAGGGCATCGAAGGGGATGCCGTCCTGCCGCAGCCGGGCAATCATTCGATAGGTTTCGCTGCCGTCGATGGTTGCCGTGGCCGTTTCCCGAAACTCCCGCTCCACCTTGCGCCGGTCCACAAGGCGCCGGTTGGCGATGACCGCGGCCGCGTTCTCGTGCGCCTTCTGCACGGCGCGGGCAAACCTGTCCCGCAGTTCCGGCGCCACCTCCACGCCCAGGCTCTCCATGACGGAACCGCGCTCCACCGCCCGCCGGGACTGTTCGATTTCTTCATCCGTGGCCAGCAGGGCGTCAAAGACCTCCCGCACGTCCGGGCTGACTTCATTGGCGCCGAGGATGGCCCTGATGCTGCGGTAAATCTCGGAAAGCCAGTTGCGGAAGCGGTTGAATGCCGTCTGCAATTCCCACGAGGGCGCCTTGCCGTCGCGGACATAGGCTTCAAACTCCCTGGCAAAGCGCTCCTGCACCTCACGCCAGGAGTCGGGCGTGAGGCCCGCACGCTCGAAACCATAGGATTTTTCCAGCTTTGCCCAGGCATCGCGCACCCATTCCGGCGCGGTTTCCGGCAGGGATGCCTGGCGCAGTTCCTCCAGCCAGAAATGCGCCGTTTCGTGCAGGACCGTGGAAGCGTTCCTGCGCTTGAACAGGCCGACCACATAGCGCCCGTCGTCCATGCGCCTGATGGCGCCCCGTGCGCGGTCTGCCGCGCGGCTTTCAAGGATTTGCAGGTTGACGCCGTCCGCATCCGGCGTTATCTTGGATTCAACGGACGAGGTTTCGTCCTGGAAAAGCCCTTCATGGCCCAGCGTTTGTTCCGCTGCACCCCCTTGAAGGGCTTTTCCTATTTTTGTGTTGTTTATGTCATCTGCAATATTGTAAAAAAGATTCCCTTTTGAATCCTCAAGTAAGGTAAATCCTACAGCTTGTTTTTTACCATCCACCACAACCGTGTTTACGGCAAGATGAACTTTGGAAAATCCTTTTTTCCCTTTAACATTCTCAGTGCGAAACAGTGTCGATGTTTCGATGATTTCTCGAAGGTACGGAAAGAGCTTCCATTTTTCCGGCCTTGCCCCAGCGAACCTGTTCTTTTCCCATCCTTTTTTCGAGAACCGCACCGGCTTGTCCAGTTGCGGCTGAATGACCGGCCTGCCGTGTTCGCTTTCATACTTGATCCGGTCATGCCAAGGTTTTGCCGCCCTGATATACTCCCGGATGTCCGAGCCATCGGGAACGCCGAGTGTGGCGCCGCTGACCTGCACAGGCTCGCCGGCCTGGTAATACGTCTGCCCCCGGAGCAGAGAACCTATCCCGCTTTCAAATTCGTCATGGGGCATGAAGATTTTTTCCGCAAACTCGTCCATATCCACGGCGTCACGGTTCAGGTCAGAGCCGCCGCGCTCCCTGCTCATGAACTCGTGGGCCAGAGCATCGATATGAATGCCCTCGCCTTTTTTGGCGAAGAAGCCGGGGCCGAACTGGCGGCGCAATTCCTTGAACCGCTCCATGCCGTACAGGTTCTGGACGCTTTCAGGGCTGATCTTGCCATAGGCGTAGGCAAATTCCGGCTGGAGGACGCGGCGGCGCCGGGTGCGGCTCATGCCGCGTGTGACGCCCATTTCCTGAAGCAGGGCCGCTGTTTCCCTGTTTTCAAACATGGCGTCCAGGCCGCCCTCGCCCAGATTTTCAAATTCCTCTCGGCTCATGGCGTGATAGCCGGCGAGACGCTGTTCAAGGTACTCCGCCGGCGTCTGGCCGTAGAGCGGGGCCATGCGTTCCGCATTGGCCGCCAGCACAAGCCCGAACGCCTCGGCCTGGTTCTCCGTATACCCCGCGGCGCGCCACTGCTCCATGTACGGTTCGGCAATGTCCATACGCTGCTGGTAACGGTTCTGCGCCTCGTCCACTTCCTCCGCCAGCGGGGAAAGAATGTCGTCAAGGGTGCGCTGCCGGGCCTCCGCATCCGCGTTCATGCTTTCCAGTTCGTGCATTTCCGCGCCGGTCGGCATGGCCGGCGACAGGCGCATGTGATCTCTCAGCGCGGCATACCGTTCCGGGCTGCTGAGGATGTGTTGTGTGGCTTTGGCAAAATCAATGGCAACGTCCGTGCCCAGGGCAAGGTTCTCTTCCAGGCTTTCCGGCGTGATGCCCAGGGCTTCGGCCGCCGCCATGAGTTCGGGATCCTCTTCCTGGAAAAATTCCTGTTGCACGGCTTCGGGAGCGAGAAAAACCTGTTTCGGAGCCACGCCTGCGTCGGAAAGATGCTGGACCAGGGCTTCGCCGGTTTCGGGCATGTCGCGGATGACCGGGGAGTTCCGGGCGGCATTGGCAACCGTGTCCAGAGTGGCGCGCTGCGTTTCCACCAGGCTGTCCAGCGCGTCCACGCGGGCGCGGCGATTCCGCACGCCGCGCGCCACGCCCCCGGCAGCAACGGGAATGGCAACGCTTTCCAGCGTCTGCTGAAGGGTCTCGCCGAGGCGCTGGCGGATCTCCTCATTGGTGATTTCCGCCCTGTTGATGCCCGAAAGGCGGCGTCCGGCTTCCTCCGCCGTGATGTCCACCGCCTCCTGCGCCATTTCCGTGCCCACTTCCGCCCCCGCGGCCTTGAGCATGGTGGCGAACGTGGTGCCGAGAACTTTTTTCACCCTGGGATTTTTCTCAACGAACGTGAGCGCCGCCTGGATGCTTTCTTTGTTGAGCAGCGTTTCCGCGCCGGGAAAGAGCCTGCCCAGTCCGCGCAGGCCCACGAATTCCAGACCGCCCTTGGCGCCGCCCGCCACGATGGCAATGATTCGGGAGAGGTCTTCGGGAACGCCCATATTCACGAGCGTGAGAAAGTTCTGCACTCCCTCCTGGCGCATCATGTCTTCGCTGCCTCCCGCCAGTGCAACAGCGCCAAGCCCCTTGAGGCCGCCCGCGACAGCGCCGGGAAGGGCGCCCACGCCGCCCGCGGCGGAACCGAACATCGCGCCGATGCCCGCGCCCGCAGCAAGCGCCTCCTTGCCGTAGCGTCCGAGGGCGCGCCCCGCGCCCTCAAGGCCGCCATACAAGGGCACGACCACGCTCTCCACCGTGCCGCGCACCATGCGTTCCAGCAGGCCCATGCCCTCCCGCTGTTCCTGAAAGTAGCCCTGGGTCTGCTGGATGGCGTCAAGCCGTCGGCGTTCCTCCTCGGTGATGGAGCCTGTCATCCACTTCATGCCCAGTTCCGTGGACTCGCGTGAAAGCATGCCCAGTTCCCAGGCGTTGCGGGCGGAATTGATGTAGCCGCTTTCAAAGAAGCCAAGTTCCCGGTTTTTGAGATCCTTTTCCAGCGCCGTCAAGGCTTCGTCACTGGTGACGGCGATCTGCTCCACGGGATGCAGGCCTGCCACCAATGCGGCGGTCTGCGGAGACTGCCGCATGGTTTCGGCAAAGACATGCAGCCTCCGGGCATACGCGTCAGAGGCGATCTTTTTGCGGGCAAAGGCCGGGTCTTTGTCCACGGCATAGACCGAAAGACCACTTTCCCCGGCAAGGCTTTTTGCCTCGAACGGTGTGAGATTGAGGCGGTTGCCCAGCGTGTGCAGCATGATGAGCGTCTGGTCCAGGTTGCCGCTCTCCCGGTCAAAAGCGGCCGCCTGCGGCGTCTGGTATTCACTGAACGCCCGCATGACGTCGCCGGCCGGCAGCATCAGGCCCGCCGGGCGCGCCGCCGCCGAGAGGTCGATGGTCTCAACGTCTCCCATATCCGTGACGGCATTGGACGCCACGGAATCCGCCATTTCCTCTCGCGCTGTTTCGTCCGCCGTTTTCTCCGGAGAAGGCTGCGCATCTGTCGGAACGGACGCGGCCATGCCTGCCAGTCGCTCAAGGTTCTGCGTAACGGAAGATCCATTCCCGCCCTGTCCGGCAAGCGCGTCGTAATGGCGTTTGAAAACTTCAATATCAAGGCCGGTATCAAGGGACTGGCTCATTTCGCACCGCCTTTCAGGAGCGCCGCATATCCGTTGGCAAGCTGCTGTTCCGAATACCCGCCGAAGGTTCCTTCCGGCTCCACGCCAGCCTCTTGCAGAGCGGCCGTCACCCTGCCATACGCCTCCGAACCCTGCGCCGGAACTATGCGCCGCTCATCGGCTTTCGCGGCGTTGACATAGCTGCCCGCAAGGCCGGAAATGGTTTGAATCTCCTTGTCCGCCCACAGGGTTCTGGATTCGTTGAGGATGACCCGCTTGAAAAATTCGTCCGCTTCTTTTTTGAGCCGCACGGCATCATACTTTTCATCCGCATCGGTTGAAGCGAGGAAACGCGTCCAAAGCGCCGACGGCGTGGAATATCCAAGTTCCTTGGCGGCATCTTTGCTTTTATCATCCGCAAGGTATTCAAATGCGCTGGAATTGAACGCTTCCCTGATTGAATGAAGCGATTTGTCAAAGCCCTGTTTTTCGAGTTTCGCGCATGTTGCGGATGTTATCCTGCTCCCGTACTCAGCACGCACATTGAACACTTCGCCAGAAAGTTTTCTCTCTGTGATTTCTTCTATCGCCAAAGGATCATCCCTGTTTGCAGGATTGCGAATATTGTTTGCCGCCTTGAAAAAGGCTTCGCGTTTCTCCAGAGGGAGACGCTGTTCCATCTCCTTCATTCTCGCAAAACTTTCTTCGGGAGGAAGCTTGGCAATTTCCGTCATTTCTCCAAGCATGGCATCCATTTCCCGTTTGGCGACAAACCTTTCCATATCCTCCCGTGCTTTTTCTTCATGCATGATGCCGGAACGGATAGCGTCATACTGCGCCTTTCTGGCCGGGTCTTTGCCGAACTGTTCTTCCGCCAGAGCCATGCGCTCCAGCGCGTCCATATTCGACGTGGCGAACAAAAAGTTATTGACCTGCTGGCTCCGCGCCCGGCTTTCCAGTTCCCGCCCCTTGGCCCGGATGCGCGCCTGGAATTGTCCCCTGAGCGGGCCGAGTTTGTCTCCGTACCGCCGCAGAAGGGTCTGTGCCGCCCCCAGATTGTCCCCATCAAGGGATGCGGAAATCGCATCGCCAAGGAGCTTTCCCCGCGCCTCGGCATATTTGGCGTCACGGTAGGCGTCATCCCATCCGCTGCGGGAGGCCATGCGCTCGTATTCCGCCTTGATGATGCCGTCGGCCCGCGCCAGCGCGCCCTCGTCCGCCGGATTCTCCAGCGCCATGTTGCGGGCGTTGAGGATGCTGCCCTCGCTCACGCTGTTCTGGAAGGCGATGTTCTCCTTGTTCACCTTTCCCGTGGCCCATGCGTCGCTTTGCGCGTCCAGATTGTCCGCCGCGCGGTGGAACATGCGCTGCCCGATCTCGCCAAGGTCCGCGCCAAGACGTTCCCTTGCATCGGCGCGCCAGCGGGAGAGCCGGGCCTCCACGCCCTCGTCGCCCAGGGCGTTCCTGCCTTGAAGTGTGCTGAGTTCAGCCCGCAGGCGCATTTCCTCCTGCTGGTACTGGTTGAAAGCGTTCTGTGCCACGGCGGATTCATAATCGCCATACGCCTTGAGGCCGATCTGAACGGCGTTGTTTGCCGCTCTGGCAAGATTGGCCGCCGCGGCGCCCCGGCTGGCATCCGCATCCGCCGCGGCCTTGACGGCCGCCGCCGCTACCCTGCCCCCCTCTCCGGAAAGCCGGGCGCTGATACCGGCGCCGGGCGTGTACGGCGCGCCACCGCCCTGGTATTCGGGGAGCGCGCCGCCGCGCGCCTTCTGCGGGATGATCATGTTTCCGTACACGCCTGCCATGATCTACCTCCTGTTATACACAGGCTTCACCGCCGCGTTGAAGAGCGACGTACCGGCATTGGTTAGTTTTTTTGAGGGATTGTCCGCCTGATACTTCCCCCAGGTGCTGCCCATGGCCGCAATGCCCCCCAGGGCCGTGCCCGCGGCGTTCATCCAGCCGTTGCCCGCGGCCTGCCCTGCCGCCGAATCGTAGGCGCTGGCGTTGGCCTCGTAACCCGCCGCCTGCTGGCCGTAGTTCCAGCCCTGAAGCTGCGTATTGTAGCCGGCGTCCTGCCCCTTGTTGTAGAGGCCGATGGCGTCCATTTCGCCCTGCGCCGCCGTGTCCGCCTGCAAGTCCAGGTTGCTGCCCACATCAACGCTGGCTCCGGACGCGCCCATGGCCGCGCGTTGTCTGCCGATGAGCCGCGCCGTCTCCTGCCGCTTTGCGGTCATGTTCTCATAGCCCTCGCGACGCTGGGCACTGGCCTGCTCCTCGGCAAGCTGCTGGTTCTGGCGCGCGATATCCGCCTGGTACTGCGCCTGTTTGGACTGCGCCTCCATCTGCGCCTGCTGTGCCTTGCTCTGGCCGATGGCCTGATAAACGCCCATGCCCGTGCTCAGAGCTGTGGTAGCCAACGTGATTGCCGTCGCTGTTGCCGCAGTCATTGCCATATTCAGTTCTCCCCGAAGTCCACATCGGCCATGATCGCCACCAGCCGAAACGGCATGGGCCGATCCTGGATGAGCCAGATGGTGCTGTCCGCGTCCTGCCCCGAAGGCAGCGATATTTCCCTGTCGCCGCTGTAGAGTTCGCACGCGCGGCCCCAGACTTCCGGCACAAAGGGCAGGTCATAGGTTTCCAGCGTTTTCCACGCCGCCACGTCAAACAGATTCCCCGGCCTGCTGGCCGCGTATCTGCCGCCCACGCTGCGGTAGAGGCGCAGGACGCACTTGCCGTAGGCCCGGCGCTTGCCCAGTGTCGAACCGGCCTGAGTATCCGTCTCAATGGGCATGGGCGCCATGACGGACACATAGTTCAGCCCCACATGAACCGTGCGCGCGGGATACGGCAGCAGTATCCTGCCGTCATTGACCGTCAGCCCCTCAACAGGGCTGCCATCCGCCAGCGCCACCACTTCGCAGCCCTCCAAATGCGCGAGTCCGGCAATTTCCTCCTGCGGTTCCCCACTGGCGGACGTCACGCCGCAATCCACGAAAAAGGCATCCTCGACTCTCGCCTTTTCCTCAAAGCGCGGGGTCAGCATTTCCAGAAAATACGCCGTGTCGCCATCGACAATACGCTCGACCACAAGCAGAACCACATCGCCCGCAAAACCGGAAATGGCGGCCACGGAAAGGATTTTTCCCTGCGTGACGTGCCGTGACCAGCCATAGACATTCTGCTCCTTCATGTAGGTGAGGCACAACAGGACGCCATCCGCGCGCACGGCCCAGATATTTGAACCCGGCGACTGCTGGAAGCACCATTGCCGGATATGGTTCCCCTCCACCAGTTGCGGCGCGAGCAACGAAAGGTCGTTACCCGCGTAGCCGTCAGACTCCCACGAATAGAACAGGTCGCGCACATGGGAGCCGGAGCGCTGGCAGTGCATGACGGACTGCCCGATGATCATGGGGCTGAGAGCGGAACTGCCCCAGTAGGACTGCACGGAAATCTCCACATCCTTCGGAGTGATGGCCGCGCCGCTGGAGGACGCCTTGTACTCGGCGCCGGAAGTGCCGATGAGCAGGTCGCCGAAGCTGGAGACCCACTTGATTTCGTCGATGCTGCCCGAAGCCAGCATGTATTCCACCGGGTCATCGTCCTGAAGTGGCCTGGATTTGCGGAAATTCTCATAGTCGCCGGTGCGGCTCATGAAGAATGAGGCCGGGTCTTTCTTCGTGCCGCCCAGCACCATGCGCTGCTGGTGGAATGTCACCGTGGCCGGATGGTTGCCGTCCGCAAAGGGGTTCCAGTCCTCTTTCGGCGTGATCGCGGTATCCGCCTCGTAGTTCTGGTCACTGAACCCCGTGCTCCGGGAGACGCCGATGAAGCCGTAATACCCGGCGCTCTCCCGGTAGATGTTATATTCCTCGGCGCCGTCCACCGCCTGCCAGGAAAGACTCACGGAATTGCCGACGACCCAGTCGGTAGGGAATTTTCCCTGCACGCCGACAACCGCGGACGCGAGCGATTCCACGCCGTCCTTGTCCAGCGCGGTGACGACATAATTGAGCGTGTAGCTGCCGCCTTCGCCCTTCCATGAGGCGGTCACTCCCGTCGGCGCGGCAAGGCTGGTGTTCAGGGCGACTTCCGCGATGGCCCACGCATAGTCGGGAGCCGTTCCGGAGCGCGTGATCTTTCGCAGGGCGTAATCCTTGTGCGCCAGATACACCACATCGCCCACCTGTGCGGCGGACAGGGCATACACATCCTCAAGCGCATACGGGCTTGCCAGTTCCACCCCCGGCAGCAGGCCGTCCGGCGAGGCCACCCGGATTTTGTCCGCGCTGAAGATCAGGACATAATTGTTTTCAGGTTCCGTGTTGAACTGGAACGGCAGCAGCACCGCCTGGCCATCCAGCGCGGCAATGAAGCGCGTTCCCGGCCTGCGCTCAATGTCCCCATGCAGGTTGGGGATGAAATTCTCGCAGCACTGGAGGAAGCTGCCCGCCTTTTTCAGGTCATAGCGGGCCGAGAGCGTCGGCGTGACCTCGCCACCCGTAAAGTTGCGAAAGACGATGCGCATGGCGCGAACCTCACACGCTCACGGGCATCACCGGCCACGGGGTCGCCTCCCCGCCGCCGTCCCAGGGCGCGCCCTCCTGCGCGGGCAAATCGCGCAGGGCCTGCCGGTAGACGGTCACCGCCGCCTTCCGCTCGCCGGCGAGCGGAGAGTCCGGCAGCATCAGGTAGTCCGTGGCGGCCAGCCGGATGTCCCGCGCGGCGCGCAGCAGCCGGAGGAGCTCCTCGCGGCTCTTTTCCGGCTCCGTGGCGCTCCAGCCGTCAGGATAGGGGCCGTAGTCCCCGATTTTGCGGGGCTTGCCGTCAAGCCAGCCTTCCTCGCCCTTGTGGTTTTCCACCTGCTCCCACGCGCTGCCGTTCCAGCGGGGGATGTACCCCTCCTGCTGTTCCGGCATCGTGTAGGTGGCATTGTTCGGCAACAGACCATAATCTTCAATTTTTCCGGCATAGTAGCCGTTCATGTCGTACTGGTATGCGGTTGCCATTTTTCAGACTCCTTTTTGGTTTATTTACCCCTCCCAGCATGGCAGGGAGCGCGGGGGACAGGATTCGGAATTTTCCTGGCAATTTTGCGGCCGGATTAAGTGATGTTGGTTTTACAGGACCATTCCAGTTTCTATCCGTGGGTGGCTATTATTCGGGCAATACGGCACCATTATCGCTAGCCGGTTTTGACCCCTCCAGAGTCGTGCCCACTGGCTCTGTCAACATCCCCCGCAGTTGGGGTGCGTTGGCCTGCGCGTATCTGGGCGTCCCCGCCACGGCCTAGGCTTGTGACGGTTGGCCAAGGTAGCAACACGCGAGAGCGCCCCACGAGCGCGGAAGGTTGGCGGCGCCAGTGGGCACAACGCGGGAATTATCAAAATCATATAGGTAGGCGCTATTAGTGTCTCCCGCAAATCTGCCTACAATGGTTGCTGGGTTCCTCCATGCAAATACCCCCGATGGGGGAGTAAATGAGGGATTATTGCTCGGCATATGCTCGAAAAGGGAGCCAAACACTTGACGTTCCGTATCACCCTTACCTGTTCCCATGCTGGGAGCGTAGGTACCATCGCCCGCCGCACAGGCGAACATGCCCCGGATGTCGGGCATCCGGAGCGTGCCCGCGTTCAGATCCTGTACAAAGTACGGCGCCCCGCCGATGCCGTTCCACGACGCCTTGAAGCTGCCGTCGCCCCAGGCGGCCTGCGTCATGGCCTGCCATTCCGCCTCGGTCTTGCAGAGCTGCTGCCCTTCGGCGGTCTGGAGGTACGCCCAGATTTGCGGGTACAGCGTGGCCGCCTGTTGCAGCAGGCCCCCCTGGCACGGCTGGAAACCGGGCCGCAGGGTCGGATTGCGGAAGTAGTAAATCTCGCCCAGCTCGTAGACGGCCCCGATTGCCACGCTGATGGCGCCGTCGGGCCTGATGGTGATGGTCGTGCCGTCCGGCCTGACGATGCCGGGGGTGATGAGCGTGGCCATGCGCGCCTTCAGCCTGCCGTCGGCCTCCAGAAGCAGGCCGTCGGCGGCTCCCGTCTGCGGCCTGACCTTGCCCGCGATCCCCGGCGTGGCAATGGGCACCACATCCGCGGCAATGGCCGCCCATGTCTTGGCGCTTTTGCTCTCCGGGTCGTCCGGGTCGGGCGGCGTTTCGCTCTCCGCCCAGGCTTGCGCCAGGGCGGCGCTTTCGGCGGAATCCCCGGCGGAGGAGGAGGCGGCAGCGGCGCTGCCGGAAGCGGCGTCCGCCGAGGCGTCCGCTGCGCTCGCCGAACCGGCGGCGGCCGTGGCGCTCCCGGCGGCAGCCGTTGCCGAGTTCGCGGCCGCCTCGCGCGAGGCCACAATGTCATCGAGCAGATCCTCCGCGCTTTTCTCATCGGTGGGCTCCACCACCACGGCCCGCGCCAGGCGCTCCCGCAGCTGCTGACGTTCGGCCGCGGCCATGTCCAGGGCCGTTTCGATCACTTCCGGGTCAAAATTTGTTCCTGTGATCAGGTTGACTTCCTGCGTGAAGGGCATGTCGCGCGTGACGGCAAGTTTCCACCCGTTCGGGAGCGGAGTTCCGTCACGCAGATAGGTCAGACTTCCCCCACTCTCCGTAAGTTCCGCCGT
Source organism: uncultured Desulfovibrio sp. (assembly GCA_964576895.1). Taxonomy (GTDB): domain Bacteria; phylum Desulfobacterota; class Desulfovibrionia; order Desulfovibrionales; family Desulfovibrionaceae; genus Desulfovibrio. The sequence goes on from CAZNXQ010000002.1 coordinate 15,066, forward strand.
CCAGTCCGTAACGATTTCCGACTTGCCCTCCGGCGAGGTCACGCTGACCTGAAGCTCGCTTGTTTTCCAGACGCGAAACGTGAACGGGAAAACCGTTGCCGAGCCGTTTCCCTCAAAGACATTCTTGCTGACTGTGGATTCAAGCATTCACCACGCTCCCCTGATTGTGAGCCATGAATCCAGTTCCTGTCTTTCTCTGCGCTCGCTGGCATCCTGTCCTTCGCTCGCCGGGATCGCCATCCTGTAGAGTTGTTCCAGTTCCTGGACTTTTCCCGAATTGTTCTTGAACAACGGCACAACCACCAGGCAAGCCAGCTTGCGTGCCATACAGAGGACGAAAAGCTCATCCCAGCGGGCCACATCCGTCACGTCGAACGTGCACACGGCGATGGCGCGCTCCAGGTCGCAGAGCAGGATGCTGCCGGTGGCATCGCTTTCGATGCTGAAGGGGGTCCGGCGTCCAAATTCCGCGTCCCGTCCGAGACGCTGCACCTTCAGGCAGCCGTCCGGCAGGGCATAGGCGAAACGCCAGGCACGGTCACAGGCTTCGGGCAGGGGCTTTCTGGCGAGCTCAACGCGCCGCGTGGCGAAACTGTAGGGATAGTCCCGCAGCGCGGCCCGACGCGCCCTGTCCCAGTAGAGATTGCACTGAATGGCTTCCGGGGTGCGCTCCTCGCCGGAGGCGATGGTGCGCGTGCCCACAAAGCCAAGGGCCATGTTGAAAATGTCGATCTTGCCCGCCGTGGACGCCATGTTCCCTCCGCATGCCCCGGCCCGCCCCATGGACAGGCCGGGGCCGTGACCGCACTACCCCTTGACCTTGCCGCCGTCGATATACATCCCGGCTTCGTAGGGCAGGTCATCCTCGCGCGCCAGGGCGGCGAAGAGCTTGCCCGCCGTGAAGGTGCCGGTGAGCGTGACGGCCAGCTTGATCCACGGTTTGCTCACTTCCGCGGGCAGCCAGCGCCAGCCAAGGCGCGTGCCCGCCGTGAGGTCGGCCAGGGGCGCGGTGATGGCTGCGCCGGGCACATCGGCGAATGTGCCTGCCTTGGTGTCGCATTCCTGAAGCTTGATCTCCACCTTGGTGCCGCCTGCGGCCGCCTCCGTCACCTTGATGCAGATGGGGATGGGTTCCTCGCGCCCCGGTGTGAGGAACGAGGTCAGACCCACCGTCTCGCTGGTAACGGTACTGGCAAGGGACTGGTCGTCGAGAAGCACGAGATTGGAATCAATGAGCATGGCGGACCTCCTTTACGCCAGCGCCTTCTCGGCGCCGGAAATGACATCGCACTGCCGGATGGGCCTGCCGTGCAGGGAGGGCACCGCCTTGGACGCAAAATATTCGCCGTAGGTCAGATGCACGTTCCCGGCATCGGTGGATTGCAGCTCCAGGGCAGTGAGCACGTCCTGGTTGCAGTACCAGATGGCCTGCGAACGCATGGTTTCGGGCATCATGTTCTTGGCGCGGATGGTCAGGGCCTGAAGGTCGATGAAGCCCGTCTCGCCCTTGCGCAGGGTCAGCTTGGTGGTGTCGATGTTTGCCAGCCGCACCACGGCGCGCCAGTCGCGCACGGCAAGCCCGCAACGCCAGGTGTAGAGGTCGCCCACGCACTGGTATTTGCGGCCCGCATCGTCCGTTGTCGTGTATTCGCCGAGATCCTTGTTTTTCAGGCCGCCGGTGCTGCCCTTGGGATACAGCCCGTGGCAGGTATTGCTGCCCCAGCAGACGAGCCAGGCGGACGTGCATTTGGTGCCCGTGCCCCCGGCATCCAGCACATGCGGGCTGTTCTTGCCGGGGTAGCGCATGGCGAGGCCGTTGAACTCATCCGGATTGACGTTGCTGTCGCCATAGAACAGCGTGGCGGCGACCTTCTGGCGCATGGATTCGGCGAAAGCCAGGGCTTCGGACAGCCGGAACGCCTTTGCCTTGTCGCCGTAGAGCTCGATCTCGGCCAGATCCAGTTCCATGCGCGCCTCAAGCATGCCGCACTGCTCCTTGACCTGGCTCCACTGCGACTTGGACGGCGGCGTGCCCTGGTAGAGCCTGCGCCAGTATACCTCCGGCAGGCCCGTGCGGATGCGCGTCAGGTGGCCGTCGGTCTGGTTGGATTCCATCCACTGCACGTCGGAAAGGATGTCATTGCTCTGGTTCATCAGTTCAATGACATCCCCGGCGGGCTGCCCCTTGTAAAAGTCTTCCAGTTCGGCCAGCGTCGCCACCAGCCCCTTCTGATTCGCCATGCCTGTTCCTCCTTACCCTTCCGTCTTCATGTTCTTGTACAGACGCTCCTCAAGGGGAGCGCTCGCCTTTCCGCCTTCTCCGTTGGCGCCGATGAACGCATGCTCGCCCATGGCCCGCCCGACGCGGGCAATGGCGCGGATAATGGCCGGATGATGCTGATACTGACTTTCGCGCAGCAGCGTCCTGAGTTCTCCATCGGGGTCAAAGGCGGAGAGCGCCTTGCGCGCATCGGCCACGGTCGCCTTCATGTTGACGCCGCCGAAATCCTTATCAGCCTGGATCTCCCTCTGCCAGCCGGAGAGCGTATTGGCGGCGTTCTGCTGCGCCTCGCCGCTGACGGCGGCATGGAACTCCTTGTGCCAGTTGAGCATGCCCTCGGCCTGTTCCCTGCTCAGGCCGAGCCTGTTGCAGGCGTCGGAAAAACTCTTGAGGTTGGCTTCCGGCAGGGGAAAATCCGCCGGGGCGGCCAATTCATACGGCTCAGGGGCGGTGTTCTTTCCCTCCGCGCCGTTGCCGTCCATCTGATCCTTGCCGGCATCGGCTTTTTGCTCGTCGGCAATGCCGTTCCCGGCAGCAGCCGCGGCGCAGCCATCTTCGGCGATGCCTTCCGCTCCTTGCTCGTCGGCAATGCCGTCAGCGCCCGCGGGCGCCATTTCCGTATCAGTCATGATCGTGCTCCTCGTTGGTCATGAATATGTCGCCCGCGCCAACAGCGGCGCAGTACCGCAAAACAGTCAGGCCCACGATGCGCTTGCCCTCCAGAAAGGCCGCTTCCGCGTGCCCCGCCGGATACCCGGCGCTGAACACGCCCGTCTCAAGGACCAGCCTGCGCAGGAAATAGCGGCCGTCAGGAGTTGCCGCGATTTGCCGCACCGCCTCCTCCATCCGTGCCGTTTGCCGCGCCGCCGCCTCCTTTTGCCTGTCACGGTCGGATTCCCTGCCGCCGCCCCACTCGCCAAGCCATTCGTTCATATGCCCCCCAGTCCGCCAAGAATCGTGCCCATCAGGGTCTGGCCGTCAGCGCCTGTCGGCGTCTGACCAAGATTTTTTGCCGCTGCCGTCATGTCCACCATCTGCTGCGTCGCCGCCTGGGCCTGCGCCTGTTCCTCGGCCTGCGCCTGGGCTGCGGCCCGCGCCTCGCGCGCCTGCCGGATGGCGGCATCGTCATTGATGCAGCCTTCGGGCATGCCCACGCGCTCCAGATAGCTTTTGGTCATGGCGTCCACATTGAGCACATCGAGCGCTTCTGGCTTTGCCTGCGCGGTCTGGAAGACAAAGGCCATGCCCTGGTCGATGGCGCTGGTCGCCGTGAGCTTCTGCGCCTGGGCAAGGACGCTCTCAAAGGCCACGTCCAGTTCTTCTCCGGCAAGCTCCTCCGGCAGTGGCGGCAAAACGCCGTATTCGTCCATGAGCATGTAGGTGCGGGTGATGAGCGGTTCGAGCAATTCCTTGTGCAGCCGTTCCACCACCGGGCCGATGAGGATCATCTTTTCCTGCTGCTTGGCCTGGATCTCCGTCGCCGTTATCTGGCGGCGGTCGTCGTCGATGAGCATGCGGAACAGATCCACATACAGCCCGTCGCGGATCGTGCCCTCAACGTCGGCGATGCCCTGCATGGTGTAATTGAGCGCCGCCGGTTCCGGCTGCTGGACGGGGAGGATGGGCGCGCCGTTGCGCGTCAGACCGCTCATGTCGACATAGGTCTTGCCGCCGGGGTCAAGGTTCACCCCATAGCTGCGCAGGGATGAATCCACGGCCATGGGCGGGTCTGCCATCTTGTGCTGCATGCGCCGCAGGCTGCTGCTCATGGCCTGGAGCATGCGGCAGTCCGGGGTCACGTCCATGGCCGGGGAACGGCCGTAGACGTCGGCGCCGTTCACGTCCCAGCGCGGCGCGAAGGCGGGAAAGGAGCGGTAGCCCCCTTCCGAAAGTATCTGCGCGCGCCCGCTCTCCCCGGCGGCGGAAAGCCAGTACACGGAAGCATAGGGCATACTCTGGGGGCCGATGGCTGCCCTCGTGTCCATATCCTTGCGCGGGAACACGCCGTGGATGACGGAAAAGCGCGTGACGCCGCCCTGTCCGTTGCGCGCCTTGGCGGCAAGCTTCACGGTATGGGGGCAGGCATCCTCCCCGAAACGGTCAACGATCTGGCGCGCCGTCATATGCAGACGCCGGAAAAAGGTATCGACCTCGTTCCTGCCGTTCACGTCAAGGACGTATTCCCCCGCGCGCACGAGATGGAAACTGACCCCGTTCTCATCCGCCGTTTCAATGAGCAGCCCAGTCCCGAAGGTGCCCAGGTCGGCATAGAGGCCATGCACGGCATTGTAGAAATTGCTCTCGTGCAGGACGCGCTGCATCCTCCCCGTCACTTCCTCCAGCCACGCGTTGAGTCCGGGCGCTCCGGCATCTCCCTTGAGCTTGAGGCGGAACCACGGACGTACCGGGCTCGTCATGCCGCCCTGCATCCCCGCGGCGAGCGTCCGCATGGACAAAACGCCCGTGGAATTGATCAGCCGTCCGTTGAGCCTGGGGGACTTGTGGGCGGTGGTGTCGGTATCCGAACGCCAGCGGCAGGGCAGGAACAACTCGGCAAGGGCGTCCCATGCCGTATCCCAGCCGCTGCGCTCTGTCTTGAGAGCGGTATAGCGCCGCTCCAGTTCGTTGACGTCGTAGTTCGTCATGCCGCTATCCCAGCGTGGAATTGCCGCCCGTGTCGTTTTCCGCCATGGCGCCGCGCGCCGTCATGATGCTCGACGCAAGGCCGCGGTTCTTCTTCTGTTTGTCCCTTTGCGCCTGGGCCGCTGCCGTGGCGCCCGCCGACACGCTCTTGGTCGCCAGCTTTTCCGGCAACGGTTCGACCTTGGGCGGGTCGTAACTGGGGCCGCCTCCGAATCCCATGCTCATGCCTCCTTGCTGTTGATGATGCTGGACGGCGTTGCCATGACCAGCACGCCGTCCACGAATTTTTGCAGGGCCGCATACCAGATCATGCCGGGCACACGCCCCAGCTCCGCAAAGCCGAGGCCGCCGAGCATGCGCAGGATGTGGCGGTTGGTGGCCGCCACCCGGCCGATGATCGCCGAGAGATCCAGCTGGCGGCAGGCATGGAGCAGCGCGCCGCGGCACAATTCCCGCGCCTGCCCGAAATGGCGCCGGAACGCCGTCAGCCCGACCTCGGCGCAGAGAGTTCGCCGCGCCACGGGCCAGAGCAGCAGCACGCCCGCAAGCTTTCCGTCGATGTAGCCGCCAAGGACATACATATCTTTCCTGCCCAGACGGCGGCAGAAGTCCTCCGGAGTCCACTCCCCGGCCGCAACGTCCGGCCACGCCGCCCAGAGCAGGCGTTCCTCCCGCATGCGCGCATAGACTTCGCGGTACTGGGCTTCATGCAGCAGGAGGGAATACGTCATGTCAGCCATCACATTCACCATGCCAGCGGATCATAGGGTTTCCCTGCGTCACGCCCGGCCATTTCCTCTATGTCCGGCGCCGCCACGGGCGCGGCGAAGGTCAGGGCCAGGGCGTCGGCGCGATCCGGCGAACGCAGGAGCCGCTCCTTGACCTTTTCCTTTGGCTCCAGCTTGAGCAGTCCCCGATTGTCAAAGCTGTAGGTGGGCGCGGAAAGCTCCGCCCTGAGCGCCTCATCGGGGGGCAGGGAGCCGCCGGAAACGAGCCAGTCGCGCAAAAGCCGCCACATCTCCATGCGCCGGTTCACAAAACGATCCGCGCGCATGGGGCGGCCGCCGAAATGCACTTCCGTCACCCGCTGCCCCAGCTGCCGCAGACGGTCGATGACGCCCGCGCCCGCGCCCGCGTCCACAAAGACGGCTGCGGCGTTGCGCTCTCGCGCCTCGCAGGCCACCCGGTCGGCAACCGCCATGTTGTCCGTCTTGCGCAGCAGCACAGGCTCATGGGCCACAAGCCCCTGTCGCGGAAAAATGACGGTGCTGTCATCGCCGAAGCGGGCCACGTCCACGCCGAGGACAAGCGGCGAAAAACTGTAGTCTTCCGTGCGGTGGACACGCGCCTGCGCCTCCTCCACCAGCGACAGCGGGATCAGCACATCGTCAGAACTGGCCGCGAAATCACAGAGCATTTCCTGGCGCCAGGCATTGTCCGAAAGTTCGGCCCTGAGCCTGTCCACCTCCTCACGCGGCAGCGCGCTGGTCGCCGTGACCGGGAAGGACATGGCGCACCAGTCCTGATTGCCGTCCGCCTGGTTTTTCACGGCGCGGGCGTAGAGTTCGCTGAACAGATTGATGCCCTTGGGGGTGCCGATGAACACCGCCCTGCCCTGCCTGTCCGCCAGCGCTGGCTGGAGGATCTCTTCCCAGACTTCGGGTTTCATCTGCGCCACTTCATCCAGCACCACGCCGTCGAAATAGAGGCCGCGCAGGGCGTCCGGATTGTCCGCGCCGAAAATGCGGATCTTGGCGCCGCCGCCGTTGGAGGGAAGGCTGATGGAAAGTTCGCTCTCGTTGACCGTCCGCCCAGGGATGGGCGCGGTGTAATGCTTGAAGTAATCCCAGGCCACCAGCTTCGCCTGATTGCGGAACGGCGCCACATAGGCCCAGGAACCGCGCTCCACGCTGGAAAGGCAGGCCTGCTTGACGACATGATTGACCACAAGGACGGTCTTGCCGAAACGCCGGTGCGCCACGAGCACGGCAAAGCGGTGCGCCTCCAGCGCGGCATGCACCTCCGGATAGCGGGGCTTGTAGGGGATCTCGATTTTGGTCATTTCTGCCATGTCAGCGCCATCCCGCCGGAAATTTCCTGTTTCGACTTCTCCACCGGCTTCTCGCCGATGGTGTCGCGGATGACTTCAAAGGCCCGCACATCTCCGGCCAGACCCTTTTCCACCAGCGCCAGGGTCAGGGCTTCGGCAGTGGTCATGCCTTCCCGCTTCCCGGCCAGCAGCGCCTCAAGATGCTCCCGCAGTTCCTTCTTCCTGCGCCGCGCCTCGCCGCTCTTCTTCCCGCCGGTTTTGCCGCGCTCGCTTGCTTCCCGCCTGCTTCGTACCGGCTTGAGCTTGTCGGGATTGCCGCGCACCGCTGCCATGTCCTAGCCGCGCCCCTGCCGATTGAGGTGCTCCACCTCGTTCTCCACCACGGAGAGCCGCCGCGAATGTTCGTTGGTGCGCGAGAACAGCTCGTCGTGGTCACGCTCGTTCTTGTCCAGGTGGCGCTTGAACTGCCAGGCCATGACCGCCCCCTCGAAGCCGATGACGGCAAGGAGGAGCGGGATCAGCGTGGAGGAAATGGCAACGGTGTGTTCCATGCCCGCCCCCTAGAAGCCCAGCCCCAGCATGCCCAGGAGCAGGCTGGAAACTTCCTTGAGCACGGAATCCGGCAGCGGGACTTCCGGCCAGTAGGTAACGATGACCGGACGGGCTATGACCTCCCAAATGAAGGCGACGGAGAGCGCCCAGCCCAGGAATGACCGCCAGAGGCGGAGGCGTGATGCCGGCGCGCCCGCGACTTCCGCCTCGTTGATGCGGCTCTGCGCCTCGCGGGATGCCGCGCGGTCGGGGAAGATCTTTTCCATGGCCTTCTCGCCGATGCCCAAAAGACTTTTGAGCCATCCGAACATCTGTGCCTCCTATGCCAGCAGCAGCGTTTCCAAAGCATCCGCCCGGTTGAGCCAGCCCTTGAGGAACACGCGCTGCTCCGGCCTGCTCTCCGCGAGGCTCTCGTAAAAGTCCCGCCGCGCCTGGATGATGGCCCGGATCACAGCGTCGGTGTCGGTCTGGAGCGCCTTGCGCGTCATGGGGCCAAGAACGCCGTCCACGGCCAGTTTGACGCCATCCGTGACGCAACGGTTGTAGCCGCGCTGCGAGAGGCGCACGGCCTGCGCCGGGCCGCTGTTGACGGCCGCGTCATAGAGCAGGGCCGCCTGCCTGAAGGGTAGATCGTCCAGATGGAGCGCGTCCCAGAACTCGTGGCGGAACATGGCCCGCGCCTGCTCGAACGTGATGCGGCGCATGCGCTGCCTGGTGACTGGCAGGTCAATGCCGATCTGCTGGAGAAAGTCGCGCCCCGCCTGCGTCCCGGCAATGCCCTGCACAAAGGCGATGGACGCGCCGTAGGCCGTGAGGCCGCCCCGGTCGGCCGGGTGGTCCGAAAGACCGCCCTCCCACTTGGCGGTGAACTGGTGGGCATCCTGGAATGTGCCTTGCCGCATGAACTACGCTCCTGAATTTTGCTGGAAGCGTAGCACGGCTTTTTCGGCTGGACAGACTGGGGAGCATCTGGGTAGGGTCTGGGGAGTATCTGAGGAGGGGTTGACAGGGTTTTGGGAGGAGAAAAATGAGGCTATCAAAAACACAACTACGTTGTAAAAAATTTTTTGCAAATTTTAACTATAAGCGTGCTAAGCGCAAAAAAACAATATCTATTTGTTTATTTTTCTGGTTTTGCCTTGTTGCCTTAATAGTATCTGGTCTTTGGCCCATCGGTCTTGCAACATTCTCCGTTGAGAAGATGGGAAGTTTTGGTGATTCTTATGGCGCTTTAAATACCCTATTTTCTGGACTAGCGTTCGCTGGCATTATTGCATCGTTATGGATGCAAAAAGATGAGCTGCGCTTGCAGCGTGAAGAACTTAAATCCCAACGTATAGAAATGGCTAGACAAGCAGATGAACTTTTAGGTCAAAAAGAGGAAATAGAACGCCAGAGAAAATTAGCTGAACGTAATGAATTTGAGAGATTTTATATATTCTTATATAATAAATTAGAATCAATAAATAACGTATCCGATTTACAATCATTATTAAACTTTACGGCTAAGGCTGAATGGAACAAAAAGAATATTAGTCCTTCTGACCTAAAAAATCCTAATAAATTTAATACAGATAGAATATCACACAATATTTCTAGCTCTAATGATAATAAAAAATTATTTGAATTTTTTAAATTACTTTATTCGCATATTATGGAAAGCGATGTTGAGATTAATAAGCAACAATATATTGATGCATTAATAAGCAGCCTAAACGATGATAAAAAAAATTTATTATATATTTGTTATTTATTATTAACTCAAAATAATCCTGATGACATAAAAGGTATAAATGAATGTAAACATCATATAATTTCCTTCTTATCACACCTCCACTCCTGAAGCCTGACCATCTCCGCACTGTACCGCACCCTGCGCCCGTCGCCCTCAACAGCGATGGGCGCGCCCTGTTTCACCCAGGCTTTCACGGTCTTTTCGCCCACGCCGAAGGCTTCGCAGATTTCCGCCATGGTGCGGAGGATCCTGGGCGTGTAGGCAATGTGCTGCTCATGGTCTTTCTTCATGCTCCGGCCTCGCTGTCTGAAAAATTTTCTCTTTCCAACGTCGCGCGCCTCCCCCACGGGGAGAGGGAGAGGGCCCCGTCCCGAACCCCTCTCCCCCTTAAGGGGGAGGGGAAGGGACGGAAATTGGAATGTTGCATTTTTTCAACAGGTTATACATGGTCGCACGCGCTCTGTTCCCGACCCTTCCGGAAATATTTTCCATAATTGTTTCAACAGGTTGAAAGAATTTCGGAGCAAAAATTTCCATTTTGATTTCCATAATGATTACAACTTATTATCTATAACCATCTGAAATATAACATACCCATAAAAAAGCCTCCCGGCGCCCCGCAAAATTTCGGAAACATTTTCGTGGAAACCGTGGAAAGCCCACCCGTAAAACCGCATGTGCCGCCACTTTTTCGGCCAAAGGCCGGAAATGTTTTTTTTGGAAAGCACGGGAACGACCATTATCCATGTCCTTCCCCGGCCATGATCTTTTCCGTCGCCCCCTTCACGATTTCCCCGATGCCCAGAGCGAAGTCGCCGTCCGGCACGTCGAGCCATTTCTTGCTTGTGCTGCCCTTGCTGATGCACAGCACGAGCCGCTGGGCATCCAGCAGCTTCTGCGCGGCGTTCTCCAGCTGGTGCCGTGAAATGCCCTTGAGCATGGCGGGCAGTTCCTGCCTCCTGGCAAACAGGCCGTTAGCCCCGGTCCTGGTGAAGGGCTGACCGCGCCGTGCGGCATCCGCGCACGCCAGTTCCAGGCTTTCCAGCAGGGCCGGGACGTTTTCCCGCGCCGCGCTGGCAAGGTCGGCGTTGCGCACGACGAGCAGGCCATTCTTGCGCCGCACGAATGTCTTGATGGACTTGTCGCCGCCAAAGTTCTCCTTGGCGAGGCAGCCCTGGATGACCTTGTCCCGCTCCCATTCCTCGCCCAGCGACGTGCAGACATGCTTCGCCTGTTTTTCCCCCAGGCCCCACAGCACATAGGTGCCGCGCGTCCGGTCGACGATGGCCGTTGAACCGCGCACCAGGGCCCGCGCCTGCTCCGGCGTGGTGATATTGTCCTTGGTCTTGGCGAGGTGGTGCGTCACGAGGATGCACGCCCCGGTCTCCGAGGCGAGGTTGGCGAACATGCCAATGGCAAAGGTCGCCACCTCAGGCTTGTTCAGATCCAGCAGCGCGAACGAGGACAGGGGGTCGAACACCACCAGCTTGGGCCTGATCTTCAGCAGCTGTTCGCGCACCTCGTCCCAGTGCGGCGAGGTCACGGGCCCGTTCCTGTCGCCGGGCAGGATGAGCGGATACGAGCCCACCACGTCAATGATGGGGATGACGCTGACCGGGTACCTGGGGAAGGGACGCCCCATCTTGTAAATGCGGTCCTGATTGTCCCGGTTGGTGTCCTCCGCCGTGTAGATCACCGCCGGGCCATGCTCCAGGATGCGGTTGCCGAAGAACATGGGCTCCCCGTTGAAGTCCATGCCGTCCGCCGCAGCTTCTGCTGGTTCCCCGGCCACCTGCAGAGCCAGATCCAGCATCTTCATGGACTTGCCGATGCCGCCCAGCGAGGCCAGCAGGACCACCGCGCCCAGGGGCAGCGTGTTCTCCACCAGGTCGCGCCGTGGCTCCGGCGCCACCGTGAACGTCTCCGGCCGGAGTACCCAGTCCTCCACTGCTATGGTGTAGCTCCTGAACGGCGCAAGAAGCTGCCGCTTCACCTCCTCCATGCCTTCCCTGGTGTACAGATCGTTCCAGTCCGTCGATTTTTTGTCGTCGGAACGGAACTGGGGAAAGAGAACAGACGCGCCGGTTTCCCGTGCACAGGCTTCGGCAGCCAGCCGTCCGGCATTGCCGCTCTTCGTGGATCGGTCATCATCCCCGCAGATGACCATCCGGGCTTCAGGATGGCCGGCTTTCCAGGCTTTTGCCACCGGCAGCAAATTGCCGCAGTTGAACGCCACCAGCACTGTCCAGCCTGTTGCCGCATGGATGCTTGCCGCCGTGGCATAGCCCTCGGCAACGGCCACCATGTCGGGTTTGCCGGGGATCGTGTAGGATCCGCCGCGTGTCGCGCCGCCAAAAAGGAATTCTTTCTTCCCACCGGCGTCGATTTTCTGCAGGGAACGCAGTGTCCCCGCCATGTCCATGACCGGGATCAGAAGTTTTCCGGCCAACACCCTGAGACCATATGACGCAGTGCATTTGGCGCTCAGGTAAGGATGGGCCTCGCAGGGTTGTGCCCTGGCCCACATGGATCGAGCGCGTGAAGCCGCTTCTTCGGCCAGTCGCGCTCTTTCCCTCTCCCGTGCCATTTTGGCACGCTCCAGGTGTGCGCCGGCGATTTTCCACTCTGCGCTCGTCAGCAGGTGTTCTTCTTTCGCGCACCACTTCCAGCTTTCGCCGGTCTTCCAGTTCCCGGCTTCGCCGGCCGGGAGCCTGTCGGCAAAAAATACATACCATCCTGAACGTTGTCCGGCCCTGTCGCCTTCCACCGGGCAGCGCTGGACGCGCTCCTCGGTCGGGACAATGGGCGCATCGGGACGCAGACCGTGCTCCAGCAAAAAACGCCGGAAGACTTCGACAGGCATTGTGCCGTTCAAAGGTCTCGGCAGGGGCGCCCCCGCACCCTGCTGTCTGGATGCCGTATTGAAATCCAACATTCAATTTCGCCAGCAGCGTTCATGGTAGTCGCAGAATTTGCATTCAAACCATGATTCATCCTGGGTACAACGGGGAAGAAGCTGGCCTGCTTCGCAGGCGCGGATCAGGTTCACTGCCCTGTCCGAAAGCTCCTGCGCCACAGAAGCATCAAAGGTGATATCCAGCACACAGATCTCCATGCTGTCGGCATTGAGGGCCGAAAACAGCGCCGGATTTTCCGTCAGTTCAAAATACGCCATATAGAGTTGGACCTGCCCGTAATAGACCGGATAGGCCTTTTTCAGCCCTTCACGCTCCAGCCTGTTCCAGCCTTTCGCTCCGAGAACCTTGTTTTCCCACAGTCGCGGATACGGCCCGCAGTCTTCAGGGCCGTCCAGAAACACCCCATCCGCATACCCCAGCACCTTCCCCCCCAGCGCGCGAAAGCATTTCTGCTCCCCTCGCGCATCATGGGTATCAAGAGTGAACCCTGCCTGCCGGAACCAGTCCGCCATCCAGTCTTCACCCTGATGCCCGCGGTGGAAAATCCGCAGGGCTTTCCCCTGAAACGGCGTGTCCCTTGGCGCCTTGAAATATTCGTACTGGAGCCTGCGCAGGCAAGCCTCCCCCAGCCTGGACGCGCCTATGCGCGGCGTTCTGGTGGACAGGCGCGCGGCGTCGCGTTGTTCCTGCGCGGTCTGCATGGCCGCGTCTATACGATGGACGACCCTGCCGCCGGTTTTGTGCGTATTGAAATCCTGCATGTCTTCTTCTCCGAAATATCCATGCCGCTTTCCGTGACAGGCCCGGCAGAGGACCCGCAACTCTTCCGGCCTTTCCTGAAAGAGATGCACATATGTCAGATGATGGACTTCCAGCGGCCCGGCTTCCCCGGGGCCGCGCCCACAGTCCTGGCAGCGGTGCTTCGCCTGCTCAAGGGCAAGCGCGCGGCGCTCATGCCAATGCTCTGTTTTGAGATACCTCTCGTAGAGGATCTTTCGCTCCTTGTGCGACAGTCTGCGCCGGACGACCATCAAAAAGGGATCCTGTCCGTGCTGATCGTGCACATGCTGTCATTGCGCAACTCATGCCCGTCGATCCTGCATTTGCCTACCCACCAGGGCGCATCAGGGACTTGCAGCCACTGCTCGCAGAACAGGCAGTGCTTTTTGCTGAAGGCGCGCAGCAAATCGGCGACTTCATGGACTTCCTCCCCGCTCATGCGCAGGAAGCTTTTCTCCATCAGACCGGCATCCTGCAATGCGCGGCCAAAGGCTTTCAGATCAATGGCATCCATGCAGGATCGCTCCTTCGATGAGCCGCCGGTTCCAGAAAAAATTCAGGGTGCAGGCAGCCGAGTATTTTGTGAAGGAAAGCAGCATATCCCGCCCGTACCCCAGACTTTGCAGCAGCTGCCACTGGCGTTCGGTGCAGGGATCATTCAGCCATCTCTTGTTTTTCTTGGCGGCATCGTCCGATTCGTGCATCCGCAGAAAATCATCGGCGGCAGCCAATGCGGAGATCCGTTCTCCGAGAGCGAGACGGCGCAGTTCCCTTTCTCCCTTCATCCGGCCCAGCGCCTGCCATGTCTCCCCGTCGGCGGAGCAGACGGCGCTCCAGGCCTCGAACCCCGAAGCCAGCATGACTTTGCCGGAGCCAAAAATATCGCACCAGCGGAACGGCGAAGCGTCGAGGATGTTCACTTCCTCCATCGTCACGTCGCTTACCGCTTCCGGGCCATCCTCCGCATCCGGGTCTGCTCCCGCGCCACGTTGCGGCGGCTTGAACGCATGGCCGCAGATGGGGCATTCCGTGCTGCCGTAGGGCACATCGGCGCAGCATTCCGGGCAGACCTTTCTGCCGGTCGTCGATGCGTACCTTGCTTTCCAGATCGCCATGCGTCAGCAGGGAGCGCCCGAAGTCCAGGACGATGCAATCTTTTTTGACAACGCCCGGATAGGCCGCCGGATCGACCGTGCGCAAGCCGCGCCCGATCATCTGCAGCATGGTGGATTTTTGCGAGCAGGGCCGCAACAGCACCACACAACTCACGGGCTGACTGTCGTACCCTTCCGTCAGCACAGCCACGTTGATGAGTACCTGCACGCCATTGGGCGCGTCCTGGCGGTAGCCGTTGCCCGGCTTGCCGGGCTTACGGATAGCGACAGTGGCATCGTTGAATGGCCATTGCGGTAACCAGTTGCTGTCTCCATCCGTAGCTTCCTGCGTCGCAACGGCTGGAGCCGCGTCGAAACTTTCAAGCATGGCCTTGCGCGCGCCTGGCGGCATCTCGCCGGTCACCATGGCGGCGCGTACCCCCGCCGCCAGAAAGGCGTCCAGCACATGCCGTGCATGCTCCACCGTGGAACAAAACACGATGGTCTTGCGCTCTCCGGCAAGTTTTCGCCACTCGCGCACGACAGCTTCATTATGGACGGCAACGTCAAGGATCTGCGCCGCCTCGTGCATGTCGTATTCGCCATTGTGCATCTTGCGTAAGGAGGCCAGCTTTTCGTCCGTGCCTGTCAATGTGCAGATATAGGTGCGCGGCCGCACAAGAAAGCCCATGCTGACCAGACTGTGAAGGCTGATCTGGTCGGCGCAGTTGTCAAAGACCTCGCGCAGGCCCTTGCCGTCGCCGCGCGCGGGCGTGGCCGTCACGCCGAAGATGCGGCAGGCCGGATTCTTTTCGCGCACGGCCTCCACGATCTTGAGGTAGCCGTTGGCAACGGCGTGGTGGGCCTCGTCAATGATCAGGGCGTCCAGCTTCGGCAGGGATGCGAGATTGCGCTGCAAGGTCTGCACCATGGCAAAGGTCGTTTCCGCGCGCCAGCTTTTTGCATCGGCCGTGAACATGCCCACGCTGCGCCCCGGATTCACCGCCCTGTATTTGCGCAGGTTCTGCGTCACCAGTTCGTCCCGGTGCTGAAGGACGCACTGCTTGCCGCCAAGGCGTCCGGCCACGGCCGAAAGGATGATGGTCTTGCCCGCCCCGGTGGGCGCAACGGTCAACGTATTGCCACGGGCGTTGAGCGCGGCGAGCGCGCGATCGACCATGGTTTCCTGATAAGGACGCAAGATCATGAAAATGTGCGCCGCCGTATTCCGGCCCCGGCGGCAGGGGTTGAGGGGAGGTTGCGGGAATGGTTCACCGCGCCCAGGCAGGCACGGGGCTGGCCGCTTCGGAAGGAACGACCGGGGCGGCCGGTTGCGCGGATGCGGCCGGGACACTGTTGCCGGGGGTTGCCGCCGGCGACGGCGAAGCGCCCCCGCCCCATGCCGGTGCGGGGGCCGCTGCCGCCGCGGGAGAGGAAGCGCCGTAGCCGCCGGTTCCTGCCGGCGATGCCTCGGCAGGCGCTTCCGTCATCTTCCCATAGTCCTTCATGTCCGGCGTGAGGACGCAGGCGATCCTGTTCTTGTCCGCATACTGGCCGGTCTTGTCCTTTTCCACGCCGATGCGCGCCCAGAACACGAGCCCGTTGAAATCCTGCCAGCCATTGATGCGGCGACCGGCCATTGCCGTGTCGCTCATGTCGTCGGGATCGATGCGGCGCGCGCTTTCAAGGATGGCGCGCAGACTCTGGCGACTGATTTTCCCGCCGATGCTTTCGCCATGCTCATCCAGCTTGCCGCCGGAAACGGTGAACATCTGCCAGATCTTGCGCCTGGCATAGGGGCCGGACTCCACGGTAAACTCGCAGTCCAACATCTGCGCGTCCGATGACTGCGACGGCCTGAGCCATCCCTGCTCGCCCGCGCCGCCGGGCCGGATATTCATGACCAGGGGCAGCACGGTATTGGCCGGGATGAGGTCAAAGCCATTCTGCTGGCGGTCGGCGGTATTGAAATCGTAAGGCATGATTTCCTTCCTCCTGATTGCTAAACGGCGTAGGTATATTCCGTGGACGCAGGCCTCTGGCCCTCACGGACCTTCTGCATCAATCTGCCCAGGTGCGGCTGCTCCACCATATCGAGCTTGCCGCTGCGGTCGCCGGCAGGATAGCCCCAGGGGTTCGGCCGGGAACAGACAAAGGCGCGGTACGGTCTGGCGTCGTGCGCAGCGTCCTTTGCCGCACCGCCTGCCGCGCCCTCCGGCACAAGCTCCACCATGGAAATGACCTCATCCACGATGCCCGGCAGTTCCAGGCCCGTCTTGCTGCCCTCGATCTGCGGCTCGAAGAACGGCCGGTTGAAGTCGTCGCGCTTGGCGTCCAGGAGCCCCACAAACCAGACATTGCGGGCGCCGATGTGCTGAAGCTGTGTGATCCAGCCGATCATTTCCTGCCCCAGGAGGCCGTAGGCCCCGCGCGTATCCGGCTTGCCCGTGCGCTCGGAAACGGCTTCCGGCTGCCCCTTGGCCCATTGCAGCGCCAGACGTGACGCAACGGTGATGGAGTCGATGAAGATGGTCTGGTATTTGGCGAGGGCCGCCGGGTCGCCGTACCGCTCGCACACATAGCGGAAATGCGCCTCGCTGTAGGGCTGATTCGAGCGCCGCGACGGATTGGGGCCGCCAAGGAAACACGCCAGATCCTGGGCGCTGTTCCAGTCCCGGAGCTCCACCGAGTCCCCGCCCCAGCCCTGCACGGACAGACCGCCCGCCTCCAGGTCAACGAAGAGTGTGCTTGCGGGGTCAAGCGTCCACAAGAGGGATGTCTTGCCGATCTTGGCGGGGCCAAAGATGACGCCCTTGATGCCGCCCTGGGCTGTCATGCGCTGGTCGGCGCTGATGATTTTCAGGCCGCTCATTGGCAGGCCTCCATCTTCTCCAGCTTGATGCTCGGCTTGCCGGCGCTGGTCGTGCAGGCACGGATCAGCATCGCCTTGAGTTTGGCATCGCTTTGCCCGTGCATGAAAACCTTGAGGGAGCGGCGGTCAGGCTTGAACTCCTGACGGAACAGCGTGAAAAACAGGTCATCCGTGAAGACTTCCCGCACCTGCGCGAGTTGATGCTGATCCCATTTCTCATTGATGCGTTTTGTCACGCTGATCTTGTAGCCGCAGGCTTCCAGCCTGCCCGTGTCCGAACCGGGCGCGAAGATCGCCAAGGCCTGCATCTCCTCTGCCAGTTCGGCATTCCGCAACGTGAGCTTGTCGGCTTGCTCCTTGTTTGCCAGGTATTCGCTCACGATGCTCTCAATTCGCCCGGAATTCATCGCATCCTCCTTTTGACAAGTCGCCTGTGCGGCCGTGGGCGCCGCTGTTTATGGTTAAACTCTCCCGCATGATCCACGCCAGCGCCGCCAATATCCCGGCCCACGCGAGCACCGAAGCCATCCAGACGCAAGGAGGAAAGAGGTCGCTCACGGCTTTTGCTCCCGGCGTTGACGGGTCAGGTTCCACATGGCCCGCCGCAACTTGTCGGCATTGGTGGAAACCATATCCTGTCTTTCCCCGTTCAGGATGCGGGAAAGGATCACCGACGGGATGCCCGCCTCGCGGCAGAGCGCCGCCACCGACATGCCGGTGGCTTCCAGGAATTCCCTTGTCTCAAAATAGATTGCTGGCTTCATGGGGGAGATTATTACCAAATGGTTATTCAAAATGCAAGAAAAAAATTACCTTTTGTCCATTGAATTCTTTTATTCCATTTGGTAAGGGAATTCCATGACAACATTCATGGATTCAACGATACAGGCGCTGCGCGACGCGCGGGACAAGGCGGGCAGTATTGCCAGGCTGGCGGAATTGACAGGCGTGCAGCAGGTCACGCTTGGGCGCTGGCTTTCGGGCGAACGCAAGCCCACCGTGGCGGAGCTTGGGAAGGTCTTTGACAGGCTGGGCATCACCCTGCATGAGCCGGGCGTGGACTTCATGCAGTTTGAGATGATCCCGAAGGTGGAGGCCCTTGCCGGAGCGGGCAGTTCCCTGGTCACCAGCGGCGAGACTGTCGGTCTTTATGCATTTCGGCATGACTTCCTCCAACGCATCGGCGTCCACGCCGCAGCATGTGTCATGCTGGACGTGATGGGGGAATCCATGCAGCCCCTGATCATGAATGGCGACACAATTCTTGTGGATACGCGCCAGACCGAGCTCAGGGACGGGAAAATCTTTCTTGTCACGCTTGGCGAAGAGTTGCTTGTCAAGCGCATCCAGCGCACCGTCAGGGGCTGGATGCTGATTTCCCAGAACCCGGAGTTCGCGCCCATGCCGGTGGAGGAATGCGACCTTGCCTCCTTTGTCGTGCATGGCCGCGTCTGCTGGTTCGGGCGCGTGATGTAATTTCTCTCCCCTTGTACCCCCTCCTTGCCCCTCCCTGTAGAGGGGCTTTTTTTACCTGTTGTCCTACCTAAACTGCGAATTGATTCCAAAAGGATATAACAGGCAGCTCGAATAGATTCCATTTGTAATAAAATAACTTGACAATTTTATTCCAAATGGTAATTCTCAACGTGCCAACGGGAGAACAGGCGGCAATAGCCGCCTGCCGCGGCCCCTCCCGGAAACCGGGGAGGGACATGGCGGAACCCGCCACGAGGCGGGGGCGACCGCACGGGGCGCTAGTGTGAGCCGTCAAGCCGGACAGCATGACGACGCCGAAAAAGCCCGGAACGCTCCGGGCATGCGAAGGCGGGGAAAGCCGCTGGGCCGGTTCCGAATATTCGAGAGAATAAGCGTTGCCAATTGGTAAAAACACGCTTATGCTTATGGTGCGTCAGTCAACCATCCTCGTATGTTTAGACGCAAAGGGTAAGGAGCCGCACCATGTTCAGCAGCAAAGATGTCGCAGCATATATCGCCCAGGAGTGCGACCGACGCGGCCTGGGGTATAATAATACCAAGATTCAGAAGCTGCTATATTGCGCGTATGGCATCATGCTTGCTTGGAAGAGCGATCGCATCTGTGACGAATATCCCCGCTTTTGGCCTTATGGTCCCGTTTTTCCGAAAGTATTCAAGTATATCAATAAGGGAAACAATATTGCTACCGCTTCTGACGAGTTTGCAAAAAACGCTTCCCAAGAGCAAAAGACTGTCATTAGTAAGACATTGGATAAATACGGTGGTTATACTGCCACCGCTTTATCCACCTGGTCACATAGTCCAATTTCTCCTTGGGGCCGGGTCAAAGCTGAGGGAGCCGGTTGGAATAGCTTTATTCCTGATGCCTATATTGCTGAATATTTCAAGGAGCATGTCCTTGCCTCCTGACCTTAAGCTGAAAGATGACAATGATGCCTACTTGCGAGAAACAGCTGCACCTTCGGAAGATTTAAATCTGGATGAAGAGGGATACAATAATGTTATCAGAAAACTTCAGTTAGGAGAGACAAAGCTTAAATACTCTTTACGGCGTCGTGTTGCCAGTGGGCTGACATTTTGTGCAGCAGTCATCCTTTTTGTCTTCATTTGGCATTTGATTATGCCCGCCTGCCTACGCTGGCTTCCTCCAGAAGAATTAACGTCCCTAAAAAATCTTGCTCTTACCCTGTTCGGTGCCTTGGCCATGTCGATTGCCACCCTCTTCTATACGAAAAAATAACTTTCATCCTCTCCCCTCTCAACATCCTCTAGACTTCCCCCCTGTCCTCGCCACGCGTTGCGCTGCGTATCGGTTTGCTGATAGGGTGTGCTTGTCGCCGAGGTAACTTCTCCCGGCGCACCTGTATTGAAAAAGGGGCCGGTATGCCGAAACTTGCTGACACCCTTCTTGCTCCTTCCATGATTGGCACTGCCCCGCAAAGATACCATTGCGCGGGTGCACTCCTCGCCATGTGGATGGCGAAATTTGGGGGCCGCAACCCTCTGGAACTGTTAGCCGATCTGCCCGACTTTTGCGCCAAGCTCTCCAAGGAAGAACTCAAGGCGCTGGCAATGTCCGTTGCCAGGCATGACCTCGCCAGCCTGCAGCTCGCCTGCGAGGTCGTTGCCTCCATGAGTCACCAGATGAAACTTTCCACTCTTGATCTCATGTGTGCCATAGCCATTGACGATGGCTATCTCACCATCTCCGAGCATGAGTTCCTCCTCTTTCTCGCACCGCTTCTCGGTTTTCTGCCCAATGAGCTTGAGCGGATCTTCCAGGAGCTTTCCAAAGGCTGCCCCCTGCCTGAACTCCCCAGGCTGGATGATATTTCGTGGTGGCAAATGCGCGAGGGAAGCGGGCAAGACAGCGAAGATGATGCCGACGATGAGGTGCCGCCGCGCCATGACAGAAATACGCGCCTCCATGACCTGGGGCTCCTTGGGCTGGACGAGGATGCGACCGACGCGGAAATCCGCCGGGCCTATGTGCGCCTTGCCCAGATCCACCACCCGGACAAATATCAGGTGCTCGGCGAGGAAGCCATGCGCGAGGCCGAAGTTTCCTTTTCCCGCATCAAGGCGGCATATGAGAGGCTGACCAATGCGTGATCTTTATCTTCCCCTTGGTTTGAACCCGGCCGCATCGGAAGCGGAAATCCGCGCGGCGATTTCCCGCTATTCCGGCGCGATCCCCTCAGGGCGGGAGATTGCAGACATCCTCCTGAACTCTCGCCGCCGCAAGGTCTATGACCGCGCATGGACCACGCTCCACAGCCTCGGCCGCTTGCGGGCAAACCTCGGCATGCACGATCAAGCCTGGGCGGCCCGCAATCATGACTTCATCACCATGTCCGACGGCTGCCCCACCTTCCGCGCCCAACAGGATGCCATAATTGCGGGCGTACTGGAAAAGGATCGCCAGGAAAAACGAAAAAGAAAAATTATTCTCATTGCTTGTGGCATAGGCGTGGCCCTCATCCTCATGTTTCTCAAATCTTGATTTTTTGCCGCAACCACATTTTGTGCCTGCGGAAGCGGCGTTAGGCGCGAATCGGAAGGAGCCACATGGGGAAGCGGTATGAAAAGAGACGCCGCTTTATCGGGGGTGCGATGGAACGCTTCTCAGGATTTCTTGGGCTCGCAGCCTTCATTCTTTTTATGGGCGTGGGCCTTGTCCAGCTTGCCGCCATATACAGTTTTCTGAGCGACATCTGGGGCTGGTACGGAATTTTTGCCGGGGCTGTCGCCCTGGCCCTGAGTTACATCCCGATCATCGGCTCCATCTGCGGCATCCTTGCCGCGCATGACATCTGGCACTGGCCCTGGTGGCAGGCTGTCCTTTTGTTCTGCTGGCCTGCTGTAGCCTTCCTCGGCTCTATCCTTCTAAACCTCCCTTCCCCCTTTGGAAAAAAACCACAAAGGCCCGTGACGGCTCCGAAAGAATCTCCTGCCCAAACCATAGACATCGGGCCTGCTCCTGTTGAGCCAGCCCCGCAGCAGGAATTCGCGCTTGAACAAAATCCAGAGCCGCCAAGCCCGCAGGAGGCACTGCAAGAACAGGCCCCCGGCAAAAGCCCGGCGCCTGCAAGAACCGGATTTTTCTACAATCTCCGCATGGGGAACTTTTCACTCTCCCAAACGTTTTGGCTGTACGGGTTCCTCTGCCTCTCTTTATACAATATGTTCATGCGGCTGCTTTTAACGCCTGAATTCGCCCAATCCATTCTTTATCACTTTGGCGACTGGGGCATATATATCATTTTTGGCGGTCTAGAGCTTCTTGAAATAGCGTATGCCATAAATGTTTATATCGGAATATGGAGAGCGGCAGATAAATATAAAGGCAAGGTTATTTGGAGACGACTTGCAAAGGTAATGGTTTGCATATGGTGGTGCAGCCTTGCCCTGGGAGTGGGCCAAGAATTGGTCTTTTTCTTGAAATAGCTTTTCCCCCTACATAACCTGCCTGACCCTTGACAGGCGGCATGATATAGAAGAAACTGGATATCCCTAACTGAGATAGGCGCAGCCGTCGCCTTTGCCGTGCCCCACGCGGTGAAAAGAGCGGTCTTTTTTATTCTTGCCACCAGAACACCTCTTTCGGGGTGGGCACATATTGGCAAGGCGACGTCCGGGTGTCCGCGAGGCCCCGGCGGCTATCTCAGGCCGGGGAGCGTCGCCTTGCTTTTTTTGTGCCCCAAAATCCCAAACTGAGAGGTGTTCCATGTCTCATCCCCTTGAATCCCGCCGCCAGCTAATGTTCTTTGGCTTTGGCGAAAAAGGGGTGCGCATCAACAGAGATAAAAACGGTGAACTGTGGTTCGTGGGCAAGGATGTGGCCGTTGCGCTTGGCTACTGCTGGAACGGCGCGGCCTGCTTTGACCATGTGCCGGAAGAATGGAAAGAGGTCAGAACCGTTCTGACCACTCGCGGCGAAAAGGAAATGGTCACGCTCTCTGAACAGGGCCTCTACTTCTTCCTCGGCCGCAGCGACAAGCCCAAGGCCCTGCCCTTCCAGAAGTGGTTGGCCGGGGAGGTGCTCCCCGCCATCCGCAAGACCGGGAAATACGAAAAGCAGCCCCACCCGCTCCCCCGCGGCAGGAAGCCCCGCTACAGGGAAGAAGAGCACTGCACCCACGGGCAGGCGCAGCGCATCGAGGCTGCCGTCAATCACTGGTGCGCCCTCACCGGCATCCACCGCCGCGATGCTCTTGCCGCCATCCGGGTGCGCTTCGGCCTGCGCATCTTTGACCGGCCGCCCCTGCGCCTGCATGAGGACATCCTGCGCTGGATCGGCGAACAGTGCGGTAAAGACGTTTCCAGCCTGCCCACGGGACAGGCGGCAACAACGCGGTCGCCACGGCGGCAGGCCACACCGCGGGCCTCGACGCTGTCCCCGGCGCCACTGCCCGTCCGGCCGCCCCTTTCCCTGCGCGAACTCATGCGCGATGCCGAGGATTGCCAGCGCAGGCTGGGCATCCTCTGCCACGGTCTCGCCCTCACCTCCAACGAAACGGCGCGACGCTGGGGCAAGCCCTATGAAAAGGCGCGGCTTCAGGACGCCATCCGCGACAATCTCAATGCCGCCTGTGCGGCGTCACAAACGGCATTGAGCCTTTTGAAAGGAATCAGGAACCTTTGCCTTGCGGCACAATAAGGAGGAACCATGTCCAGGGAACAGATGCCACAGGAAAACAGCCCGGAACTCCCGTACCTCACGCGGGTGCAGGAATTTGTGGAACAGGTCTTCAACGAGGAGCAGGCGGCGCTCAGGCGCAGCATGGGCGCGAACTACCTGCCCGGCCACGCTACCACCTGGCGCGTCAGGGATGCCGTGGAGGAGGCCATCAGCAGCAAGAAAAAGCAGGCGGAACAGGACGCGCCCGTGAACATCAGCGCCAGCACCTTGAGCGAAGCCATGGATCCGTTCGCTTCGCTGGCTACCATCCTCACCCAGGCGGGAAAATGCCTGGAAGAGATCGACCCCTTTGCCGTCGGCACTATCCTTGAGGCGCTGTGCTTCTATGCCAACAAGAAAACCGGGGGGTATCCCTCTGTAGGCGAATACTTTTGAAGGAGGACGCCATGAACTGCACTACTACCCACACCAGCACTGAGTCCCGCGGCAACATCTTCACGCCCCCCGCCGGGCGCAAATACCTGTTCACGGAGGATCTTGTGCGCATTACGGGGATCCCCGGCACCACCTGGCAGAAGTGGCGCAGCCTCAAAAAGGGGCCGCCGTATCGCAAGCTGGGCCGCCGCCCGGTCTATGATCCGGTGGATGTCCAGACGTGGGAAGAGGCTCAGAAGGTCTTGACGGAGTGAAGCAGATTTAATTGTAGACGCCAGAAGGGTAACAAGGTCCTTCTGGCGTTTACAAAACATTTTCCCAGAATTCTTCAGTCTCTTTTCTACTGGCGTCACGAAAGGATATAAGTCGCATGTCGTCTCCACGCATCGTAAACACAAAGAAAACTATTCTTCCTTCATATTCTGCCATAGCCTTACACCGAACTTCACCATTACACTCATATTCATCTGAAAATATAACTTTTTGAGTTTGAAATAAAAGAAGGGAATATACAATATCAGCAGCACAACTTAATGAATATCTATGTTTTTTAATATTTATTTTATCTTTTTCCTCATCAAAATCTATCTGCATTCCAAATTTAAAAATCATGACACTCATCCAACTCCGAATTTAAAATATTATCAATAACCGCTGTTTTCTCTTGCGCCTTGCCCGGTATCAGGTGAGCGTACCGTTCCGTCATGGTGATGCTGTGATGCCGCATGATGTCCCGCAGTTCCTGCAAGGTCACCGCACCGGACTGCGCCAGCCACGAGGCGAAGGTGTGCCGCAAGACATGGAACCAGACCTTTTTGCGGCTGTCCATCCTTGCCCGCTCCTCCGCGCTTTGCGGATGCAGCCCCACCGCGGCGCAGGCCCGCTCAAAGGTGTCGCTTATCTGCTTCAGCCTGCCGCCGTCCCGCGCCTGAAAAATATACTCCTCTCCACTGCGGCCATAACCGGCCAGCATCTCTAGGATCTCCCGCCTCACCCGCACGGCCACACGCCGGCCGCCTTTTTCCGTCACCCAAAGGACCTGCCCCTCAATATCCACATCCGCGCCCGTCAGCCGGAATATCTCTATGCTGCGTAACCCGGTTTTCAGGGAAAGCCATGCCATGTCGTGAAGCTGGGGGCTGCGTTTTTCAAGCTCGTTCAAAAGCGCGCGGGCCTCTGCCGGCGTCAGGAACCGTTCCCCCTTATTTTGCGGGCGTGGCATTTGCAGCCTGTCCCGGCCAAAGGGATTCACACCGCCAAAGCTGCCATTCCTGGCGGCATGGTTTACAATGGCGCGGCAGACAGAAAGCACCTTCTTGGCCGTGGCCTCGGAACACTTTCTGAGGAGAGCGGCCTTGAGGCCATCCACAAGCGCGGGCGTCAGCGCCGAAACCTCCAGATGCCCAAGAATCGGCCGCACATGCACATCATACCGGCTGCGTTCCGGCACGGCGTATTTCTGTTCCCCGTCCATCCAGATGAAATATTCCCGTGCCGCCACATCCAGCGTGAGCCGGTCAGCACCGTCAGCACCGAAGTCCTCCCCCTGCGCGAGGCGAGCCAGCGCTTCATGGCGCATATTGGCTGCTTTCTGCTCGCTGAAGCCCTCACTCAGCCAGCCGACATTGACCCACTTCAGCTTCCCGGCCACGCGGATACAGAAGTCGAAACAGCGATCCGGGCGTCCGTTATGCCGTCGCCTGGGATCGGTTGATTCCCGCCAGTACACTCCGGGAAAACGGGTTGACTTGATACGCTTGTGTGCTATGGGGCAGCAAGAAAGATGAGAATGGCTATAGAAGCCATCCGAGGTTGACCAATACTTGACAAGTCTTTGACTGATGCGGACTAGATGGTTGACCGCCTAGCGAAGCGTCCTCAAAAAAGGCTTGAGAACGAGCGCCCAATTTTTATCGCCACCCGCACGAGAAATGAGAATGGGAGAAGCTCTGGGGAATGCCGAATCTGGCACAAACCAAGGCTTGCTTTTTTGGTACTCCATGCCCTATGGCTGAATCGGGGAGGCACTATGGACGAGACACATTACAAAGCACGGATTCTCCTGCGCCGAACCCAGCGCAATACGCGAGGCGTTGCCATCGGTTTCGACTGGGAGGAATGTGTGGTGGAATTTACTGCCCAACTCCAGGACGCCGAAATTGTGGGCGTGGAAAACGCCGATCAGCCTCAAGTGGATATCAGCGAGTTTCTCGGTTCCAGCGTTGATAGCCTGGATTTATCGTTTCGAGCGCGAAGCGTGCTTGCTACAGCTAATATTCGTACCATAGCGGAACTTGCCCGGCAGCAGCCCTACGATCTTCTCAAAGTAAAAGGCGCTGGTGAAACAGTCCTCCGAGAGTGCGCTCGTGAACTCAAGCGTCATGGCCTCTATTTGGGTATGCCGCTGAACTAGCCAATACGCACGAAATAAAAACCGCCCCGGCGCGTGTCAAAACCGACACAAAACCGGGGCGGCTTTTTTTGTCTGATTGCGAGGGGAAAGCGAGGGACGGTTACTTGTGGGCGCACGGCTCTCGCTCACTGGATGCGATAGAACGCTGCTCGTCAAAGGGGGACGGAAAATCCTCTTCATTGTCATGGCCAGAGATGTGTTTGTCGCGTCCAGCTTCAAACCTGGCAAGTTTCTCTCGGAGGCTTCCATTCTCACGCAGCAAGTCCTCCTTCTCCCGTAGGAGTTGTTCTTTCTCGCGGTAAAGGATGCGTGCCTCTGCCGCCAGCTCTCTACGTTCCGCATCGAGGTCTTCGATTTTTAATTCTGCTTTCTCTAAGCGGGCCTCTAACTCTGCATAGTACTGCTTCGCGGAGAGAGATTTTTTTTTGTGTGAAGAATTTTCTTCCGGGACAATTCGGTCTAAATTATCACCTTTCAACCAGCCTAGTGGTGTGCCTGTTTTTTCCGCCACCTCTTGAAGAAAGTGGTCATCAGGGACACGCTCCCCCCATTCGTAGCGGTAGATGGTTTGCATGCTACATCCAATCAGTGCGGCGAAGTCTTTTGCGCTACGCTTTCCACGCACACGCTTTAACCGCGAGGCAATGTCTTCCATAAGTATAAACTTCCTTCACCCGAAGCTTATACCAATCTTTATACCGAGCATTTCAGCATAACATCGTAAAATAATTTGAAATTGTCAGCATAATCGACTTTTTCAAACTTTATACCGGATTTTCATTGACTGCTCGGTATAAATTGGACTAAATAAAACCACGGGCGGTTGAAAAAGAACGCGAGAAATCAGCCATAACAGGCCGCCCTCATTTTAGCAATGTCAATATGCTTAGCTCAACTGGAGGTGCCCATGAGCAAGCTGCAGCCCTATGGGCGAGGGCGCGCCAATTCCAAGCGAGAGATTCAGCGCATCCTCGATAACAAGGGAAAAAACTTTGCGGACGTGGCGGAGGTGGCCGGCGTGACGCCGCAGACCGTATCCGCCACGATGAACGGCTTTCGGCACAGCCCGCGTGTGTTGGATGCGCTCCGCTTTTTCGGGATTCCCGAACGGCTCTTGCACGATCCGCGTCGCATGGAAAACATGGCGTAAGGGGCGGATATGGCTCTCAAGGAAACATATACAACGCGAGAGCTTGCTGGGCTGTTTGGCTTTTCGACCATGCGCAGCGTGTTTCTCCGCGCAGATCGTGAACATTGGAAAGCGCACAAACGCGCCGGCCGTGGCGGTGGCAAAGAATGGCTCCTGGCCTCCATGCCGCAGGCCACACAGGAGGCTATCCGTCGCGCCGAAGAGCGCAAAGCCATTGAACAGGAGACGGCCAAGAACGCGGTTCTCCCCGATGTCCTGGCGTCTGGCGGTATGCTGCAAGCCGAAACACGGCACGCCATCCTCGACGACAAGCGCCGCTACAAGGCGCTGGCGAAAGCCGACCTGCTAGACCTCTATCTGGGCTGGCAGCGCAAATATGGCGCGACTGTGGCCCAAAAAGAGGCATTCATCCTCGCCTACCAGGGCGGTGCATGGTCAAAGCTGCTGGGTGAACTTGGCCCACGCATCAGCTGGAAAAGTCTGGAGCGATGGAAGCTGGAGCGCAAGGAAAGCGGCACAGTCCTCTCGCTGGCCGATGGCCGTGGTCTGGCCCATCGCGGCAAATCAATGCTCACGCCGCAGCACAAACAGATCATCCTTGGGCAAGTCATGGATGGAGACCGTCAGATCAGTACCTGCGTCCGGATTATCCAAGCCCGGTGCAGAGCAGAGAACATCGCTATCCCCTCTGAAGATACCATCCGTCGATGGGTCATCGCTTACTCCAAGACCAGCTTCCAGAACTGGACGCTCTTCCGCAAGGGCGAAAAGGCGTGGAACGACAGTTGCGCCCTCTCCATCATGCGCGACTGGACGCTTGTGGAGGTCGGCGATGTTGTGATTGCCGATGGGCATACCCTGAATTTCGAGACTATCAATCCAGAAACCGGCAAGCCCTGCCGCATGACGCTCCTCCTCTATTTTGACGGAGCGAGCCGCTATCCGCTGGGCTGGGAGGTGATGGCGACTGAAAATACGCAATGCATAGCCAGCGCATTTCGCCGGGCGTGCATTCGATTGGGCAAGTTTCCGAAGGTCGTCTACCTGGACAACGGCAAGGCGTTCCGCTCCAGATTTTTCAAGGGCTGTCCCGATTTTGAACAGGCCGGATTCCTTGGCCTGTACCGCGATCTTGGCTGTGCGGTCATCCACGCATGGCCCTATCACGGACAATCAAAGCCGGTTGAACGCTTTTTTGGAACCATGCACGAGTTTGAGGAACTGACGCCGTCCTATACGGGCTGGAACATCGCCCACAAGCCGGCACGGTTACAGAGAAACGAAAAGCTCCATCGCAAGCTGCATGAAAAGCTCGGACGCGGGCCGCTTACGCTCGAAGAGACGCACTACTGGCTCGCCGCCTGGTTTGAAATGTATGCATCACGCCCACAGCATCGCACGCACTTGAAGGGCAAGACTCCGGGCGAGGTGTTCTTCGCTGGCCGTGGCCCCGGAGTTGATGTGGACAGGCTGACACGGATGATGCTGCAGAAGGAAATCCGCAGTATCAGCAAAGATGGCATACGCATGTTCGGGAGGCTCTACTGGAGCGAGGAGCTTGCCAACAGACGCCACCCGGTGCTGGTGCGGTATGACCAGCAACTCTCCCCCTACACAGTCCTTGTATACGACCTTGAAGGCCATCCGATCTGCGAGGCTCGTGACCGTGAGCATTACAAGATTGCATGCGGCATTCATCCTGCCGCCGGCATCCTCGGCACAGAGCAGCAACGGCAGGATTTGTCGGACGCCCTCGCTCTCACAAGATCGCGGGCCCGCGAGGCCAAATCCGGCATCAAGCAGTTTGTGGAAGGCATCATTGTGCCGGAAGTGCGCCAGAGCCAGCAGGCTATACCGAAGGCGCAAGAACCCACCCCCACAAAGACGAGGCAGACCGCACTCTCCGCCACGGACAAGGCGTTGATAGATGCGGCCAAGGCCCAGGCCATGCTGGATAAGGAAGAGCCGGCCTATCAACCCTCCATGTTGCGCCGCTGGCCGGACGAACCAAGCCGCTACGCCTACCTTTGGGAAGCCCGCTTTGAACGGGGCGCAGAGCTGGTGCTGGAGGACGCGGCCTTCATGGATGCCTTCGAGCAGACAGCCACCTACCAGCGCAATTTCAAGGCGCTGTATGACAGCAAGCTCGAAATGCGGAATTTTCGCCAGGCACAAAGTCTGGCGAGTTAACCCATAAATGGGAGTTACAGATGCGAGACGTGATTATCCCGACAGACGCCACGGCCAGATTCAACGAGGCTGTGGACACCGTGGTGGAGGGAGGCCGTGGCACGAGCGGATTTATCCTGGCGCATGGTCAGGCCGGACGCGGCAAGTCCGTGGCCGCTGATCAGTATCACTATCAGCGCGGGGGAGCCTATGTCCGCGTCTGGGAAGGCTGGACGCAGGCGGCTTTCCTGCGGCGCGTACTCTTCGAGGTGCGCGGGAAAAACGGCGATCTGCCATCCATATCGGCTGACAGGGCCAAGCAGGCCATCATCGAGCTGCTCGACCGTGATCGCAAGCCCATCTTTGTCGATGAGGCCGACCGGCTCGCCATCGGGCGCATAGAGGATTTGCGCGACATCCTGGAGATGACCGGCGCACCCATCATCCTCATCGGCGAGGAGGCTATTTTCGGCCTGCTCGCCGAGCGTCGGCGGGTCTGGAGCCGTGTCGCGCATGAGGTCGAATTCGGCCCCATCTCTCCTGCCGAGGTGGCCGTGTACGCCATGAAGGCCGCAGGGCTGGATATTCCGGCGGAGCTTTGCAAGCGCATCGCGGAACGGGCCGAGGGGGATTTTCGCCTGGTGCGCAACATGCTGCTTCTGCTGGAAAAGGCAGCCAAGGCCGCCGAGAACTTCTCGGTAGATGCGCCAATGCTGGAAACCGTCTTCTCCTCAAAGCCGTGGCGGCGCAAGTAGGGGGCGGCATGGATACCCGCAAGGAAGTCAGCAAGGAAGCGGTGCGCGCGGCGCTGCAAGCTCTGGGCAAAGGCGGAAAGGAGATCAACTACCGCCTTGTCTATGAAGCGCTGGGGCTGAAAAGCGAAGCGGAACAGGCCGTTGTTCGTAGCCGTATCTCCGACATGACACGGCATGGAGAAGTCAAACGGACGCGCACAGGCTGTTTCACCTACGATTTCAAGCACCGCCCCCGCGAAGCTAAGACCTATGAAACCCTCTGGCGCTATGTCCGCATAGCCAAGCCGGGGTGGTCTGTATCGGAGTGCGCCATGATGACGCGCGTTTCCTATACGCAGGCACTCCGCTACTGCAACTGGCTGGAGGAGGAAGGCTTCATTGAACGGGCGGGGCGGAGTGATCGAAACGCTGTTACCTGGCGGCCCACGGTGAAGGCGAATCAGAACCCGGAGACGCCATATCCGCCGCTACGGGAAACCGACCCCTTTGCCAAAGAGCGTGTGGCGGCGGCCACCATCACGCGATTGATGCTCTGCGCCAATCCCTACGCGCTGAAGACGGCCAGAGATATCACGGATGCCTGCAGAGTGCTGCTGGCCCGATTTGAGAAAGATGTGCCTGAAAACCGCACGGAAAATGAGAATGAGGAGGACTGCCATGTTGAGTGAGGAATTGAAGAGCATCCGGCTCGCTCTCGGAGAACTGCTGGGCAAGGTGGATGCGGACAGCGCGGAAGTGCTGCGCCAGTGCCGCAGGAACTTGGAAGCCGCTGAAGACCTGGCTGCCAATCTGGAAAACTGTTGCCCGAAGGAGGCCGCATAAAATGGCACGTATCAAGCCCGACACGGAAGTGATCGAAAACCGCGCGCAGGCAGAAGGCGCATTGGCCGAGATGGCCGCGCTGGAGCGGAAGATGACCGCTATCAAGTGCGGCATGCAGGAGGAGATTGACCTGGCGAAGGCCAAGGCTGGGCAGCAGGCCGCGCCGATTGAGGCAAGGTTCAAGGAATTGAGCAAGGCGGTGGGCGTCTATGCCAAGCTCAACAAGCAGGAGCTGTTCACCAAGGGCAAAAGTGTGGACATGGGATTCGGCATCATTGGCTTCCGCGCGAGCAGCCGCGTTGTCCAGATGCGCGGGGTAACGGCTGAAATGACCCTGGAACGGCTGCACCAATATGGCCTCACGGACGGCATCCGCGTCAAGGAGGAGGTGAACCGCGAGGTCTGCCTGGGCTGGCCTGATGAACGCCTGGAATTGGTAGGCATGGCCCGCCAGTCGCTGGACACTTTCTACATCGAACTCAAACAGGAATCCCTGCCGCACGAAAAGGGCGTCTAGCCATGAGGCTGACCAAGAAAGAGATTGAGCTGCTGGGCCGGCAGTATGCGGAAGGACTGTACTGGCACAGACTGGAGAGTCCAGCAGAGCTGCCGTCACTCGTGGCTCGCAAAGACTGGCAACAGGCGGGGAAATACGAAAGACGCGCAATAATCTCTGACATTGCGCGTAAGGCCGAAGAAGAACTGCTGAAGGCGGGCCATAGCCGTGGCCTCGTGCAAAAACTCGTCAGCAACTACATCCTGGGCTTGTAAGGAGGCCACCATGACCAAGAAAGAAATTGTCGACGGCATCATGGAAACCATGCCCCGACAGGGCGGGAGCAATGTTGCGAACCGTCTGTATATCGAGAGCGTTTTGGAGGCGTTCTGCGATGTGGCCGCCGCCGAACTGCTGGGCGGTGGCGAGGTGCCCCTCAAGGGTATCGGGAAGCTCAAGACCGTGGCCACCAAGGCCCGCAGGGGAAGGAACCCCCGAACCGGTGAGGCTATCGAGATTCCCCACAGCAGGCGTATTGTTGTGAGCGCGTTCCGGGACTTCAAGGAAGCCCTCCGGGGGGATGCATGAGCCTGGTCGCTATCAGGACGGCGGATGTTCGTGCCGCTGCGTGGAATGCCCGACGCGCGGTTATCCGAAGGCGGATGCATCTCTTGCGAGAAGAGGCAATGGGGTCCTTTTACGTGTCGCGGGTATCAGGATTTATCCGGCGCATTTTGCATCTGCCTCCTCCGGCACCTGTGGAAGAGAGGGAGGTGCGAGAGCGGATGAGGTCTCTGTGGCATACCAATGACACCGCCAGTGACGCCCTCGCAATCTACCGCGTTGCAGCATGGGGCACCTTGGGCACGGCTAACAAGCTTATCAGGGCATGCAATGTCTCGTGCAACGATACCATCATGCTTGATGTGTCTGATGCGGCCTTTGTCGCAGAATGGAGGGAAAAATGACGGCATATGATTTTGTGAACACCAAACTTTTTGGTGCGCTTTTTAACCTGCTCTGTTTTGCCGCACTTTTGTATTTTGCCTATCAGGCGGGCAAAGCGAGCGGCTACAACAGTGGGTATAATGCTGGCGTGGAAGCCAATCCACAGGCAAAAGTGCTGGTTGTATCAGAGTATATCTTTGATAACAAGCGCATCGCCCGCTTTGACCCAAGAAGCCCTGATTACTTCCTGATCATGGATTTCAACGACCAGACTATCGCCAGAGTACCGACACATACTGATTTCAAAAAAGAGGTCATTGTCGAAAAAACGACAAGTGAAGACTCTCGTAAAGAAAAGTAGTCCGGCCTGATGAACCGCAGGAGAAGATATGTGTAACGATCGTGAGAATTGTTTCATCGCTAAGGAAGAGCAGATTGCGGCGATAATTCCGAAGCTGTGTCCGGTCAACTGCCCCCATAAACGGGAAGAACGCTATGTCAATCTGGGCCATCTCAAAAAATCGGCCCCTCTCCATAGTTTTCATGGCTTCATAAGCGGCTATTGGTGCGAAAAATACCGCTCTGTGCTTGGTTCTCACCTCTTGAATCCGGGCTGGATGATATTTGGTGGGGAGCCGAAGGTGTTGGTGATGAAAAGCCCGTTTTGCCCGGACAATTCCAAGGATTGAGCGAAACCGCCCTGCGGGGCGGTCGTCCGGCGGCGGCGCGCCGGGCCTGATGAGCAGCCACAAAGATTTTTATCCGAGCCTATCAATGTCAGGAGCTAAAGTAATCCATGTCACGGCATTTCGCGGTTGTCTCATTGAAAAGCGTGAAAGCCGCGATTGCTGGTGTTGCGTCCATATTGAAAAGGACAATGGGCGAGAGCCGCAGCCGGTTTGCGCTTCGTGCAAATGGTATGGATCAGACAAGCCCGGTCTAGAAGACAACTACATTGAACGCCCGGACGGCAGATGGAAGGGATGACAAATGGTAGATAAAAAGCGCTTCATCCGAACGACATCTCAATCCGGCGTCCGTTTCATCAAGGACGCCCAATCCGGCGAAGTGGTGTGCATTATGAACAAGGGCAAGCGTCCGCCGGAGCATACCGAAGCCATGATAAAAGTTATGTTGGACGCTCTGAACGGAGCTGTGGAGAAAAAAAGTACTGGAAGCTGCAAGCGGAATGGAACGAGCAGCGCGTTACTGTCACACGATAAAGAGGAAACCGCATGATCTACCCCGTTATATCCATTCGGCAGCCCTGGGCGGCCCTGATCCTCCTCGGTCTCAAGGACATTGAGAACAGATCGTGGCCCCTCCCGGATGCTTATGTTGGCGTGCCCATCCTGCTGCATTCCAGCAAGGCCAGCCGTTTCGACCCTCAATCCATCAACCGGGAGGCCCACAGGCGGGGAATGTGCATTTTGCCGTGTGATGCCCGGCATGTCGCCAGAACAGGCTGCATCCTCGGAGCCATTGTTTTTGACGGCTGTCAGGGCAATTTCGGCACTCCGCAATCCCGATGGTGTGATGAGGACGCGCTGTTCTGGTGGCACATACAGGAAGTTACGCGTCTGCCCCAGCCCATTCCGGCTCCGGGACACTTGCGTTTCTGGACTTTTGATCTGGTGTAGGGGAAAGCCATGAAAGAAAACCGCGCCATGCGGCTCGGCCTATACCGCAAAATAGAAGTTGCCAGAAAGCAGCTGCCAGAAATGGACGAAGAGGCTTTTCGCAGCCTTCTGCGCGCCGAGTTTGGTGTCGAAAGCCGCAAGGACATGACCGTGCCCCAGCTATCCTGGCTGGTGCATCATTTCGCAGGGCTTGGAGTGGAGTACACGACCCCTGCGAAGAGCCGTAACAAGGCGGTCACGCCGCATTCCAGGCCGGACTACATCGAGATCACGGACTCCATGCCCTTTGCGCCGCAAAAGCGGCAAATCTTGGCTATATGGCGCAAGCTCGGCTATTCCATGAGCAGCCTGGACACTCGCGTCCGGCGAGCATTCGGGACGCACTGTTTTGTGTGGCTGCAAAACGGCGAGCATATCCGCGTGCTGCTTGCCGATCTGCAGCGGCGGGAAAAGAGCTTCGAGCGGCGTCAAGCCAGGATGGCGGGGCATGCCGATTGAGAGCCTGAAGGCAGATATACTGGCGCGCTACAAGTCCGTCCACGCGTTTTGCAAGGCTCGGTCGGAGTTGTCGCGGGCATCGGTGTATCTGGTGTTATCGGGCAAATACCCTGGGCGGATGAACGCGCAAATTGCCCGAATCCGGGCGGCCCTTGCTGAACCTGAAGAGGAGCGGCCACCGCAGATGCCCCAGCCGCCGGTGTCCGCTGCGGACTTGGTGGATACCCTTCAGGAGATACGTTGCACACATTGTCGGCGTCTGGATCGGCGCGAGTGCATGTCTTGCCGAGACCAGACCGGCCGCGAGGGCAGTGAGCTTTTTCTGCGGATTTTTGGTACGTCGGAGGCGTGATATGTCCCGGTCGAGAATTATGGATATCGTGATGCTGACCAGAGCCGGCTGGCGTCCTTATAATGCCGTGCCGGACATGAGCGTGTATGAGAAACTGGGCTGTACTGCCGTACTCGGCGGCAGGAAGCACAGGCCGATCTGGTTTGTGCGCGATGATATATTTTGCTGCGTGGGATGCGCGGTGCACTGCACACTGAACCGCCCGACGGGATTCCCGCTGCCGTTGCCTATCAAGTATCCGCAGATGCCGCCGGATCAAGGCTATTATCTGACGCCACTTGAGATGCTGGAGCGGCACGACCTTCTTAACGCCAAGCAGGCTGCCTATTGTCTCAATGTTTCCGAGCGCACCATTTACAACCTTATTGCCGAGGGCAAACTGGTGCGCTTGCGGGGAAACCCCGTGCGCGTCCGATCCGCCGAGGTTAAGGCGTTGCGCGAGGACTTTGACGAGTAAAATTCCTTTGCACTGTGCGCCACGTGTCCGGGAACGGAAGGCCCGCATCCGATAGATTCGGAGCGGGCCTTCTCGCATCTGGCCCAACTCCCGCTGGCCGCCGGGATTGGCCCGGCGGCCCATACACAAAGGAATGAGGCTATGAAGAAACTGCTTTGCAATCCCCGTTTTCTGCTGACGCTGTTCGTGGCCTTCGGTGTCTGCCTGCTCGCGGGCATCATCATCTTTTCCCCCGCGCAGGGGCCGGTGGTGGCCTACAAACTGGCGCTGGTCATGGTAGCGGCCATTGCGGGCATGATCTTTGACTACCTGGCGTTCCCCTACGCCCTCCCCTCCGGCTATCTGGACAGGGACTGGCGCAAAAACCCGGACGCCACCGGCCCGGACGGTAAGCCGGATTACCCCGTGGCGGAAGGCTACATCATGCCCTTCTGCGCCTCGCTGACA
The DNA here is from genome assembly GCA_964576895.1 of uncultured Desulfovibrio sp. GTDB lineage: Bacteria > Desulfobacterota > Desulfovibrionia > Desulfovibrionales > Desulfovibrionaceae > Desulfovibrio. The sequence goes on from CAZNXQ010000002.1 coordinate 50,712, forward strand.
CGCCGGGCCATTATCGTCTTCGCCTTCATCCTCGCCGTGGCCCTGGGGCTGTAAAATGGGCGCGGCGGAAAACGTGGAAAAGGCCACCTGCGGCTGCATAGCAACGCTTTTTGCGGCCATCATCTTTTGCGCGGAATGGATAGGCAAAGGGATTGCGTTTGCCCTTGGACTGTGGCTGACCAGTCTGATTTTTCCCATCCACGTCCACAGCGCAGAAATCACCATCCCCCGCGCGGCGGAGCAGTACAAGGCCACCCTCACGCGAGCGGCCCGCGCCTACTGGGGGCTTGACGCCCCGGTGGCCGTCTTTGCGGCGCAAGTTCACACCGAGTCTTGGTGGCGCAACGATACGGTCTCGCACGTCGGCGCGCAGGGGCTGGCGCAGTTCATGCCCTCGACCGCAAAATGGCTGCCCTCCGTGATGCCGGAGACCGGCAAGCCAGCGCCGTTCAACCCGGCGTGGAGCCTGCGGGCGCTCTGCGCCTATGACCGCTACCTCTGGGAGCGTGTCAGCGCGTGGTCTGGATATGAGCGCATGGCTTTTAGCCTCTCGGCCTACAACGGCGGCCTTGGCTGGGTGATCCGGGACAAGGCCAAGGCTCGCAAGCTGGGCAAGGATGATCGGCGTTGGTTCGGGCATGTGGCGGATGTCAACGCCGGGCGTTCCCTGGCCGCGTTCCAGGAAAATCGCCAATACCCCCGGCGCATCCTCCTGGAACGCCAGCGGGCCTACGTCAAGGCGGGCTGGGGGCCGGGGATCGAACCATGAAGCTGTTTTGCATCATCCTTGTCCTGTGCAGTGGGCTGGTGTTTTTACGCTCCGGCCATATGGAACTCGCCCTGGAGCGGGAACGGACAGCGCACGCTGCCACGAAGATGGAACTTGATACCTGGAAAGCCCAGGCGGAGTCCGCACAACTTCGCGCCGAAGCCCTGGCGGACAACGCCAGGGCGTGTCTGGCGCGAGAGGCCAGGGCACAGGCCGATGCGTCTGAAAGGGCGGCCATCATGGCCAAGGTCAAGCCGAGGGTAAGAACCAACGTTGAAAAAGCGCAGGTGGCCGACGATGAAACTCGCAGCCGTGTTGTTGGGCGTCTCAATCGCGGCCTGTAGCGGCTGCGCCACACAGACGCCATCCATCTCATTGCCGGAATGCCCGTCCCCGGCAACGCCTGTACTCCCTGTGCTGGACGCGGGCGAGCCGCTGGATAGTCCGGCAAATCTGGCACGACTCATGGAGCGGGATGACCGCATGCGAACGTATATTGACGGCCTGCTGGCTGCGCTCGCCTGCCATCAGGGAAGGAGACAAAAACATGGGAGCGAGTGAACTCTCCAGCGTCCTTGCGGCGCTGGAACCAATCATCGAGGGGCTTGTGGCTCTTGGGGTTCCCGGCTTGATTGCGCTGTTGATCGCACTCCCCACTTTGAGCATTGTGGTAGCCTTTGTGGCCGCCTTCCTGCTCAATCACCGGCATGCCGCCCAGATGCGCGAGTTGATGGAGTTGTACCGCGAGGACACGCGCAAGACGGTGGAGGAAGTCGCGGCCAAGCACGCCGAAGTGGTCGTTTTCTACCGGAACAACGCCAGCTTGGTGAAAAATTACGAGAAGCTGCTGGAAGTGAATCAGCAGTTGATCGTCAACAACACGCGAGCGATGGAACACCTTTCGACGATCATCGAAGCGAGGCACTGATATGATGAGGACGGAGTTTTTGGGTCAGCGTGAAGAACTGCGCCTGCGGCGGAAAGGGGTTGAAGCCGAGCTGAAGAGCCACACGGATTCCCTGCGTTCCTGCCTGCCCATCGTCGGTGACCTCGCGGAGCTGGAAGGCGAATATATCATGTCGCTCGCCATCAAGATCAATGCTCTGGTGCAGGAGTTGCGCGGCATCAAGGATGAGATTGCCATCCTTGAACGCAACCTGGGACTCTAGGGGCGCGGTCGTGGGCAGGGAATATCCTACGGATGTCTTGTGGCAGGCGCAGGAACTCTACTGCGTGGACAGACTGAGTTATGCCGCCGTTGCCGAGGCTACGGGCGTATCTGCCACCACGCTTAAATCCTGGGGACAGAAATACGGCTGGACGCAAAAACGATCCGAGATAGCGGAAGCCCAGAGTGAAATACGGGTCAATATCATCAAGGGCAGAAAATACGCGCTTGAACAGCTTTTGACAGCCGAGGACGCAAAGCAGGCCGCGTCAATGGCCTTTGCTGTTTCCAGTCTTGAATCGCTGGCCCTGAAACAGCAGGAACTGGCGGCAGCCGGCAAGATACCCAGCGCCGCGCCTGTCGCGCGCCGCAAGATCGGCACTCGCGCCGAGGCCATTGCCGCCCTGCGGGAAGCCGTGGAACGCAAACTGAATCTTGCCCTCGCCGACTCGGAAAAAATCACCTTTGCCGCAGTCCAGGACATCAAACGTTGCCTGGACTTGATGGCAGAGCTTGAAGCCTCCCTGCCCAAAGAGGATGAGGCGGAAGAAAACAGACGGCGCGGTCTGTCGCAGAACATGGCCGAGAGCATCTACAAGGCTCTCGGCGTGGCGGAGGAAGCATGAAGCTGGCCGAAGTGCTACTGCCTTACCAGCAGCGATGGGTCGGCGACAGGAGCCGCGTGCGGGTCTGGGAAAAAAGCCGCCGCATCGGGGCAAGCTACTGCGAGGCGCTCCAGTCAGCGATGGAGGCCGCCAAAAGCCGCGAGGCCGGGGGGCAGGATACTTTTTATCTCTCCTATAACAAGGAGATGACCCAAACCTTCATCCGCGACTGCGCCTTCTGGGCAAAAGTCTTCAACATGGTGGCGGATGAAGCCGAGGAAGTCGTTTTGCGGGATGAAGACCGCGACATCACGGTCTACCGCATCCGCTTTGCCTCCGGCTTCAACGTCTGGGGGTTGCCCTCCGAACCGCGTTCCCTGCGATCCAAGCAGGGCCGAGTCATCCTGGACGAAGCCGCCTTTGTCGATGATCTCCCGGAGCTGATGAAGGCCGCTTTCGCGCTTTTGATGTGGGGCGGCTCTGTATCGATCCTCTCCACCCACAACGGCGAGGACAATGCGTTCAACGATCTGATCAAGGAGATCAGGGCCGGTAACAAGCAGTACAGCCTGCATCGCACCACGCTGGATGATGCGATTGCGGACGGCCTGTTCAAGACCATCTGCAAGAACGGCAGACCGCCGAAGCCGTGGTCAGCGGAGGCGGAGGCGGCATGGCGGGCCGGCATCATCGCCGACTACGGCGACGGCGCGGACGAGGAGCTTTTCTGCATTCCCAACCGCTCCAGCGGCGCGTATCTCACGGCCAGCATGATTGAGGCGTGCATGGATGATCTGCCCGTCATATCCTGGGCAGAGCCTGCGGCGGACTTCGTCGACTGGCCATTGCACATCGCGGAAACGTGGACAAAGGGCTGGATAACAGAGAATCTCACGCCGCTGCTGGACGATCTGCCGGGCGAGCAGAGCCATTTCTGTGGCGTGGACTTCGGGCGCTCCGGAGACCTTTCGGTTTTCTGGCCTGCCACCGAGCAGCGGGATTTGCGCCTCACCCCGCCTTTCGTGTTGGAGCTTCGCAACTGCCCTCACCGCACGCAACAGCAGATTCTTTTTGCCATCCTGGATAGGCTGCCGCGCTTTTCCGGCGTGTCGCTCGATGCTCGCGGCAACGGTTCCGCCCTCGCCGAAGCCTGCCGCCAGCAGTATGGGCAGGGGCTGGTGCGGGAAGTCATGATCTCCGAAACCTGGTACCGCGAAACCATGCCTCTCCTGAAATCGGGTATTGAGGACAGGACGCTCCTGCTCCCCAGGGACTCCGGCATCCTCTCCGATTTCCGCTCGTTGCGCGTGGTCAAGGGCGTGGCGCGTGTGCCGGAACAGCGCACCAGAGACAAGACGGGCGGCAGGCACGGCGACAGCGTGATCGCCTGCGCCATGATGCTGGATGCCCGGAAGGAACTCGGTAGTTACGAACCCTGGGACTATGTTGGTGTGCCGATGCAGGGCATGGATTTTACGGGCTGGTAAAAACTCCGCACATCTCGCCCACAATCCCTGCAACGCCTCCGTTCTCCTGCCATACTGGCAGAAACGGAGGCGTTTTCTATGGCCGATGGGCTTTATATGCCGGATGGCACGTTCAGGCCGTTTTTGGCGGCGGAACTTTCAATGGAGCTGGCCACGCGCCAGAACGCCGGCGTCTATTATGCGGAGCTGGAGGGCTGGCTTTCAACACTGCCAGACCCTGACCCGGTTTTACGCAAGAGGGGCGATGAGGCCACGGTCTTGCACGATCTTTCCGCCGATGACCAGGTCACCACGGCCATGCTCTCCCGCAAGAACCGCGTCCTCAACTGTCCGCATTTCAGCCTGCGCGCCGGGGCAGTGGAAGGCGAGGAGCCGACCCCAGAGGCCGAGGAGCTTTTCCGACGTTTTCGGCAGGATTTGGAGCGCACAAACCAGAGATCCATCATCAGCGCCATGCTGGACGCGCCTTTTTATGGCTACACGCCGCTGGAACTGATCTGGAAATTCTCCGGCGACTGGTGGCATCTCGTGGACATCATCGCCCGGCCCTTTCACTGGTTCCGCTTCGACAGCAAAAACCAGCCGGTATTCGTGGGCGAATACGGCCTGTTCTGCGCCGAACCACAGCCGCTTCCGCCTGGCAAATTCGTCTTTGTGACGCACCACGCTACCTACGACAACCCCTACGGCCTGCGGCTTTTGAGCCGCTGCCTCTGGCCCGTGAGCTTCAAGCGCGGCGGCCTCACCTTTTACTCCAGATTTGTCGAGCGGCACGGCATGCCGTGGGTGGTCGGCGAAGCTCCCAGCCAGGCCAAGGCCGAAGATAAAAACGAGATGGCCCGCAATCTTGCCCGCATGGTGCAGGATGCCGTGGCGGTCATCCCTTATGGGGCAAACGTCAAGCTGGAGAGCGCGGGCCAGACGCAGGGAGAAATCCACGAGAAATTTCTGGCGCGCCAGGACAAGGCCATCAGCAAAATCCTCATGGGGCAGACGCTTACGATCGAGATGGAGGGAAAAAACAGCCAGGCTGCCGCCCAGACGCATAACGATGTCGCCGAAGGGCTGGCCGACGCCGACAAGGCAATGGTCTGCGATGCCTGGAATGAAATCGCGTGGCTCTATGCCCAGGTCAATGCCACGCCGGGTGTATTGGCTCCTCTGGCCGAGTATGAAGAGCCGGACGACCTCAACACGCGCGCCGATTTGGACAAGAAGCTGACCGAAATCGGCGCGGTGTTTGCGAAAGAGCATTTCACGGAGGTCTATGGCCTGAAGCCCGGCGAATTTCAGGTGCGCGGCGCGGCGCCATCGCTGCCGGAGACGGAGGGGGCCGCAACGGATTTTGCCGCGCCAGCCGCACGAGAAATGAGAATGGCGGAAACGGCGCAAAAGACGCTGGACGCAGCTATTGTCAAAATGCTGCCAAAGACCCTCCGGGCCAGCAACGCCTTTGTCGGCGAGGTGGAGGACGCCGTCCGTAAGGCAACGAGCTATGACGATCTGCAGGATCGGCTCGTGGAATTGCTGGCCCCCTCCATGACGCCGCGCACACTGGAGAACTTCCTGGCCTGCGCCATGACAGCCGCCGCAGGGCATGGCGCTGCGGCCATAGAAGCGGAAATCGAAGCCGATGGCCAAGAAAACGCCTGACATCACGCTGGATGATCCTGAACTCATCGCCGAACCAGTCCAGCCCGATGCGGCCATCAAGTTCTGGCAGGAGCGCGCGAAGCTGACATGGGATCAGGCAAAGGGGCTGGCGGATGGCGCGAAGGCGCGGGCATTCTACGTCACTGGCCTGTATCAGCAAGACCTCGTGCAACTGGTCAGCGATGGTATTGAGGCTGCGCTGACCAATGGCGAGACGCTGCCGCAATTCAAGGCGCGCATCCTCCAGGCGATAGAAAGCCAGGGCTGGCATGGCCACAGGGTTGAAAACATCTTCCGCACCAACATGCAGTCCGCCTACTCCGCAGGCCGCTACAAAAAAATGCAGGCCGTCAAGAAATCCCGGCCATACTGGCAATATCTGGCCGTCATGGACAAGCGCGTCCGCCCCTCCCATGCCGTGCTGCACGGCAAGGTCTACCCGGCTGATCACGAGTTCTGGGGGTCCAATTATCCGCCCAATGGCTTCAGGTGCCGCTGTTCCGTGGTCACGTTGTCCGAGCGGCAGGTCAAGGCGCAGGGGCTGACCGTTGAAACGGATATGCCCAAAGCCGACGTCTGGACAGACCCCAAAACGGGCATGGAGTATTTTGTCAATTTCCCAGGGGCCGACCCTGGTTTCCGCAATAACCCGTTTGCAGAATGGGCAAAAAACGGCGGCATCGCCGACTTGCCGGGCCTCAAAGATTTTGCTCCGGCCAAAAAAGCCCCCGTCACCCAGAAATCCATCCAGGCCGAAATCTCCTCACTGGAGGAACAGATCAAGACAACCAAGGGCAAGGCCGAAAAAGAAGCCCTGATGGCAAAAAAGGCCGAGCAGCAGGCGCTCCTTGAAAAAAAGGCCGCAACCGCGCTCAAAAACAAGCTGAACGCGGAGAAAAAGAAGCTCAAGACAAAAATTGATGCCTTTCCCGTCAAAACCTATAGCGGCATCTGGCAGTCCGAGGTCACCACAGCCGACTGGGCGAGCAAGGCCGCCAGCATTCAGGCAAAAAAAGACTATTACCTTGCCAAACTTGGGCACGGAGGCATCTCATCCGAGAATGTTGCAAAATTTCAGAAATTTCTCAAAGACCTGGACGAGTTTTCAGAAAAGGGGCAGGAATACTACAATCTGCAGCAGAGCCTGAAAAATAATCAGGCATCCTTGTTATCTCTCAAAAAAGGGGGTAAGGTTTCCGACAAGGTTGTCAAAGCTGTTGACGACCCGTACTCACAGGAACGCAAAAATGCGGCGATTTGGGCCAAGACGCCGAAAGAGGCTGATAATGTCCTCCGACAGAAATGCGGCGAAGTCTGGAGAACCGCCAAGGCAGTTGAAAAGAGCGCTGCCTATAAATATACTTCCGGGTCAGGGTCTTTCAACCGACCGCTACGTGGGTATGATAAAAATTGGAGCAGTTTCAAGGGCATCGGCAAAGTGAGCTTGAACAATGAGAAGTCAGGAGCTGCAATCAAGCATTTGACGAATCTGATCAACAGGTCGACCTACGATAAAGATATATGGGTGCAGCGCGGCGTCCAGCCTGCTGGAGCGGCGGCGTTTTTGGGGATTTCAGAAAAACAGCTGATGAGCATGTCGCAGGACAAATTATTCGACCTGCTAAAAAAAGACGCAGTTACTGATACCGCGTTTGTTTCATGCGGAAGCTGTAAAGGACATGGTTTTTCAGGAGTTATTTTCAATATTTATTGCCCAAAAGGGACAAAAATGCTGTATGCCGAGCCGTTTAGTGCTTATGGGGGAGGCGATAAAAAGAAGTGGGACGGCATGAGTGGTCAATCCTTCTTTGGGCATGAGCTTGAAACGATTATTCAGCGTGGGACAAAATTCAGAATCACAAAGGTTGAAAAAGGCTACAAGGGCATTTTTATAGATATGGAAGTTGTGGAGCAAATCGAGGTATAGATCATGGAAGCAGCAAAGCCGCGTTGGGAAAACGAAACCTGGACGGCGTTACATCCTAACCCCGTAGCCTGCCGTACCTGTATTTTCAGAGCGACAGCAGGCGAGGGCTACATCCTCGACAGGGCTACCACGGATACATGCACCATCTATGAAGCCCCGGAGCGCAAGCCTGATGACGTGTACTGGCATGGAGCTGGCTGCGAAAACTACGAGGCCGCCGATGATAAGCCGCAATCGCTGCTTTTGGGCATTGCTGTGGCTGATGCCCTCGGTGTGCCTGTTGAATTCAAGAAGCGCGGGACATTCCATGTCACCAAGATGGTGGGCTACGGAACCTATGACCAGCCGCCGGGAACATGGTCGGATGACACATCCATGACGCTGGCTTTGGCGGAGAACATGGGGCCGACAAAAATCTACATGGAAGACCTCGCAAAGAGCTTTATTGCCTGGCGCGACGAGGCGGCCTACACCCCGCATGGCGAGACCTTTGACATCGGCAACGCCACCAATCGCGCTATTGAGCGCATGAAAAAAGGGGTAGAGCCGACCAGGGCCGGAGGCAAGGAAGAGAAAGACAATGGCAATGGCAGCCTGATGAGGGTCGCGCCGCTCGCCTTGTATTTCTTCGGCAAACCCGACGCACGGCAGCGGTATCAGATAACGAAAGACGTCTCTTCCATGACGCACGCCCACCCCTGGTCTGTGACGGCTTGCTTCATCTATCTGGAGATGCTCAATCTGCTGCGCAAGGGGCGCGGAAAGAAGGCCGCCTACGCGGAGCTGAAGCAGGAATTTGCCTTCTACACTTTTCTGGACAAGGCGGCTCTGGCCAAGTTTGATCGCATCCTTCAGGGTGATATCGCCGCACTGCCCGAAAACGAAATCAGCAGCACGGGCTTTGTGGTGGACACGCTGGAGGCCGCTTTCTGGTCATTCTTGACCACCAAAAGTTACAAAGACGCGGTCTTGCGGGCGGTAAACCTGGGCGATGACACCGACACCACGGGCGCTGTCACCGGCGCTTTGGCTGGCCTGCACTACGGTCTGAAAGACATCCCGCAGGAATGGCTGGACACCCTCGTGAAGCGTGAGGATATCCGCGACATCGCCATCAAGATGCCGAGATGGGATTTGCTGCCCGATTAAAATACCCCGCATAATCCGCCTGGAGTCCAGGCGCGGCCCCCGTTTTTGGTTCATGGTAGCCAGAAACGGGGGCTTTTGCATGGATAACTGGATCGAAATTGCCCGTGCCGGCACGTTCGTCGACAGCCAGGGGAGGCCGCAAACGTTTACGGATGCGGATCTCTCGGCCATCGCCAGTGCCTACGACCCGCAAAAGCGGGATTGCCCGCTCGTTTTCGGTCACCCCAAAACGGACGCGGCCCCGGCCTTTGGCTGGGCGCAACGCGTCAAGGCCACAGGCGGGAAATTGCTTGCACAATTCGCCCAGGTTCCGGGCGAGGTGAAGGAGCTTGTGGCAAAAGGGCACTACCGCCACGTCAGCATGAGCCTGATGCCGGATCGGGTGACCTTGCGCCATGTGGCGCTTCTGGGCGCGGCGCAGCCGGCCATAGACGGCTTGAAGGCCGTGGAGCTGGCACAGGGCGAGGAAGCCATAACCGTGGATTTTTCCACACAAGGAGGAAACGGTATGCCCGACGATGATCTGCAGAAGAAAATCGGCGCGTTGGA
>CAZNXQ010000003.1:0-55678 GCA_964576895.1 uncultured Desulfovibrio sp.
CCATATCAGGTGTATTGCCATTTGGGCTAAAATTAAATGACGACACTATCTAGGGGAGTGATTAACTTGGCACTACCATAAAGGAAGGGGTTTCTCCCGCGTGGCCGCGTGGTGCGCGGGTTTTGAGTGCGCCGAGGCAAAAAACAAAAACGCGCTAAAAATCAGTTTTGCGGCTGATTTTTAGCGCGTTTTTGTTCTCCTGTTGGCACTAAATTGGATATTCTCTGCCGCACCAGATAACTTGCCCGATGACCCGGAAGGCGTCCTCCTGCTGATCCCGCACATCGAGCTCTACTGGCGCGTATTCAGGATTGACGCTCTTAAGAATGATTTTGCCCGGAAGTCTGTCTATGCGCTTGCAGTAGATTGCCTCGTCAAAACCAACCGCAAATATCCGGCCCGCTTTGATTTCCGTCTTGCTCTGATCCAAAAGGACAACATCATTGTCCATAATTTCCGGCTGCATGCTGTCGCCCTCGACACGCATCATCACCATATTTTCGGGATTTCCTTTTCGATACAGAAAATCGGAACGAAAAGCATAGCTGCGTTCTACGTTTCCATTTACCTGCAAGCTCCCTTGTCCAGCAGATAGACGAGCTTCCACCATGGGAATCCTGATCAAATCAACATCATTGCATGATGTACTGTTTGGCAATGGCTCCGAGCTATGGTTTTTAATCGTATTTCTGTGACCGAAAAACAGCCAATCAGCAGATATATTGTACTTTTCAGCAACTACTCGAATCCATGAATCAGGAACTTTTCCCCTACGCCGAGCATCATAGACGGCTTGAGAGGATACTCCCAAGACTCCAGATAGGGCCGCTTCAGAGGAAGCGCCAGTCCCCTCAACCAAGCGAGCAAGTATTTCTTTGGCAGTTGTATCTTCCATTTTTAAACCTACAACCTGGGCTTTCAAAGGTTACTTGAAAATTTTCCTTTAGAAATCAATTATTTTGCTAAAATTTTCAAAATATGAACCTACAACCAAGATTTTGCGTTGACTTTCTAAAGATTATTTTGCAAGTTGAACTTGCGGGCGGTTATTTTTTTGCCCGAAAATCAAACTAACGGGCTGCAAACGAAAGGTCAATGTCCATAGCTTTATTGATTTTGGACAAGCAAAGGAAATCTTATGCGCCAGGCTTCTCTCTTTGACTCCAGCGCCAACCTTGCCAGTGTGCTGCCCGCCGTCAAGGCGGCCATGCGCATGGTTGCAGGGACGCCGGAAGGAGAGGGGCGCAAGAGCCTGCCGGACAAGATCAACGCGGTGGCAAGCTCCAGCGGTGTGCGTTTGACAGCGGGAAATGCCCGAATGGTCAGCAAGGACACTCTGGACAAATGGTTGTCGCCCTCAGATGACAGCCATCCCCCATCGATCCTTGCTGTGCTGGCGTTTTGCGCGGCGACTGATGACCACACTCCGCTACGCGCCATGCTCCGATGCGTGGGGCTGGATGTGATGACGCCCGATGAGCGCAAGCTCTGTGAGTACGGGCGCACGCTGCTTGAGCAAAAAAAGGTGAAAAGGCGGCTCCGCAAGCTGGAGGAAGAACTGTGAAGCTGACATTTGCACAACGGATGGCCCTGGGAGCGAAACGTGCGAAGTATCGCCGCCGCTTGCAGGAGGTGCTTGATAATCAGGGACTCACTGGCGTTGCACTGGCCGGCATGTTGGGCATCTCAAGCGAAGCTGTGTACCGCACGCTCTCCGGCAAGATCCATAGCCCCAAGGTATTGGATTGGCTGCGTGAACATGGGGCAACGGAAGACCATCTCTGTGATCCCCGGCGGGCGGGTGAGTAGGGGCGTTTTGTATGCAGATGGTGGAAGCCTACAGTACCCGTGAGCTTGTGGCCCTTTTGGGCTACTCCCAGCAAGCGCTTGCAAAGCGGGCAAAACGCGAGGCGTGGGCGTCTGTCCGAAAGGCTGGACGTGGTGGAGGCTATCTCTGGCAGGTCGCCAGCATGCCGCCGTCAACCCGTGACGCCATAGCATCGGCCCTGCTGCGTGAAGCGCGTACCGCGAATTGCGCCGCTGTTGGCACGGCACCTGTCGCGGTGCACCCGGCTGACACGGGGCCTGCGGTCTCTTGCCCCACCGCTGGCGCCGTAGCCGCGCACAGCCCGGAATGGTTCCGCGCCACGGCCCGTGAGCGTGAAATTGCCTCCGCACGACTCGTCTTTGTGCGCGAGATCGAGCGCCTGTCCGCCATTGTGAAGAAAGAAGGCGCCATCAGGCATCTGGTGGAAGCATCGCGGACCCGGTCCCTGTCTCCGGTCCTGCTCGACCTGATAAACACGGCAACGGCCTGCCGCCGGGGCGGCGCGCTCTCGCGCCGGAGCCTGTACCGCTGGGCATCGGACTACGCGGCCGGCGGAGAGGTGGCGCTGTTGCCCACCATGAGCCGGACAATGCCCCTCCCCACCTGGATGCAGGAGTTCCTGGCCCACTACCAGAAACCGCAGCATCCGCCGGTTTCGCAGGCGTATGACGATTTTGCGGCAGCCCTGCGCCGGCGCGGCGAAACGCCGCCTTCGGTCTATGCCGTGCGCCGCGCGCTGGCCAAGATGAGCACCCCGGCAAAGGAAGCCGGGCGCGCCACGGGCAATGCGCTGCTCAAGCTACGGCCCCACCGGCGGCGCGACACGTCCGAGTTGTGGCCCGGAGATGCGTACACGGCGGACGGCACCACCTTTGACGCCGAAGTCCTGCATCCGCTCCACGGACAGCCGTTCAAGCCGGAACTCACGGCCATCATCGACGTGGCGACGCGCCGGTGCGTGGGCATTTCCATTGCTCTGGCCGAGAGCAAGCTGACCGTGCTCGATGCCCTGCGCATGGCCTGCATGTGGGCGGGCATCCCGGCCATGTTCTACAGCGACAACGGCCCCGGCTACTCCAACAATCTGATGCTTGATGACCGCACCGGCATGCTCCAGCGCCTGGGCGTCACGCCCTGCCATGCCATTCCAGGGCGTCCGCAGGGCAAGGGTCTCATGGAGCGGGCGGTCAAGACGCTGTGGGTACGCGCCGCCCAGGGGCTGGAAAGCTACACCGGCGCCCTCATGGATCCTGATGCGGCGCATGCCAACTACAGGCGCAGCCGCAAGGCGCTCAGGAACGGGAAGCGGGCCGTGCTGCCCACATGGGAAGAGGCGAAAAAACATATCCTCGCGCGGGTGGAGGAATACAACGCCACGCCGCACCGTGGCCTGCCGCGCTACCGCGACGCCGAGGGGCGGTATGTCCACTTCAGCCCCAATGAATACTGGGCCTCATTCGAGGCGCGCGGTTTTGAGCCGGTGCGCGTGCCGGAAGGCATGGGCGCGGAACTGTTCATGCCGGGCGAGCGGCGCGTTGCGCGGAACGCCTGGGTGGAAGTGTTCGGCGGCCGTTACTATGGCGCGGAACTGGCCGACTACCACGGTGAGGCCGTGGAGGTCCGCTATGACATTTGGGACAGTTCCCGCGTCTGGTGCTGGACTCTGGACGGCCGCCGCATTTGCGAGGCGGCGCTGGAGGGCAATACACAGCCCTACTTTGCGCCAAGCCGGGTGCAGGCCGCGCGGGACAAGCGCGCAAGGGCACAGGTAGCACGGCTTGACGCCCGGCTCCAGCGCGTGGCCCCAGGCGCGGAGATCCGCCTGCCGGAGAACGACCGCCCCGCACTGGCGGACAGCCTCCAGCCCGCGCCACAGCCCGCCACCATTGAAATTGAAATCCCCACGCCTGCGGAGCCGGAACCGGCAGCGCGGCCGCTCTTTGGCTGCACCTATGACCGCTATTGCTGGCTCATGGAGCATGCCGACCAGCAGACGGCGGCCGACGCGGCGTGGCTCGTGACTTACCGGCAGGGGGAAGAATACGCCGATATGCGCGAACTCTTGGAAGTCAAGGGCATCGCATAACAAGGAAGGAGAGTGCCATGCGTCAGGGATTTGTGAAAACCGAGAACTACGCCCGCTTTATCGCCGGGGTTAAGGCGGTGGAAGAGCGCGGCGCCGCTGAAGCGGGCATGATGCTCGTCCACGGGCAGCCGGGCCTGGGCAAGAGCCACATCGTCTATCGCTGGGCGGAGGAGGCCGGCGCGGTCTTTTTGCGCGCCAATGTGGACTGGACGCCGAAATATTGCCTCATCGAACTGTCCAAGGCCCTCAATCTGGACACGCGCGGCACCGCGCAAGCGCTGTTCGAGCGCTGCCTGCGGGTGCTCATTGAACGCCAGTGCCCCATCATCATCGACGAGGCCGAGTTCACCCTGGCCGACCGCGCCGCCGTGCTGGAAAAGATCCGCGACTTCAGCGACCGCGCCGAGGTGACGGTGGTGCTCATCGGCATGGAGCAGATCCAGCGCAACATCAGCCGCTACAAGCAGATAAGCAGCCGTATCGCGCAGGTGGTGGAGTTCGGCCCGGCAACGGCGTCGGACGTGACCCTGGCCTGCGCCAAGCTCTGCGAGTTTGCGCTCACTCCCGCGCTGGCGGCGGAAGTCCTGCGGCTCTCTGCCGGGCGCATGCGCGAAGTGCTCAACATCCTGGCCCGCATCGAACGTCTTGCCCGCGCCAACGGTCTGGCGGGCACGCTGGACGTGCCGCACTTTGCGGGCCTGGAACTGGCCCACGACTGGCAAAGCCGGACAGCCAAGACCGTGCGTCCGGCAAAGGCGGCGGCGTAGCCATGGCCGTCCTTGCCGAGCGTATCCTGCTCCATCTCGCGGAGCATGGCCCCTGCTTTACGCGACAACTGGCCTCGTGCCTGGGGGCCAGCAGCAAAGGGATCGTGTACGCATGCCGCTGCCTGCGCCGTCACGGCCTGCTGCACAGCGAAGACAGCCTCCACGGCCTGACGGCCGCAGGCATGCAGACCGCAAGGGATGGCGGCTGGGTCCCCTGCCAGAGGGTGGGACGGGCCGCCACCAGTGACGGCCGCACCTTGCGGCAACGCGCCTGGGCCGTCCTGCGCATGGCCGACCATACCACCGTGCCGGACATCCTGCGCGTGGTCTGCGATGGCGACGAGCAGGGCGCGGAGGAGAACCTGCGCAATTACTGCCGCGCGCTCCACCTTGCGGGCATCCTGGGCAAGACGCGGCGCACGGGCGCGTATTTTTTGCGGCGTGAGGCTGATACGGGCGCCAACGCCCCGGCCTACAACCGCGCCCGCAAGACGGTGACGGACCGTAACACGGGCCGCACCGTCTCCATAGCGGAGGGTGGTCATGCGTAGAGAGTGCGCGGCCATACTTGAGGCGGCCATTGCGGCGTCCAGCGTCACGGCCGTGGCCCGCCGCCTGGGAGTGGCGCGCAGCTCGCTCTCCCTGCTCCGCAACGGCCACTATCCTGGGAGCACCGCGCGCATGGAGCGGCGCATCGTGGACATCCTGGGCGCGGCCTGCCCGGTCTATGGCGGCCCCCGCACGGCGGAGTCCTGCGAGCGCCGCCGCGCCGAACCCATGCCAACATCAAGTCCCTATGCGCTCCGCCGCTGGTGGGAGTGTCAACAGTGCCAACAGTACCGCGAAAAGGAGCAGCCGTTATGAGTGTCAGTGCCGACATCGTGTCGTGCGCGTCCGCCCTGGGCGCGCTGGCCGGGCAGGTGTCCGAGGATCAGTGGGCGCTGGTGCGCATCATCCGCGCCAACTTGTGCGCCTCCGCCGAACTTGTGGAGACCATGGAATCCAGCCTGCTGGTGCCGGACGCGCCCCGGCAGGCCGCAGCCGAAACTTGCAGCCACTAGGAGGGCGGCATGAGCCAGATGCAGAGCAATCCGTTTGAAGATCCGAGCCAGTACCGCAAGGACAGCCGGGGCGCCTATGTGCCCGTTGAGGCCATCCGCGAGATAGACCTCGCCCGCGATGATCTTGTCCGCGAAAAGGCCGCCAAGATCGAGCGTATGCAGGCGCAACTCCGCGCCCTGCGCGACGAACTCATGGGCGATATTGCCGCGTTCGTGGAACTCTCCGCCGAACGCTACGGCGCCAGACTGGGCGGCGACAAGGGCAACATCACCCTCATGAGCTTTGACGGCGAGTGGAAGCTCAAGCGCCAGACCTCGGAGAATATCGGCTTTGACGAGGGCCTGCGGGCCGCCAAGGCGCTCATCGACGAGTGCCTGGAAGAGTGGAGCCGCGACAGCCCCTCGGCCCTCCGCGCCATCGTGGAACAGGCGTTCAACGTCAACAAGGAAGGCCGCATCAATACCAACGCCATCTTGAGCCTGCGGCGCCACAACATTGAGGACGAACGGTGGCAGCGCGCCATGCAGGCCATCAGCGACAGCCTCACCGTGCAGGACAGCAAAGCCTATGTGCGCCTCTACAAGCGCGCCAAGGACGGCAGATATATCGCTGTTCCCCTGGATATGTCGGCGCTGTGAGGCATTGAAGCGAAACCGCCCGCCATTCCAGGGGTGGGGCGGTCGTCCGGCGGCGGCGCGCCGGGCCTATCTATGCTGTCGGTATCCGTAAGGGCGGCTCCGCCGCCCAACGGCTACCGCGATGAGCAGCCGGAAAACAGGAGAGAGCATGGCCTCCAGAGAACGCTTCATCCGCACCCGCTCCCAAGCGGATGCGTGGTTCGTGAAAGACACCAAGGACGGCAGCATCGTCTGCATCATGCAGAAGGGCAAACGGCCGCCGGAGCACACGGAAGCCATGCTCCAGGTGATGCTGGATGCCCTTAACCGGGCGGTAACGTCCAGGCCCAGGGAGGCATGAATGACCACCAACGCATACCGCAAGGGCCTGATCGCCAGTGTGCATATTGCCGCCGTGGACATGGCGCTGGACGAGGCCACCTACCGGGAGATGCTGGCCGGCGTGACCGGGCATGACAGCGCCGGGGACTGCACCATCCCGCAGCTCAAGGCCATGCTGGCGGAGTTCCGGGCGCGCGGCTGGAAGCCGCGCCCGCGCATGGCAAAGGAACTGCGCCCCCTGCACCGGAAGATCACCGCCCTGCTCGCCAGTCTGGGGCGCCCGCGCTCCTATGCGGAGGCCATCATCAGGCGCCAGACGCAAAACGGCGCGTCCCTTGGCACCGCAAGCCGCGCCCAGCTTACGGCCTGCGTGGCCGCTCTCACACGTCAACAGCGCCGGGAGGCGCCGCAGGAGGGATGATATGCCGACCGCAGCAGAGTATTTTGACGCCATGCGCGTCGGGGAGGTCTGCTCCGGCAGCCTCAAGACGCTGGATTTCGGGCTGCTCCCGCCATCGGCGCAGGAGCTTGCCCGCACCATCGGCATCACGGCCACCGTGGCCCTGGTGGAATCTTTCGGCGGTCTGACGCTCCGCATCCCGCACGGAGCAACTGTCCGGGGCCGCGCGCTGATCGAGGACATCGCCCGCAATATCGGGCAGGCTGCCGCCGATGCGCTGGTACACCGCTATGCGGGCACGGCGCTCACGGTGCCGAGCTGCAAGCTGGCGCTCCTCAAGGCGCGGGACGCGGCCCTGTTCGAGGATCGGCGCGCGCTCACCGCTGAAGGTCTCTCGGAACGCGCCCTCGTGCAATGCCTTGCCCTGCGCTACCACCTGACCGAGCGCTATGTCTGGCGCCTGCTCAAACGTCCCATCCCCCCTATGCGACCGGCCCAGGAACAGGCCAGCCTCCTCTAGCTCCCCGGCGCTGTCCCCCGCCAGCCTTTTTTATGCCCGTGCCGCCACTACAGTGGCGGTGCGGGCGCTGCTTTTGCGGCGCCGGGAGGAGAGATGCAAGGCAATATCCATCTGGCGGAGATAGAGGCGTTCCTGCGCGGCCCGTATTGCGAGGGGCCGCAGCAGTTGCGCGGCTATATCCCGTGCAAGCTCACCACGGGCGGCACGGCCAACTACAGGGGCGGCCCGGACCCGGAGCGCCATGTGCCCATGGGGCAAAGCGGCGTGACCATCGCCACCGGCGTGGATCTGGGCCAGCAGGATGCGGCCACGCTCCTGCGCCTCGGCCTGGATGCGGGCAGCGTCAACCAGTTGCGCCCCTACCTTGGCCGGCGCAAGGCCGCCGCCGTGCAGGCGTTGCACCGCCTGCCGCTCGCCATCAGCCGCGAGTTTGCGGATGCTCTGGACCACTGCATCATGGGCCACCACGCGGACATCATCTCCCGGCGCTATGACCGGGACGCCGGGAGCGGCGCCTATGTCGCCCTGCCGCCGCAGGCGCAGGCGGTCATCTTTTCGGCCTGTTATCAGTACGGCCTGGGCTTCGCGGGCAAATATCCCGATGTCTGGCGCGCCCTGGCCGGCGCGGAGTGGAGCGCGGCCTCGCGCATGCTCCGCGAACGGCGCCGCTGGGGCGACTATGCCAACCGCCGCGCACGCGAGGGCGCGTTGCTGGCGCAACTGGTGCGGCCATGAGCCGGGGGCTGTACTACGCCCTGGGCGCGCTGGCCTGCGTGTCCCTGCTGCTCAACGCGGCCCTGTGGCAGGATCGCCGGAACAAGACGGACGAGATAACGCGCCTCAGGGCCGAGGCGTTGACGGCAACCATTGCCCGCAGCGCGGACGAGTGCGCCCGCAACCTGCGGGACGGATTGCAGGGAGCCATAGATCATGATCGTGACGCAAAGATGCGCGCGCTTTCGCAACTGGCGCAGGAGAGCGGGCAGCTTGATGACGCTGGCTTTCTGCGCCGCCTGCGCGGCATGCTCGCCGGCGCCGCGCCCGGTGGCGCTGATGCCGCCGGAGAGCCTGCTGGCGCAGTGCCCGACACCGCCAACGCCGCCGGAACTCATGGCCGCCAATGACCTGCGCGCCTACGCGCTGGCGGCCACGCGCCACATGGTGTCGCTCAACGCCGCGCTTGACGGCTGCAATGCCGACAAGGCCGCCCTGCGCGCATGGTACGCCCGGATGGCGGCCCGCATGACGGAGGCCGCCAATGACTGACCCACGTTGGGGCGAGGCGTTTTCCACGGCCTTTGCCCAGCTCACGGCCCTCTGGCCGGACAAGGTGGCCATAGGCGCCGCCATCTCCTGGGCGTGCGCGCTCATGGAGACGGATGTCGCCCTGGCGTATATCTGCTTCGGCGCGCTCACGGCCGACATGACCGCGCGCGTGGCCGTGTGCTGCAAGCGCAACCGCCCCCTCTGCCGTGGCCTCAAGCGGGCCTTGCCGCGCTATGTCTGCTACCTGGTGTTCATCGTCATGGCCTGGGCGGCGCAGGTGGCGTTCCAGCGCGGGCTGCATGTGGGGCTGCCCATTGTGGACATCATGCTGGCGTACCTGATCCTCACCGACATGGCCAGCATCATCGGCCACCTGCACTACCTGGGCGTGCCGGTGCCCCCGGTGCTCAAGTGGCTGGTTTTCGGCGGCCGGGAACAACTCAAGCGCAAGGCGCGCGAGGCAGCCGGCAAGGAGCGGCGCTGATGGCCCATACCGTACAATTCCGGGCTGCGGCCCGCGCCGCCTACATCTTCGACAACCTGCCCCTGACGCAGATCTCCGCCGCGCACGGCATCCCGGTTGCCACGCTCCGCTCCTGGAAGCGCAAGGCCGCCGAACAGGGCGATGACTGGGACAAGCTGCGCGCGGCCAACGTGCTGGCCGGTGAGGGCATGGAGGCCGTGGCCCGCCAGACCTTGAGCGAGTATGTGCTCCAGCACAAGGCGCTCATGGCCGAGATCATCACGGCCCAGGACATGACCGCCACGCAAAAGACGGCGGCCCTGGCCTCGCTGGCGGACAGCTTCAACAAGATGGTGGCGGCCTCTCGCCGGGTATTGCCGGAGAGCAACGAACTGGCGACCGCCCTGCGCGTCATCCAGCTTTTGACCGAGTTTGTCCGGCAGCGTTTCCCGCAGCACGCTCCGGCCCTGCTGGAAGTGCTGGAGCCGTTCGCGGATGAGGTGGCCGAACGGCTGGGGGGCAACCGTGGCTAGCACCCGCAGACTCTCGGCGGACAACTTCCGCGCGGAACTTGCCGCGCTCACGCTGTCCCTGCGCCGCAGCATCGAGGCCGACTGCGCGGCGTTCCCTGTGGACGCCGCCGCCAGCGCGGCGCGGGCAGAGCGGGCACAGGGCGACTTTCCCTTTTTTCGCCGGACGTATTTCCCGCACTACACGCGGCGCAAGGACGGGACGCCCACGGGCGACAGCCTCCTGCACCAGTGGCTTGACGTGGCCCTGCCCGCTGCGGTCAACGCGGCCGCAGGCGTCAAGCTGGCCTGCGCTGCCCCGCGCGGCGAGGCCAAGACCACCTTTGTGGATGTGTTTTTCCTGCTCTGGTGCGTGGTCACGGGGCGCAAGCGCTACATCCTGATCATCGCCGACGCTCTGGAACAGGCGGCCTCGTTCCTGGAGGCGGTCAAGGTGGAGCTGGAAAGCAACCCGCGCCTCATGGCCGACTTCGGCTCCCACTGCGGCGTGGGCCGCGTCTGGAACGTGGGCGCCATCATCACCGCGCAAAATGTCAAGATACAGGCGTTCGGCGCGGGAAAGCGCATGCGCGGCCTGCGGCACGGGCCGCACCGCCCGGATCTCGCCCTGCTGGACGACCTTGAAAACGACGAAAACGTCCGCTCCCCGGAGCAGCGCGACAAGCTGGAAAGCTGGCTGCTGCGCACGGTGCTCTCCCTCGGCCCGGCCGATGACAGCATGGACGTGGTCTATATCGGCACCATCCTGCATTATGACAGCGTGCTTGCCCGCACGCTGAAAAAGCCGCAATGGCAGGGCAGAACCTTCCGCGCCGTGGAACGCATGCCCGAACGCATGGATCTGTGGGACGCATGGGAGCGTATCTACAAGACGCCGCCGGACGGCCCGGAGGCCGCGCGGACCTACTATGAGGAGCGCCGCGCCGAGATGGAAACGGGAGCGGTGGTCTCGTGGCCCACGTTCCGGCCGCTGTACACGCTCATGTGCAAGCGGGCGGAGGACCGCGCCGCCTTTGACAGCGAGCAGCAGAACGATCCCCTGGTGGGCGACGCCGCCCCCTTTGCGGAGGTGCTTGTGTACTGGCACGAGCTGCCGTCCGGGCTGCTGCCGTTTGGGGCCTGCGATCCGTCCCTGGGCAAGGCCGGGGCCGGACGTGACCCCTCGGCCCTGCTGGTGGGCGGCCTGCACCGCGAGACCCTGCGCCTCTTTGTGCCTGAGGCGCATATCCGCAGGCGCCACCCCGACCGTATCATCCAGGATATGATCGCCTTGCAGCGCCGCTACGCCTGCCTCTCCTGGGCCGTGGAAACGGTGCAGTTTCAGGAGTTCTTCGCGGATGTCCTCGTCCGCGAGGCCGCGCGCCAGGGCATCCCCATGCCCGTCTGGCCGGTGAAGAACCATGCGGACAAGACGCTGCGCATCGAGAGCCTGCACCCCTATTTCGCCCAGGGCCGCATCCTGCTCGCGCCGGAGCAGCATACCCTGCTCGACCAGTTGCGCCATTTTCCCCTGGCCGACCATGACGACGGGCCGGACGCGCTGGAAATGCTCTGGCGCGTGGCCACACAGGGCTATGTGAGCCTGGCGGACGCCTTTGTGCGCGTGCCCCGCCGTGCCGGCCTGTTTGGCGCGCTGCTTGGCATTGACGAGCCCCTTGCCGATGACGACGATACCGGCCCGGCCACGGGCAAAGGATGGATCTGATGCGCGCACTTCGCCGCCCAGCACGCCGCCCCCTCACCGCGCCCCCGCGCGACCGGCAGCAGAGCCGGGACTCCGGCATGGAGGCCGGGCTGCTCTATCTTGAGCAACTGCCCGACCTGACCCACGGCCTCACGCCCAACAGGCTGCGCCGTATCCTGCGCGACGCGGACGCCGGGGCCATCAGCGAGCAGCATGCCCTGTTTGCCGACATGGAGGAGCGCTGCGATCACCTGGCGGCGGAAATGGGCAAACGCAAGCGCGGGCTGCTGACACTGGAGTGGGACATCCTGCCGGCCGTCAAGGATGACGCCAGGGCCCGCGACGCCGCCAGGCAGGTGCGCGCCATGGTGGACGCGCTGCCCTCCGTGGACGACATCATCCTGGACATGGCCGATGCCATCGGCCACGGCTTTGCGGCGCTGGAAATAGCGTGGGACTACTCCGACGGCTGGCATGTCCCCAAGGCCCTGACCTTCCGGCCGCAAAGCTGGTTCGTCTGCCCGTGGCGCGACCGCAATGTCCTGCACCTGCGCGACGGCAGCGCCGAGGGCGCCGAACTCTGGCCCTGCGGCTGGATAGTGCATACGCACAAGTCCCGGTCCGGCTGGCTCCCACGCGCGGGGCTGTTCCGCGTGCTGGCGTGGACCTACCTCATCCGGGCCTACGCTGCCTCAAGCGAGGTGCAGTACGTCCAGATCCACGGGCTGCCCCTGCGGCTGGGCAAGTACCCGCCCGGAAGCACCGAGGCCGACAAGACGGCCCTGCTCAACGCCCTGCGCTGCCTTGGGCAGGACGCGGCGGGCATCATCCCCGTGGGCATGGAAGTCCTGTTCGAGAGTCCCAGCGCCACCACGCGCGATATTCCCGGCGAGCTGGTGAGCCGTTGCGAGCAGGGCATGAGCAAGGCCATCCTGGGTGGCACCCTCACCAGCCAGGCGGACGGCAAGACAAGCACCAACGCCCTTGGCCGCGTCCACGAGGAGGTGCGCCGCGACATCCTGACCTCGGACGCGCGCCAGATAGCCGCCACGCTGACCGCGCAGCTCATCCAGCCCCTGGCCCTGCTCAATCTGGGCCTGACCGACAGGCGGCTCCTGCCCTGGTGGCAGTTTGACACGCAGGACGCGGCGGACCTTGGCCTCTATGCGGATGCCCTGCCCAAGCTCGCGCCGTACATGCGCATCAGCCGCCGCTATGTGCATGAGCGCCTCAAGCTGCCGGAGGCGGTCAATGATGACGACGTGTTCCAGGCCGTGCCGGACGGCGACGACGGCCCGGCCGCTGCGGGAGACGGGGACGGCGCCGGAGCGTCCCCTGAGCGGGAGGCCGCAACGGCGCATGCCGCCGCGCGGTCCGGCGGGGGCGACGGCTCTCCTGTGCAGGACGCGGCGCAAAACGCGCTGGATCGCGCGGACGCAGACGCGGCCCTCACCGCCGCCGGGGAATCCCTGCTGGCTCCGCTCATGGCCGAGCTGGAAGCCGGGCTTGCGCCCGAAGAGTTGCAGACGCGCCTGGGGGAACTCTATCCGCAGATGGATGACGCCCAGCTTGCGGAGATACTTGCCCGCGCCATGTTCGTGGCCGAGGTGTGGGGCCGTATCCATGCCCGATAGCCCCGGTGCTCGTTCGGGCGTTGACCTTTCCGTGGTCATGGGCCTGCCTCCGCGTGAGGCCATCCACTATTTTGAGAGCAAGGGCCTCAAGATCTCGTTTCGGTGGCAGGATGTCTGGCGGGAGGCCCACGCCCGCAGCTTTACCGTCGCGGGTGTCACCCGTCAGGATCTGCTTGCCGACATCCGCCGGGCAACGGCGGACGCCATTGCCGAGGGGCAGACCGCCGCAGAGTTCCGCGCGGCGCTTGAGGGTACCCTCAAGCGCAAGGGCTGGTGGGGAAAGGGCGAAATCGTCGACCCGGACACCGGCGAGATCCGCACGGGGCAGCGCGGCAGTCCCGCGCGCCTCAACCTCATTTACCGCCAGAACATGCAGGGCGCCTATAATGCCGGGCGCTACCGGCAGCAGCGGGAGTTCGCCCGCGCCGCGCCCTACTGGCGCTATGTGGCGGTCTTGGACGCGCGCACGCGGCCAAGCCACAAGGCCATGCACGGGCGCGTCTATCACTGTGACGATCCCATTTGGGGCACGCTTTACCCTCCCAATGGCTGGAATTGCCGCTGCCGTGTGGAGACGCTCTCCGAACGGGCGTTCCGTCGGGGCGGGCATACGCTTGAAAGCGGTCACGGGCGGGAGGTCGGGAAAACCGTGCCCATCCGCAATTCCCAGACGGGCCGGGTGGAAGAACGGACAATCAAAGGGTATAAGGTGGGGGACGGGAATGTCTTTTTCCCCGACGCGGGATTCGACTACAATCCCGGCCAGGAATTTCTGCGGGATCTCAAGGCCGATATGCCGGAACCACCCCAACAGGATGCCACCAACTGGAAAGCCCTTGGACGTCCGCGCCTGCTTGATGTGCCGGCCGCAGACCGTCTGCCGGCGCCCCCGCTCCTCCCCAGAGCCAAAACCCGCGAGGAGGCGGAGGAAACCTTGGCGAACGCTCTGGGCTTTCGCGGCTCCCAACGGTTGTTGACCATCATGACGCCACTGGGCATGCGTACCATCTGGCGGGACAAACTGGCGCATATGGTAGGCAAGGATGCGGACGCCAGGGAACGCTATGCCAACTATGTATTGCCCACGTTACAGCAGCCCTATGAAGTCTGGCTGAAACAGCATGAGGACGGCAGGCTGCGGGAGAACTACATCGGGCTTTTTCGTGCCGGGAAATATGCGTTTCTGGCGGTGATCCGCGTCAACAGGGATGGTTCGCTGCTCTGGAATATCATGCAGCGGGAACCCAAAAAAATGGATGGAAGGCGGGAAGGCTGGCTCATCTACAAAAAAGAGAGCTGATGGAGGTTGGACCCCTTGAAAGCGATATATCCGGTATCGCCAAGGGCTTTCAGCCGTGCATCGCCCCGGTAGGCCCACGGTTTCGCGCTCGCATCAGCTCTTCCCGTTGAAAGGATAGGCATGATCACCATCAAAGTCAATCTGGACGCCCGCGAACTGGAAGGAACCCTCGCCCGTGTGGTGGATGCCATGCGCGACACCACGCCGCTCATGCAGGAGCTGGCGCAGGTCATGTCCGAGGCGAGCGACCGCGCCTTTGCAACGGAGACCGACCCCGTTACCGGGGCCAGGTGGGTGAGGCTCAATCCCGACTACCAGGCGCAGCTCACGCTTCATGGCTTTACCGGCACCATGCTCCAGCGCCACGGCCTGCTGAAAAACAGCCTGCGTGTGGAGGCCGGGCATCTCTATGCGCGCATAGGAAGCAACCTGCGCTATGCGGCCATCCACCAGTTCGGCGGGACGACCCGCCCGCATTGGATACACCCCAGAGACAAGAAGGCGCTGGCCTTCCGGCGGCATGGCAGACAGTACATACGCGGCAAGGTGTTCCACCCCGGCAGCGAGATTCCCCGCCGGCGTTTTCTGGGTGTGGGCGTCCAGGACAAGCAGGACATGAAGGCGATCATTCTGGACTACCTGCGGGGGGCATTTGATCCCCATCGCTGAAAATCGCCCCTGCGCCGCGTTTTGCCCCGCGCCCGGACGCGCCCCCGCGCCGGAGCGTTTTGGCGAAATCTAACGCCCCTCTAACGGCCTTCCCGCGCGTCCCGTTCACTCCTTTCCCATCCGCCTTCCTTCCCCCGTCCGGCTCCGAAAAGATCGCGCTGGCCCCGTCCAGCCTTTTTTGCGCCCCCGGCCCTGCTACAAGCAGGGCATGGCAACCTCCACCACCGCTGACTCCCTCCTCGTCAAGGCGGCGCATCTCGCGCCCCTCCCGCCCGTGGCCCCCGGCGCGGACGGCGTCCCCCCCGCCGCTCCCGCCGGGCGCATCCAGCTCTTCCCGGCCGGCCACTTCACCGCGCGAGATGGCCGGCCGGGATGCCTCAAGGGCGTGAGCGCCACCAGTTTTCGCCTGGGGCCTGCGGACATGGTGGCGGTCATCGCCCGCTGGAAGGCCCGCGCCACGCCGCTGGTGGTGGATTACGAGCACCAGACGCACAACAGCGCCTACAACGGCCAGCCCGCGCCCGCCGCAGGCTGGATAACCTGCCTTGAGGCCACCGGCGCGGGCCTCTATGCCGCCGTGGAGTGGACGGCCAAGGCCCGCGAGCATATCCGCGCGGGCGAATACCGCTACATCTCGCCCACATTCTCCTTTGACCGCAAGACCGGGGCCGTGCTGGAGCTGCACAGCGCCGCCCTGACCAATAACCCGGCGCTCGACGGCATGGACGCCGCCCGCGCGAAAACCGCTACACATGAGGATACGATCATGGACAAGCTGCTCGCCGCCCTGCGCGTATGCCTGGGCCTGCCGGATCTGAACGACCCGGAGCAGGCCGCCGAAGCCCTGGCAAAACATCTGCCGCAGGCCAACCTTGTGGCCCTGCTCAAGGAACGGGATGACGCCCTTGCCACGGCGCAGGCCGAACTGGCGCAGGCCAGGGCCGCCGCGCCGGACCCGGCCCTGTATGTGGCCATGGGCACCTTCCAGGCCGTCCAGCGGGAGGCGGCCGCGCTGCGGGCAAGCGTCGCCGCCCTGGAGGCGGAAAAGGCCGCCGCCGGCATGGCCGGGGAAATAGAGGCCGCCCTCAGGGACGGCCGCCTTGCCGCCGCTGCCGAGCCGTGGGCGCGGGACATGGCCCGGACCAACCCGGAGGCCCTGCGGGCATTTCTTGCGGCCACGCCGCCCGTGGCCGCCCTGAACGGGACGCAAAGCGGCAACAGGCCCCCGGCGGACAACGGCGCGGGAACGCTTGAGGCGGAAGAGGCGTTCGTTTGCGCCCAGCTCGGCATGACCGCCGAGGAATACATCAAGGCCAAGGCCACGGAGGAGAAGTAAATGGCTATCGTCACCAATGCGCTCATCACCGCCCTGCGCCCCGGCTTCAGCGCCGCCTTCGAGCGCGGCAAGACCAGGGCGCCCAGCCAGTGGAAGCTGATCGCCAGCGAAATGAGCAGTTCCAACAAGTCCACCACCTACGGCTGGCTGGGGCAGTTCCCCAAGCTGGCCGAATGGGTGGGCCAGCGGGCGGTCAAGAGCATGGCCGAACACGGCTACAGCATCACCAACAAGCTCTATGAGGGCACGGTGGGCGTGGCCCGCACGGACATTGAGGATGACAACCTGGGCATCTACACGCCCCTGTTCGAGGAGATGGGCTACGCCACGGCCACGCACCCGGACGAACTGGTCTTTTCGCTGCTGGGCAAGGGCATCTCCACCCTCTGCTATGACGGGCAGAATTTCTTCGATACGGATCACCCGGTCTATCCCAACGTGGACGGCACGGGCACGGCGGTCACGGTGGGCAATCTCATCGACGCGGCCACCAAGCCGGAGGAGCAGACGCCCTGGTACCTGCTGGACGTGTCGCGCCCGCTCAAGCCGCTCATTTTCCAGGAGCGCACCAAGCCCGAAATGACCGCCCAGACGGACGCGCGCACGGACAACGTGTTCATGTCGGATCAATACCGCTACGGCGTGCGCTACCGCTGCAATGCGGGCTTTGGTTTCTGGCAGCAGGCCGTCTGCGTGCGCGACGCCCTGAACCAGGCCAATTTCCTGAAGGCGCGTACCCTGCTCCAGTCCTTCACGGCCGACGGCGGCCGCCCCCTGGGCCTGGGCCGTGGCGGCAAGGCCGGCATGTTGCTGGTGGTGCCGGCCAGCCTTGAGGCCGACGCCATCAAGCTGGTCGATCTCCAGCTCATCAACGGCGGCGAGTCCAACCCCTGTTACAACATGGCCACCATCGTCAACTGCGCGTGGCTGTAGAAAAAGGAGGCACCATGCTCGTCCGTGTGAAGGCCAGAGCCCCGCTGGCGCGGCGCTGCCGTTGCGGCTACTGCTTTGACGCCGAGGGGCAGGAAATCCATGTTTCCGTGCGGGAGCTGGCGGCCCTCAATGCCGACCCCATGCTCGTGGTGACGGAATGCGAGGCCCCGCAGCCTTCGGGCGCGCCCGGAGAACCCGACACCGAGGGCGGCGCGCCCAATGCCTGATAGCCTGCCGCCCGTGGCCGTCATCCCGCAGTCCCCGCCCTACGGCAGCGTGGCGACACTGCTGGAGCAGTTTGGCGAGGCCGAACTGCTCCAGCTTGCGCCGGGGCCGGAGGAGGGCGCGGAGACCGCGCTGGACGAGGCCCTCCTGCTTTCGGCCCTGCGCCGCGCCAGCCGCGAGGCGGACAGCTACCTCGCCACGCGCTACGCCGTGCCGCTCACGCCCGCCGTGGATACCGCCGGGGCGCCTCTCTGGCCGGAGCCGTTGACGAGCTTTGTGGCCGACATGGCCCACTACCACCTGTGCGGCGGCAATGCCCGCGATGACGAGGGCATCACGCGCCGCTACCAGGAGGCGCTGGACTGGCTCAAGGCCGTCGCCAAAGGGCAGGCGGACCTCCCGCCCCCGCCGGACTCCGGCGCGGGCGATGCCGGCGGCGGTGACAATGCCCTGGGCGGCGTGGCCTTTGTCCAGTGCGGCCGCCGCCGCGATGAATGGAGATAGCGCGAAGCTACGGGTATCGACAGCAGAAATGTGCGGGCGAGCCGGAGGTGTGTATATGTTCGGCCAAATTGCGGCGCTGGAAAGCGCCATCCTCAACGCCCTCAAGGACGGCAGACAGCCCTGGCTGCGCTTTGTGGGCAGTTACGGCGGCGAGCTGGCGGGCGACTGGGAGGCCGTGATCCGCGCCGTTCCCGCCTACTGGCTGGCCTTTTCCGGCATGACCGCCCCCAGGCCCCTCAACACGGCGCAGACGCGCCTTGAGGCCCGGCTCCAGTTCTCGCTGCTGGCCGCAAGCCGCAGCGTGGCCTCCGAGGCGGCCTCCCGCACGGGCGGCAGCCGGCAGCCCGGCACCTACCAGATGCTGGCCCATGCCGCGCGGCTCCTGTGCATGCGGGATTTTGGCCTGGACGGCGTGGACTTTCTGCGCCCCGGCCGCATCCGCACCCTGTTCTCGGCGCAGGTCCAGGGCAAGGCCCTCTCCGTGCTGGCGCAGGACTGGCAGGCGCGCATGCTCTGTGTCCTGCGCGAACCGGGCCAGCGCCCCCTGGGGCCGGACGGCGCAGACCTCCCGGCGGGCTACCTGCCGCCGGACGCCGCGCCGCTGCCGGACATGGCGGCCCTGGATCTGCGCTACTGGCTCAAGCCCCCGCAAGACCCGGAGCGCGACGATCCGTTGCTCGTGGATACCGTCCGCTTCGGTAGTCTCAACATTTTTCAGGAGTGACCCCCATGACCAAGACCATGCTCGTCATCGCCGCCGAGGGCCTTTCCGTGCCCCGCCATGATGGCAGGGGCCGGATAACCGCCCACCGGGCCGTGGAAGTGCCGGACAACGCCTATTACCGCCGCCGCATGGCCGACGGTGATCTTATCCGGGCCGAGCCGGCCCGCAGCCCCCAGGACCCGCAGGAGTAAGCCATGGCCAGCGCCAATATCAGCTTTGACCAGATCCCGGCCAGCATCCGCAAGCCGGGCAAGTATTTCGAGTTCAACACCCGCCTTGCCGTGCGCACGCTGGCCACCAACGCCCAGCGCATGCTCATCATCGCCCAGAAGGCGGCGGAAAGCGACGCCCCGCTTGCGCCGGTGCAGGTCTATGACGACGTGACCGCCGGGCAGCTCTTCGGCGCGGGCTCCCAGTGCCAGCGCATGGTGCGCGCGGCCATCAGGGCATACCCGTATGTGGATCTCTCCGTGCTGCCCGTGCCCCCGGCAACGGCGGGCATCGCGGCCCAGGGGCGCCTCACCCTGTCCGGCGAGGCCACGGGCGCGGGCGTGCTCACCGTCACCCTTGCGGATACGCAGGTGAGCGTGGCGGCAGCCGGCAAGGACAGCGCGGCAACGTGCCTCGCGGCCCTGGCCGCCGCCATCAACGCCGAGCCGGAACTGCCCGTGACGGCCGAAATGCGGGAACCGGACGAGTCCGCGCCCGGTGCCGCCGTGGTCATGCTGACCGCCAAGGACAAGGGCACCCTGGGCAACTCCCTGGCCCTGTCGCTCAAAAGCACCATCCCCGGCATGACGGCCACGGCTGCGGGCATGAGCGGCGGCCAGCAGGACCCGGACATCGGCGACGCCCTGGCCGCCGTCTTTGGCGCGGACTACACGCTCTATTGCGTGCCCTGGGCCGCCGAGCCCCAGCTTGCCGCCCTGCGCGACCACCTCAACGCCATCAGCGGCCCGCTGGAGCAGCGCCGCGCAACGGCATGGCTGGCCACCACCGGCACGCTGGCAAAAGCCACCACGCTCGCCGGGGCGCTCAACAGCGGCCGCATCAGCCTTGCCTGCCTGCCCGCAAGCCCCACGCCGCCGGAGTGCGTGAGCGCCGCCTACTGCGCCGTGGCCGCCAGCGAGGAGGACCCGGCCCGGCCGCTCAATACCCTGGCCCTCACCGGCGTGAGCGTGCCGCCGGACGTGGCGCGCCTGTCGCGCACCGAGCAGGAGGTGGCCCTGAAGAGCGGCGTCACCCCGCTTGAGGTGGGGCCGGGCAATGTGGTGCAGATCGTCCGCGCCATCAGTACCTACACCGTCAACGCGGCGGGCGTGGCCGACGTGTCCCTGCTGGACATGACCACCATCCGCACCCTGGACTATGTTGCCAAGGCCGTGCGCGAGCGCATCGAGCTGCGCTTCCCGCGCGAAAAGCTCTCCACGCGCACGCCGCCCAAGGTGCGCAGCGAGATCCTGGACGTGCTGCGCCAGCTTGAGGCGCTGGAAATCGTGGAGGAAGTGGCGGCCAACGCCGACGGCGTCCTCTGCGAGCGCGACATGCAGGACGCCAACCGCCTCAACGCCCGCATCCCCTCGGATGTGGTCAACGGTCTGCATGTCTTCGCGGCCGTCATTGATTTACTGCTTTAGGAGAGAGCGCCCCGGAAAGCCCCGCCCTGCGGGGCTTTCCCCTTGCCCTGCGTGGGGATTTGCGCCATAGTTGGCACATCCTCTATCAAAAATATATGGGCAAGGAGCTCTCATGGCTCGTCGCAAACTTACGCGCCGGCACAAGACCCGGCTTGTCTATGTCCCCCAGACGAAGCGTCACGCAGACAAAGCTGCATACAAGGTTCCGACCTTTGAGGATATTTATACACTGCTGGCCCAGTTATTAGCAGGGCAAGACATAACGGACAGCAATATCTTTGACGGAAGATTTAATGTTTCTATCCATATTACTGGCGAAAGATGGTCTAGAAATATTGATTATAGAACGGCATTATTTATTTTGCGACTGCAAAGAGAAATAAACCTCATATATAGCAGGAACACTGATAAAAAAGTAACTCTGAAAAATTTATATCCTCAAAATAAAGAACTTATCCTGAAAGTTCGTATCGATGATGGTTCACAAGACGTTTTGATATATGTTGAAAAGTGTCTGAAACATATTGCAAAAATGGTAGAAGGTATGGAGAGCAAACATAAGCGTGATGTCTTGATAGCCTTTGCCGCAGCAGCAGGGCTCTCAATTTGTTTGAGTCTGGGCTCATGTCAATATTTTGCATCAAAAAGCGAGGAATTTCAGCAGAATATCCGCTTGGCAGAAATAGAGCGCGATAAGTTATATATTACTCAAAATGAGCAGACACAACGAGAATTGCAAAATATTCTGCTTGAAAGTTCCAAGGGAACAATCAAAATTGCAGAGTCCGTTGTAGAGCTCGCCAGAAAAATGCAGCCAGATGACAGGATGGACATTGGCGCGCATAACTTTACTCGGCAGGAAGCTATCACAGCCTTTGGCGGCGCTGAAGAACCCGACATTGATGAAGTTGAAGTTAGCAAATATATTGATGGAAAATATGACATAACGAACGTCAACCTTGAAAACGGCACCATCACGATTAAAAAGGATGGTAAAAGCTACAAAGTGCTCACCAGATATTTGGAGGATAGTCAAAAGAGAAGGCTTCATAAATTATACCAGGATTCCCAACTTATGAACACCTATCCCAAGGCGATCCCGCTCCAAATCAATGCCGCCTTCAAAGACGGGCAGTGGGATGGAGGCATGGTCATAGGGCTTGGCAAACCCCGCAAGGGCTCCATTTCTATCCGTGAGGCACTCAAGCTGTCAGAACCCCGAAAACGTCCGCGTCAGGAGCAGGCATCACTGCTTGACGAAGAATGACCCACAAGCCCCGCCCTGCGGGGCTTTCTTTTGCCCGTGCTCTCGCGTATATTTTCTCCCCTGTCTGTTATCTTGAATAGGGCGGCTGAAAAATAAGCACAAGTGAGAGGTATGCTTCGCTTGTGCTTTATGGAGTACTTGAAATGGAATCGGACACGCAACAAGAAATTCCAGATATTCTCTATACCTACAAGAAAATTAATAATAATACTTACCATCAGATACTGAACGGTTATCTGTGGGCTAGTCCACCGACAGAATTTAATGATACATTTGATTGTGCTTTGAATTATAAAATTATTCCTTTATTTTTTAGAAATTTTGAGCATGGCGTAAATTATGATATGAAAGGAGATGAAATGCAGAAAATGATTGATAATTTTCTATCTAAACAGCGTATTATATGCTTTACAGACAATTTATATAATCCAACTATGTGGGCACACTATGCAGATAATTATTCAGGTATTTGCATCGAATGGAATGTGAATGATATTAAAAAAAATATATATAAAGTTAAATATTTAGAAAATGTATATAAAATGATTAATAAATATGCGAGTAATACAAAAATACAGCCATCAGATGACCCTACTCATTTAATTCTTGATAGAATTGCAATATTAAAACTTAAAACATGGAGTTATGAAAATGAATTTAGATATATAGATATTGTTAATGAGCACTTTAATCATCAAGTACCATGCACAATTACAAGTATCACTTTTGGTCTTAAGACTGATGAGAATGAAAAAGACATCATTAGCTATCTGGCATCAACAGGTAAAAACGCAAAATTAAAAATAAAGCTCTATCAATTAACACAAGATAAAAAGAGATTAACATTGAATAAGGAACCTTTTTCTGCCTCTCATCCATAACAAAGGCATTGTTTCATAAAGTTTTTCTTTAGTGCTCACTCCATATATAGGTTTGCCGGTGCTTCTTGTCTCTCCTCATCAGGGCAACGTTATGGAATATTCCGACGTGAAAGTTACGACTACTTGGGCGGAATGGGCCGCCTGCTACCATGCTGGCGTCTTTTCCATCCCTGGAGTGAAGGAGCCTGCGCTGCTGCAAGCGGCTGCCGCATTGATCGCGGAGACCATCACCAATGGCGGCACGGCAAGGATGCTGTATGGCCCGCTGAAGAACTTGATGGAAAAATATGGGTACCCAGTTTCAGAATGGAAATCGGACAGGCTCCACCACCTCTACATAGTTCAATTTTATGCGCGTCAAAGAAAGCAGCAACAACTTGAATGCCATCGCACCGCGCCCTATTGGCGCTTCCGCACGGTCATGGACAAGCGGACTAACCGCATAGAAGCCTTCTTTCATGACAAAATTTTTCTTTGGGATTCTCCCGTTTGGGAGTTATTGTACCCTCCCATCACATTCTTTAGCCGGGCCAGCGTGGAAACGCTCTCCAAAAGGGCTTTTGAGCGTGAAGGCTGTCGACTCTCGGAGGGGGAACTTATTACCAAGCAGGTGACTACGAGCCAGGGAGTCCGGAATGCCCCCGGCATCCGTTGTGATGGTAATGAAATATGGTTCAATCCAAATTTTGTAGCACCCATGCCATTGCATTGAAAAAGGCAGAGGGGATCCAGCCCATGGCAGGGCTTTTTCTAGAGCTGAGGGAAGAGCTCGTGAGAATGAGTGAGGCCGGGCAATGCCCGGCCTCTTCAAGTTTACTTCGCCACAGCCTCTTTTTGTTGGCCTGTATAGCATAGCAGACCCCATGTGAAAAGGAGTATCATTCCAAGGTTGACTACCCTGTCGGAGACTTTAAAATTCTCTACCCCCCAATCTTTATACGTTATTTTTCCAATCTCCATTTTCCCCTCCTTTGTTATAGTTTCCTCCTAGTCCAAAAGTCTAAAACAACAGTGTTATATCTATATAATTTTTTTGATTTTGTCAAGCTAAATTATGCCGCCTATATCCCCGCCCCGGCATCGACTTGCCGCCAGTGCCAACCACCCCGCAAATTTTTCTTGACAATTTTTCAAGTGTCCAATTATCGTGAGCCGCGAGGGAATTATGAAACAGGCTGTCAAAACCATAACCATTCAGGTGTCGGAGGAGGAACACCGCGCCATCAAGGTGGCAGCCGCCAAGGAAGGCAAAACCCTTAAGCAGATTTTTCTGGAGGCAATTTCCAAGCTCAAGCAAGAGCAGGAAAAAGAAAACGGCTCCAAGTAGGACTGCCATCCCGCTTGAAGCCTGACCCTAATCCCCTGTACTGGAGGGAATCATGGCTGATACAACAGTATCGCAATCTGCCCCTATTGTCAAAGAAAACAACGGCATCCGCTTCCTTTCCATCAACGGCGTTCCCGCCGTCCTCTCCACAGAAGTTGCCCGCCACTTCCAGAAACGCCACAGCCATATCCTGCGCGAAATCGACCGGTTGCGTTCTATCCTACCAAAATCATTTTGTGAGCCCAATTTTGGGCTGACATCCAACGATGTTCCCGGTCCAAATGGAGGCATCCGGCAAGATAAAGCCTTCCTCCTCACCCGCGACGCCCTGTCCCTGCTGGTCATGGGCATGACCGGCAAGGCGGCCGTCATGTGGAAGCTGCGCTACATCGAGGCGTTCAATGCGCTGGAGGCGGCCGTTCGGGAACAGCGGGCCGCGCTTCCCGTGGCTCTGGAGGCGCAGGTCAAGGCCTCCTACCTTGACGGCCTGCGCGAGGGCAGGAAACTGGCCCTCCGCGCCGACCGCCTGCGCCTGCTGGAGCGCGTGCTGCGCTACCGGCGCATGGGCATGAGCCTGCGCGACATCGGCACCCTGGTGGGCCTGCGCCACCAGAGCGTGAGCAACCTGCTCGAAACCGGCCGCCGCCTGGGCATCGCCCTTCCCGCAACGCGGGAGGTGCGTCATGCCTGACGCCGAACGCCAGCCCGTTGACCTGCTCGTCCGCGCCGCCGCCCGCATCCGCTGGCAGCAGCGCCTGCTCTGCGGCCTTTCGCAGGGCGCCAGCCTTGAGGTGGGCGAGCGTGACGCCCAGGGCCTCTATTACACGCTGGAAGACATCTTCGAGGACATTACCGCCGCCCTGCGGAGTATGGAGGAACCACAGAAAGCCTGAAACTTCGGGGCGGCGCAAGTTTCGATGCGCTGCAAGGAAGGCGAGCTTTTCTTGAGGGAGTGTACTCTTGCGGTACTCGACCGAGAGAAAAAGCGAAGCCTGACGCGGCAGCGCGCGAAAATCGCGCCGCCCTAGCGCTGTCCTGCGCCAGCCTTTCCTGAAGCCCGCGCCGCCACTATTGTGGCGGTGCGGGCCTTGCTTGTTCAGGGCGGCCGCAAAGGAGAGAGACCAATGGCAATCAAGGAATATGTGGGCGCCGTGGTGCTTGAGGTGGACGGCCGCGAGGTGGAGTGTTCCAGCTACAGCGTCACCGAAAACACGGGCATGCAGCCGGTCAAGACCATGAACCGCAGCCGCCGCATCGCGGGCTTTTCCACGGGCGTGGCCACGTTCGAGATCACGGCTTCCGTGCCCATCCCGGTGGACGGTGACGAGATCGACTGGTTCAACACCTTTGACGTGAAAATGGTCATCTACCCCATCCGGGGCAACGGCACGCGCACGGCATACACCGGCTGCGTGGTGCAGGAGGTTTCCCCCAGCTACGAGGCCGAGGGCGAGGCCAAGCGGGACATCAAGCTGTTCGCGGTCGACCGCGTTGTGGAGTAGGCCATGGAGAAGATCACCATCACGGGCGAGCTGTCCTACGGCTACCGGGACGAGCATGGCGCCATCCACCGCGCGTTCGTCATGCGCCCCCTCACCCTGGGGGATATGGAGCGCATGGAGGAGGAGCACCCCGACCTTTTGGCGAGCGGCAACAGCCTCACCCTGCGCCGCCTGGCCTTTGCCTATGCGCTGGAGCGTCTGGGCGACCTTCCGGCCGAGTCCATCACTCCCGACCTGCTGGCGCAGTTGCCCGCGCAGGACTATGGCGCTCTGGCGCAGGCGGAGGAAGCCCTCGAAAAAAAGTTGCGGGCCGCCTGCGGGCGGGACGGGGCCGACGCTTCCTGACGGCCGGGCTTCTGGCCGGCGGTTTTGCCATGGCGCGTATCGAGGCCATGACCGTGGCCGAGGCGGAAGAGTGGTACGCGGCCCTCTACCCGGAGCGCATGGCCGCCCTCCGCAAGCGCGGCGCTCCCCGGCGGGTTCACAGTCTGCGGGCAAAAAGGCGTAAGCATGTCTGACGACCTCAAGGTGGCGGCGGAACTGTCGCTGAAGGACAACCTCACCGGCCCGGCTTCCAAGGCCGTGGCCCGCGTGAGCAACGAGGCGCGCAAGGCCGCCGGGGAGCAGGCCAAGAGCGCCTCCGCCGCGCGGGGCATGGCCGATGCCCTTGCCCAGGTGGACAGGCGGGGGCAGGCGGCCGCGCGCGCCGTGGGCGGCGTCGCCCAGGCCATGGCCCGCGCGGCGCATACGCCGTTCACCACCGCCGCCGCGCAGATGCAAAATCTCCAGCAGGCCACCATGCGCACGCGCCGCGAAATGGCCGCGCTCCTCAAGGTGGCGGGCGGCGTGGGGCATGTCGTGGGCGCGGGCGTCCGCGTGGCCGGGGGCGCGCTCACCAGTACCGCCGGGCAACTGGCGGCGGGCGTGGCCACTGCGGGCAGCGCGGCCCACCTCGTCAGCATGGACTCGCGCTATGCCGCGCTCAAGGCCAACGCCAACATGAGCGGGGAGGAGGCCGCCGCGTTCAAGGCCCGTGTCCAGGGCGCGGCGGGAAAGGCTCTTGTGAGCGAGAGTGATGTCCTGACCCTGGCCGAAGTGGTGCAGAACATTACGGGTGACAAGGGTTTTTACACCGAAGCGCTTACGGTTATGGCGAAAGCGCAGAAAGCAAGCGGCGCCGATGCGCAGAGTGTCGGCGCCATGTCCGCGACCCTGCACGATATTGGGGTCACAGACCCGCACGAATTGGAACGCACCTACAGCGGCCTTGACTTGCAGGGCTCCAGGGGAGCCTACACTCTGGGGGATCTTACCAAGTACGGGGCAGGTGTGCTCTCCATGTACTCCGCCTTAGGCCATGGCGGCAAAAAAGGCGCGTTTGAGGCCAATACAGCGTTACAGCTTGCCATGGGCACCACCAAAAATGCGGCCACTGCCACAACCGCCGTTGATGCTTTTTTGCGTGACCTCCAAAATGCAGAAATCCAAAATAAACTGAAAGATGCGAAGATAGATGTATATGACAAAAACGGGAGGATGCGCTCCATAACGGATATTCAGAAGGATATTCTCCGCCGCACCGGCGGAGATATGCGAAAGTTTAATAAACTTGGCTTTTCAGATGAAGGCAAGCGAGCCATGACTTTCGCCATGGGCCAGTATGCAGAAAACAAAAACTTGGATTTTATGGACAAGTTTGCGGTGACAGGTGACGAAGGCACCCTTGACCGCAAGTGGCGCGAGAACAGCGATACCATGGAGAGCGCCCTCACGGCCCTGGGCAACTCCTGGGCGAAAATCGTTGACAGCCTGTTCACCGCGCCGCTCAAGGCCGCGGCCCGTGCCGTCACGGGCATGAGCGAGGGCGCGCGCGATGCCTCCGTGGCTCTGGGGGCTCTGGGTCTGGGGGCGCTGGCGCTCTTTGCCAAGGTCAAGGCCGGGCAGGCGCTGGCGGGGCTGGCCCGCAAGTATCTGGCCGGGGGCGGCGCGGCGGAGGCCGTGGAAAAAGCCGCCAGGCCCGGCGCCAAGTCCCACGAGATGCTGCAAAAGGCCGCCGGGCAAAAAAAGAACGTCATCCAGCAGGCCAAGGCCGCGCCCAGGGACGCGCCGCTCAAGCTCGCCCCGGCGGAAGGCACAGTCGCGCAGGCCGTGGAGGCGGCGGGAAAGAGCGCCGCCAGGGGCGGCCTCATGGGCAAGGCCCTCAAGCTCGCCAGGCGAGTGCCCTTCCTGAATTTCCTGTTTGCCGGGGGCGAGGTGGCCGCCACAGAGCTTGATGACAGCCTCACCCGCGCGCAGAAAAACGCCGCCCACACCGAAACCGCCGGGGGCCTTGCCGGAACGCTCGCCGGGGCCAAGGCGGGCGCTGTGGTCGGCACCCTGGCCGGGCCCATCGGCACGGCCATAGGTACCGCCATCGGCGGCGCGCTGGGCTTTTTCGGCGGCGGCTGGCTGGGCGAAAAGCTGGGCAACTGGGCGTTCGGCGGTGATGACAAGGCCGGGGAGGCCCCGCCCCTCCAGGAGACCGTCATGCAGGCGGTACAGCTCATGCAGTCCGCCCCCATCGCCGCAAATCTCAATCTGACCGTGGAGCTGGACGGCGAGGTCATTGCCCGCAAGGTCGAGCAGGCCCAGCTCCGGCAGGCAACGAGGCGGTAGGCGCATGTCCTGGCTGACCCTGCTTGACGCCTCCTTCCGGGGCGTCCCCTTTCAGGTCGAATCCATCTCCGACAAGGGCGAAAAGAGCCTTGCCGTGCATGAGTACCCGTACCGCCCCGGCGCCGAGGTGGAAGACCTGGGCCGCAAGGCCCGCGTCATCCCGGTCAAGGCCGTCTTTTGGGGCCTGTCCTATAAATCCGGCGTGGAGGCGCTGATCAGGGCGCTGGAGCGGGACGGCAAGGGCGAGCTGGTGCATCCCGTGTTCGGCAGCGTGGAGGTCTGCATCCGCTCGTGGGAGGTCAGTCACGACGCCGAGCGCGTCAACTACGCCACCGTGAACTTTGAGGCCGTTGAGGCCGGGCCGGACAACCCGTTCTTTGCCGGGCAAAGCGCCCGCTCCCTGGCCGAACAGGCGCGCGATGCCCTGCTCTCCGGCCTGCAAGACGCCGTCGGGGGCGCGGCGCCGGGCCTCATGGCCACACTGGGCGAGGTGGCGGGCAAGGCCGCCAATCTCAAAAACGCCGTGCTTGCCGAGCTTGACGGCCTGCTCACCGTCTACGACGAGGGGCGGCAGGTGGTGCGCACGGCAACGGCCTGGCTGGACATGCCCCTGGCCTTTGTGGCCGATCTCTCGGCCTGTGTGGCCTCTGCCGCATCAACGGCCACGTCCGGCGCCGAGGCCCTGACGGGTTTCGCCTCGCTCTCGCGCCTGTCGGCGGCGCTGCCCCGGCTGGACATCTCCACCGGCCGCAAGTCCGGCGACTATGCCACGGGCATCAATGCCTACGGCGCCGGCTGGATCAGCGGGCCTGTCAGTGATGCCGTGGGCAAGGCCGAGGCGGTGCTTGCCGTGCGCGCGCCCCAGGGCGGGACGACCGCCGCCCCCGCCGAAGCCCCGGCGGCGGGCAGTCGGCAAACGCCCATTGCCCAGGCGTCCACGCAGGCCCTGTTGCTCCAGACGCAGGCCTACTGCACGGCTGCGGCTGATACGCTCCAGGCCGAGCTGGACGAGCCGCTCCTCACGCCCGCCGAGATCGAGAGCCTCACGGGCAATGCCCGCAGCCGCGTGCAGGACTGTCTTGACGCCGTTGCCGCCGCCTGGCCCGCAGGCCGCGCGCATGCGCTCTGCGAGGGGCTGCGCGACGCCGCCCAGGCCATGCAGCAGATGGGCGAGGCCGCGCTCAACGCCCGGCCGCCGCTGGTCACGCATGTGGCGGCCACGCCGGGCAATTACCACCTGCTGGCGCACCGCCTCTATGGCGACTATACCCGCGCGGCCCAGCTTGCGCGCATCAACCCGCAGGTGCGCAACCCCAATTTCATCGCCCAGGGGCAGGAGCTGTTAGTGTATGCGCGATAATGACGCCATCTCGCTGACCATCGCCGGGCACCTGCACCGCGACTGGACGCGCTGGAGCATTGATTCCGATCTGTTCACCCCCGCCGACGCCTGGCAGGTGGGCCTGGGCATCCCCTCGGCCAGACTCCCGGAGTGGCTGCGCCCCTGGGCGCCCGTGGAGGTCCGCATCGGCGACGCCCTGGCGCTCACGGGCCGCATCGACGCCATCCGCCGCACCATCCGCAAGGACGCGCTGGAGCTGACCCTCTCCGGCCGCGACGGCGCCGCCGTGCTGCTGGACTGCTCCGCGCCCGTCAAGACCCAGCGGGACGTGACCGTGGAGGAAGTCTGCGCCTCCATGGTGCGGCCCCTGGGCGTGGACAGGATAGACGTGCAGGCCGGGGGCGCGCCGCTCAAGAAGGTGAGCGTGGAACCGGGCATGACCGCATGGGAGGCGTTGGAACGCGCCGCCGAGGCCAGCGGCCTCTGGCCGTGGTTTTCCCCCGACGGCACACTCCGGGTGGCCGCGCCGGACTATTCGCGCCCGGCGGACGCGGAACTGGTGTGCGCCTTCGACGGCGCCAAGAATAACGTGATCTCCGTGGAGTACGAGACCGACATCTCGCGCCGCTACAGCGAGGTCACGGTCCTTGGGCAGTCCGTGGGCAGCGAGGATGACGAGGCGCACAACGCCATCAGCGCCCGCGCCTGGGACGCCCTGGCCTGGTTCACGCGGCCGCTCGTCCGTGACGAGGGCCATGTGGACAGCATTGCCATGGCCAGGACCCGCGCCAGGAAAATCTTGAGCGACAGCGTATTCGAGTACCGCACCATCACGGTGGAGGTCCACGGCCACCGCACGGACAGCGGCGCCCTGTGGGAGCCGGGCATGCACGTCCGCCTGCGCGTGGAGGGCCTCTGCGAGACGGACAACCTGCTTGCGCGGCGCACGCTCAGGGCCGGTCGTGAGGGGCGTACCACCACGCTCACCCTCAAGCCCTGGGGGCTGTGGCTGCCAGATACCTCCAAGGGCGCCAAGAAAAAAAAGAAGCGCTGCAAGGACGATGACGACGAGTGGGATATTTAGGCGGTCGCGGAGCGCCGCCCGGCCAAAAGCAAGCGGGAAAGCCGCGCCTTTCCCGCGAAGCGCCAGGCCGTATGGTTGGAAGCGCTTTGCGCTTCCAACTGATGCAATGGAGTGGGCAGGATGAACATCACAGCCCTCATTGACGAACGCATCCGCCGCGCCCTGCGCGCCCTGCGCCTGCCGTTCCGCGCCCGGCTGACCCAGCTCAACGGCGCGCCGGGCTTGCAGCTTGCCCAGGGGCAGGGCCTCGCGGGCGAGCAGGCTCAGGCCGTGGAGGTCTTGCAGCAGTTCGGCTTTTCCAGCGGCATCCCGGAGGGCAGCCAGCTCATTGTCCTGCCGCTGGCCGGGCGCAGCTCCGCCAACGTGGTCATCGCCACGGAGCACGGGGCCTACCGCCTCAAGGTGGGGCCGGGCGAGGCGCGCATGTACAGCCAGGAGGGCGCCTACATCCATCTCAGGCAGGGCCGCGTCATCGAGGCCGAGTGTGACGACTTCCGGCTGCGCGTCAAAAACGCCGCCGTCATCGAGGCGGGGCGGGGCATTGTCCTGGATACCCCGCAGACAACGGTGACGGGCAATCTCACCGCCACCGGCGAAAAGGGCGACACCGTGGAGATGACGGCCAACGTCGCCATTCAGGGCAACATCACGCAGGACGGCGGCATCGTTTCCAGCGGCGACCATGTGGCGGGCGGCATCAGCCTGACCGGCCATACGCACACGGGCGTCCTTCCCGGCGGCGGCTCTACCGGCCTGCCGCAATAGTCCCGCCGCTGTACCCAGCCAGCCTTTTCCGCGTCCATGCCCCCGCTATAGTGGGGGCATGGACACAGAGCTCGATCCCACCTCCGGCGACTACACGGGCGCCCGCATCGACCATCTGGGCAATGCGGTCTATCTGCGCCTGATGACGCCGCGCGGCTCCTGGTGGGCGGATACCACCCTGGGCAGCCGTCTCCATGAGCTCGCGCGTGTCAAGGATGTGGCGCGCATCAGCATCCTTGCCAAACAATACGCCGAGCAGGCTCTCCAACCCTTGCTTGAGGACGGCCGGGCGCGCGCCATCGAGGTGACGGCGCGCCAGCCCCACAACGGCCGCTGCCTGCTGCATGTGGAAGTCACCGAGGCCGGGGGCGCCGCATACGGCTTTGATCATTTTGTGCGCGTAGGGGGATAGTATGCCG
The DNA here is from genome assembly GCA_964576895.1 of uncultured Desulfovibrio sp. Taxonomy (GTDB): domain Bacteria; phylum Desulfobacterota; class Desulfovibrionia; order Desulfovibrionales; family Desulfovibrionaceae; genus Desulfovibrio. Next base: position 31,770 of record CAZNXQ010000003.1, read on the forward strand.
TACACCGTGCCCTCGTTCGCCGAGATCCGCGCCCGCCAGTTGCGCGACGCCCGCAACCTGGACGCCACGGCCCCCACGGATGCCGACAGCGACCTCTACATCCGCGCCAGTTGCATGGCTTCCGCCGTTGACGGCCTCTACGCCTATCAGCATTGGCAGACGCGCCAGATACTGCCCGACACCGCAGATCCCGAATATCTGGAGCAGCACTGCGCCCTGCGCGGCATCACGCGCAAGGCCCCGACCTGCTCCACGGGCACCATGACCCTCTCCGGGCAGGCGGGCGCCCTTGTGCCCGCAGGCACCGAGGGGCGCGATGACGACGGCGAGCTGTACCTGACCACGGCCCCCGCCACCCTGGCGGGGGAAGATGCCGCCGCCACGGCGCAGGTACCCTGCCGCGCGCAAAAAGCCGGTGCCCTGCCCGACAGGCGCGGCGCGCGCATCACGCTCGTCTCGGCGCCCTCCGGCGTGCAGGCGACGGGCCTGCTCGACCTTGATGGCGGTACGGACGCCGAGACGGACGCCGCCCTGCTGGATCGCCTGCTGGACTATATGCGCACGCCGCCCGCAGGCGGCACTGCGGCGGATTATCGCCGCTGGGCGCGCGAGGTGCCGGGCGTGGCCGACGCCCAGGTCTATCCCCTGCGCCAGGGGCCGGGCACCGTGGATGTGGTCATCACCGGGCAGGACGGCATCCCCGGCGCCGACGTGGTGGCCCAGGCCCAGGCGCACATCGACGCCGAGCGCCCGCTGGGCTGTCAGGCCACGGTCTATGCCCCCGTGCCCCTGCCGGTTCATATGTCGCTGGCCCTGCGCGTCAGTGGCGACGCCACCCTGCTCACCCTGCGCGGCCCCGTGCTGGCGGCGCTGGAGGCGCAGTTCGCGCTGCTGCGCCCAGGCGACGCGCTCGTGCTGGCTCGCTGCATTGCCGCCGTGGCCGGTCTTGAGGGAGTGGCGGATGTGGCCGTGCTCCAGCCCGCCGCCAATCCGGCGCCCACGGCCCTGCACTGGTGCCGCCTGGGCGAGCTTGCGCTGGAGGCATTGTAGCCCGTGCCCCACCGTGACCTGCTTGCCGCCCTTCTGCCGCCCGTGGCCTATGACGCGGCCGCCCCGGCCGTCGATCTTTCCCTTAGGATGGAGGGCCGCGAGCTGGATCGCGTCCAGGCCGACGGCGCGCGCGTGCTTGGCGCGCTGCGCCCGTTCGTCTGGCAGCAGTGGCTGGCGGACTGGGAGCGCGTCTATGGCCTTCCCGGCCCCTGCGCCAGGGGCGGCCGGCTCTTGCAGGAGCGCATGGCCCTGCTGGCCATGGCCTTTCAGGAGCGCGGCGGCATCTCGCGCGCCTGGCTCACGCGCTATGCCGCGCTGGCGGGCTATGAGGTCGCCATTGACGATTTCCGCCCCTTCAAGGCCGGGCGCTCGCAGGCGGGAGACCCGCTCACCAATGACGCGTGGATATTCGCGTTCCAGGTCACGGCCACGGGCGAGATAGCCCGCGTGTTCAGGGCCGGGCAAAGCCCCGCCGGGGACGCCCTGCGCGTCTGGGGCGATCCCATCCTTGAGTGCGTCATCGCGTGGCGCAAGCCCGCCCACGCCATAGCCCTCATTACCTACGCCACCACGGAGGCCGCAGCATGCACCGTATAGACTGCCCCACGGCAACGCCGGACAACAGGTTCACCGAGGGCGACCCCACCATCCCCGTGGCGGCCACCACGGTCACGGCGGACTGGCTCAACGCCGTGCAGGAAGAGCTTGTCGCCCCGACCCTGGCCGCCGGCATGGAGCTGGACAAGACCAAGACCCGCCAGTTGCTTGAGGCCATCCTCGCCCTCGTCGCCAAACGCGCGCCGCTGGCCACCACGGCGCGCCCCGGCCTGGTACAGGTGGGCAACGGCCTTGGCATCACCGAGGAGGGGCTGCTCTTCGCCGTGGGCGCCGGCTTTGCCACCTGCGCCACGCCGGGGGCGACGGCCGCTAAACAGGTGTCCCTGGGCGCGCAGCCGACGCCCGGCACACGGCTCTATCTCGTGTTTGACGAGGTCAACACGGCGGCCGCCCCCACGCTGACCGTCGATGACGGCCCGGCAAAGCCCCTGCTGTGGCAGGGCGTGCCCCCGGAAGTGGGGAACCTTGCCAAAGGACAGATCTACGGACTCATGTATTCCGGCACTTCCTGGCAGATCCTTTCCGGCATGGCCCCGTGGGGCATCTGCCAGACCCGATGGTTCGAGGATACCCTGGCACGCCCCGGCTTTGTCCCGCTCAACGGCGGCATCGTCGCCAATTTCGCGGCCACCTGGCCGCAGGCCATGGCCTACCTGCAAACGAGCCACGGGCAGGCGCGCTGTTTTGCCAGCCTGGACGAGCGCGAGGCCGCGCACGTCGCCATCTGGCACACGCTGGCTTCCGGCGCCACGGTCGGCTGGGAAGGCGTGGGTGGACTCACGAAGTTCTTTTACGACCCCGTCACCGACCAGCTCTACCTCCCGGATCTGCGCGGCATGTTCCGCGCCGTCGCTGGTGACGGCATCGTTGCTCCCAGCATGGGAGGCGTGCTGGGGGATAGGGGACGGGAAATCAGCGGCGCGTTAAACGATGTCTGTGCTTTTAGGGAGACATCCGGGCCCTTTCAAAAAACTTATTTTAATTACTTCACGGGTGGTTCTGGGGGTAGGCTAAACACATACGATGTGAGTTTTTTGGCGTCCCGCGTTATTCCGGCCGGCGCCACCTTTGCCCCCCGCAGCTGGGGAGCTCTGGCTTGTGTCTATCTCGGCCATCCGACAGCCTAAGCCGTGACAGGGACGCCCAGATACACGCAGGCCAATGCTCCCCAACTGCGGGGAGAGTTGACCGCGCCAGTGGGTATTTGCTTGGACGTATCCATCCCGATATGAGTGCCACTACCAATCGTCCCCGTAAAATACTGTGCTGTAGCAGCGCTATTTACCGGGCCAGTCGGTGCAAATACGCCCGAAAACTCAATAGGCAGTGCAGGCGCAAGGAGTGCATTGCCGTAATTCCCGGTTTGGTAAGCAAACTTGCCCGTAACATTTCGCTCCCTGTCCCCCGCGCTCTCTCCCATGCTGGGAGACCGCCGGAATCACCGATAAGCCTCCCAAAAAGGAGGCTTTTTATGCAAGGGCCGGTTTTCGGAACTCTCCTGCGGGAATGGTGGGAGCGCTACCTGCTACGGGGCAATGAGGAGTATGCCCAAGAAGCATGGCGGCGCCTGGAGCGCGAGGTAATGCCCATCCTTGGTGACAAGCCACCGCGCAAGATTACGCCGCCCATGATCCTGCGCATCCTGCGGCGCATTGAGGCGCGCGGTACGCTGGTCGTCGCGCGCAAGGTCAAGAGCCACATCAGCCAGGCCATGCGCTACGGCATCGCCTGCGGCCTCGTGACCAGCGACCCCACGCGCGATCTGAGTTTTGCCCTTACGCCGCACAAGTCGCGTCCCCGCGCGGCACTCACCGATCATGCCGCCATCGGTACGCTTATGGCCGACATTGAGGCTTTCCGGCCCCGCCGCCGCGCGTTGTCCCTGAAATTGGCGGCCCTGACTTTTGTGCGGCCGGGCGAGCTTGCCACGGCGGCCTGGGCGGACATCTCGCTTGAGGCCGCAATCTGGCGCATCCCGGCGGAGCGGATGAAGATGAAGCGGCCGCATCAGGTACCGCTGTCCCGTCAGGCCGTGGAGGCGTTCCGGGCGCTCCACACGCTCACGGGGTGCAAGTCGCCCTGGTGCTTCCCGCGCCGGGGCGATCGGTCGCGCCCGGAGGGTGCCGGCTGCCTGACGCACAGCCTCCGTTGCATGGGCTATGACGGCCAGACCATGACCGGGCATGGGTTCCGGGCAATGGCCGCGACGTGCCTGAGCGAGCAGGGCTGGCCATCGGAGGTCATCGAGCGCCAGCTTGCCCACATAGACCGCAATCAGGTGCGGGCGGCCTATCAGCGCAGTGAGCTTATCGACGAGCGACGGCGCATGCTCCAGGCGTGGGCCGACTGGTTGGACCTGCAATGGGCGCGGGCGTTTGCGCGGCAGACAAGATAATCTTTTGGCAGAGGCGGGGGCGTCGAGAACGCCCCCACCGACGGGCCTGGCAAGCCCGCCACGGCCCCACGGACAGAGGGGACTGTCCGCAGAGTATCCGCCTGCTTACCCTTTTGGGAGGGTGTGAGCAGTCTAGCCGGGTACATCCTGGGGCGCAACAATCAACGAGCCATGCGAGAGGATACGACAACAGAGATCAGGTGCGGCCAGTGCCACAAGCTGCTGGCCAGAGGCTGGGCGCGTGACGCCCATATCATCCACAAATGCCCCCGTTGCGGGGCTTACAATACCCTGCGGGCCACGACTGCAACCAGGCAAGGGCAGCCGCCGGCCAAGGCAGTGTAGTTTCACCCTGAGGACCACGAGTCCCAGCCATGCAGGCCATGAGCCTCCCCGGAGGTCTCATGGCATTGCACCGCAAACCTTACCATCCCCCTGCTTTAAGTGAGTATTTGCCCCCGGCAGACGGCCCCACAGGATATATAATGGGGGTAACCGGCCCACAGGGCTTTGGCTGCGCCGATTTCTATGTGGCGCAGATTCCCTGCCCGCTGGCCCGTCAGGTTATTATCCAACACCATTATAGCCATAAAGTCGTCAACAACAGCTACCTGCATCTGGGAGTGTACCGGGAGGGGGCGTTTGAGGGCGTGCTGCAATGGGGCTATGCGCTTCAGCCCGCGCGGGCCGGTTACGTTGTCGAGGGGACAGTACAAGGTCAATATCTTGAGCTTAACCGCATGTGGCTGTCGGATGATGCTCCGCGCAACAGCGAGAGCCGCGCCATAAGTTATGCCCTAAAGTATATCCGCCACGCATGTCCAGGCGTTGCGTGGGTACAGTCATTCGCGGACGAGCGTTGCAAGGGACTTGGCGTGGTGTATCAGGCGTGCAGTTTCCTGTACCTGGGGGCGCATACCAGTATTTTCTATCTGCTTGACGGCGAGGTGTACCATAAGCTCAATGCCTCCGTGAAAGGCCGTGGCGGACGCGCGGCCTACCTGCAAGAAAATCTTCATCGTGCCCAGAAGGTACAATGGCGGCAGTTCCGCTATATTCGCTTCCTCAAGACAGACTGGCGCAAGCGGCTACGGTTGCCCGTCCTGCCATATCCAAAACCTCATTGTCCCGTCAGTTGATATTGACGCGGATGGCGGCCGCCACGACTTGACGACAAGCCCACAAAAAACCGCCTGACTTTACTCAAGCCCGGCGGTTTTTTGTGGCGCCAATTCGTGCCAACTTATTTGCAAAACAGTGCCAATTTTCGCGCTTCCTTATTGAAAGTGGCCCTGTTATAAATTCCACCAATGAAATCACCAATGAAATCACCAATGGCGCAAATTCCACCAATGAAAAAAGGGATTACTTTTTACAGTAACCCCTTGAAATCTTTTGGCGGAGAGGGGGAGATTCGAACTCCCGGTGGTGTTACCCACACACGATTTCCAATCGTGCTCCTTAGACCAGCTCGGACACCTCTCCACGCTTTGTTCCCTGGCGTTGGGAACAAAGAAATCTACTCCAGGTTGCTTTTGAATGCAAGCTTTGTGTGCTGTCCAGAAATGGGCCGCATGGACGGCCGTTTGGGCCGGACAGCGGCCATGCAGAACTGCTCCCGCTCACCACAACTGCTCGCGCTTTTGACCTTTCGGCGGCGTATCGCCCTGTTCCCGCCATTTCAGATGCGCCACATAGGGAGTACAGGGGCAGCGGTGGGCAAAGGGCGTGCCCTTGGTTCCCTTTCTGATCAGCCAGGCCAGGCCAATCACAAGCGCGATGACAAGGATGCTCCAGAACATGCTGACTCCGTATGCGCCCAGGCCCGACAAGGCTTCTCTTTCCGGAATACATCCGGCGCTTTATTCCCTGTCGTCGCGTTTGTCGTCCGTGGGGCGTTTCGGGGGCGGGCGCCTGCCTTTGCGGGCGCCTGCCCCCTGCTGGAAGGCCCAGAGTCCGAAGAGGGCAAGAACGGCAATGCCGATGGCATTGAGCGTCATGTAGTCCACGGCGCCCCTCCCGCGTATGACCGGCCCTAGGCCGCGCCGATCTGGTTGAAGCCGCTGTCCACATAGATGGTTGCGCCGGTGACACCCCGCGAAAGCTCGGAGGCCAGGTAAACCGCGGTTCCTCCCACATCCATGGTGCTGACATTGCGGCGCAGGGGCGAATGGGCCTCCACATGGGTAAAAATATCCTTGAGGCTGGAGACAGCGGAGGCGGCCAGCGTCTTGATGGGACCTGCGCTGATGGCATTGACGCGCACGCCTCTGGGGCCGAGATCGTAGGCGAGATAGCGCACCGAGGCCTCCAGTGCCGCCTTGGCCACGCCCATGACATTATAGCCGGGGATGATCCGCGTGGAGCCGAGATAGGTCATGGAAATGACCGAAGCGTTTTCGGAGAAGAGCGGCTCGAAGGCCCGGCAAAGCCCGGTGAGCGAATAGGCGGAAATATCCAGGGCCAGCTTGAAGCCGTCCCGCGAGGTATCAATGAAGCGCCCGACGAGATCCTCCCGGTTGGCGAAGGCCAGGGAATGCACGAGGATGTCGAGGCCCCCCCAGTGCTCCTTGACGAGAGCCGCGGCATTGGCGATCTGCGCATCGTCGGTCACATCGCACTGGAAGGTGAATTCTCCGCCGAGTTCGGCGCTCAACGGCTCAACACGCTTCTTGATGGCATCGCCCACATAGTTGAAGGCAAGCCGCGCACCGTGGGCCTTGAGGCTGGAGGCAATGCCCCAGGCGATGCTTCTGTTGTTCGCAAGGCCCATGATCAGAGCTCTCTTTCCTTCAAGCAGCATGAATTCCTCCTTTTCCGCGTTTTGGCTGGCAGCTCCGGGGGAGCGACGCCGTCACTTCGTCAGAATGTCGTAAGCTTCCTGATAGCATTTGGCCGTGGTTTCAATGACGTCCGGCGGCAGGGCAGGCGGCGGCGGTTCCTTGTTCCACGGTTGGGCATTCAGCCAGTTGCGCAGATACTGTTTGTCGAAGCTGGGCTGTATCTTGCCGGGTGTGTACGAGGCGGCGGGCCAGAAGCGCGAAGAATCCGGCGTAAGTACCTCATCGATGAGGTGGAGCCTGCCGTTGATGAAGCCGAATTCAAACTTGGTATCGGCCACGATGATGCCGCGTTCCGCGGCATGGGCGCGTCCGGCATCGTACAGGGCAAGGGAAGTGAGGCGCACGGTATTGGCGGTGTCCTCCCCAAGCAGGGCCGCTGCCTCGGCCATGGTGATATTTTCGTCATGCTGGCCGAGGGCTGCCTTGGTGGAAGGCGTAAAAAGGGCCGGTTCCAGCCTGTCGGCTTCGCGCAGCCCGGCAGGGAGCTTGTGCCCGCAGACCATGCCCGTGGCCTGATAGTTTTTCAGGCCGGATCCGGTGATATATCCGCGCACGATACATTCCACCGGCAGCGGTTCTGCCTTGCGCGCCAGCACGGCGCGGCCTTCAAGTTCTTCCTTCCAGGGGGCGAGTGCAGCGGGGAAGCGGTCCACATCGCTTTCCACAATATGATTGGGGATGATGTTCTGGAATTTCCGCATCCAGAACAGGGTGATCCGGTTAAGGATGACACCCTTGTAGGGAATGGGCTCGGCCATGATCACGTCAAAGGCGGACATGCGGTCCGTGGTCACGATGAGCAGGGTATCGTCGTCAATATCATAGATATCACGCACCTTGCCGCGTGAACGCAGGGGATAGGCGGTAATGTCCGTCCTGGTGACAACTTTCATGAAAGCTCCTTGCGTGTCTTGCCGGTCGGCATGGATCCCGGTGCGATTCCGTCGTGCTATTTTGCCGCAGTCGTCCCGCGCCTGCGCCGGGCCTCCACGGAACGGGCGTGACCTTCCAGGCCTTCCAGCCGCGCGAGCGCGGTGATGGCTTCGGCATTGTTTTCGAGAAATGTCGGCGACGCCGCGATGATGCTCGTTTTTTTGCAGAATGTCTGCACGGAGAGCGCGGAGGAAAATCGCGCCGTCCTTAGCGTGGGCAGCACATGATTGGGGCCCGCGTAATAGTCGCCCACGGGTTCGGGGCTGTGCTGGCCAAGAAAGGCCGCGCCCGCGTGCCTGATATGCGGCAGGATCGCCCACGGGTCGCGCGTGCAGATTTCGAGATGTTCGGGCGCCACATGGTTGGCGATGGCCACGGCGGTGGGCATGTCGGGCACGAGCGCGATGCAGCCCCAGTCCGTAAGCGAACGCTCCGCGATGCCGGCGCGGAGCAGGGCCGCGCACTGTCGTTCCAGTTCCTGCTGGAGGCGTTCCGCAACCCGCGGGGCATCCGTCACGCAAATGGCGCTGGCGAGCGTGTCGTGCTCCGCCTGGGAAAGCATGTCCGCCGCCACCCAGGCCGGATTGGCGCTTTCGTCGGCAAGAATGAGCACCTCGCTTGGCCCGGCGATCATGTCAATGCCCACCATTCCCTGAAGGAGGCGCTTGGCTGTGGTGACATAGATGTTCCCCGGCCCGGCAATGACGTCCACGCGGGGCACGCTTTCCGTGCCCAGGGCAAGGGCGGCGATGCTCCAGGCGCCGCCCACGCGATAGACTTCCTCGATGTCCAGCAGGTGCGCGGCGGCCAGCAGATGCGGGTCGACGCTGCCATCGGCCCTGGGCGGCGTGCAGATGGCGAGCCGCGGCACACCGGCCACCTGGGCCGGAATGGCATTCATGAGCAGGCTCGAAATAAGAGGGGTGTTGCCGCCCTGGCCGCCGGGCACATAGAGACCCACAGCGTCCACCGGCAGGACCCGCTGGCCGAGAATGGTGCCGTCCGGGCGTGTCACGAACCAGGAACGCTCCAACTGTGCCTCGTGGAAGGCGCGGATATTGGCTGCGGCCCCGCAGATGTATTCCCGGTTTTCCACCGGGACGGAAGCCGCCGCCCGCGCGATTTCCTGAGGGCTCACCCGCACGGGGAGGGCGAAATCCGGCGCGTCGAAATGCCGCGTGTAGTCCACGAGGGCCGCATCGCCCCTGGTCCGAACCGCGGCGATGATTTCCCGCACGGCGGTTTCAACGTTTTCATCCGGGGTGGTGCGCCCCTCCAGCCAGCGGGAGGCTGTGGCCCAGTCCTTTTCGGTCTGAATGTGGAGCATGCGGCATGTCATGGATGATCTCCTCGAATCGTGGAAGTGGTGTACAGGAATGCCGGACGAATGTCGAGCGGGGCACGGTGGGGGAGGGGGCGCATCTTGACAGTGGCGTCTCTCGAACATACCTCATAGTATACGCCGGTTGACGGCCGCTGATGCGGCCGGTCCGGTCGCCTTTTCACAGGAGGAACCATGAAGCGTCATATGATGCATCCATATACCACCCATGCGGGCAGCCCCCGTACTCATGAAGACGGGATGGAGCCATCGCGGTCCGGAAGTTTTGCGGAAACGCCATTCGGGCCGGGCGACGCCGCGCGGGACGAGGACCTGGCGGAACAGGCTGACGCCGTGCGCGACGCGGCGGATCTCGCTTCCGGCAATGAAAAACCCGATACGGAGGCGGCTCTCGCGCCTGACGACGAGGCACTTGCCCGCTGCAAGGCGGAAATGGAAGAACTGCGTCTGCGTACCGCCGCTGAAATGGAAAATTTCAAAAAGCGCCTGACGCGCGAGCACCAGGAACAGATGCGTTTCGCGGCGGAAAAGGTGCTTGGCGACCTGTTGCCGAGCCTGGACAATCTGGATCTTGCGCTGCAATACGGCAGCAGGCACGAAGCCTGCAAAGACATGCTCCAGGGGGTCGCCATGACGCGCAAGCTCCTGCTGGATGCCCTGGAAAAGCACGGCCTGACAGCGCTCGGCGAGGTCGGTGACGAGTTCAACCCCGAAGTGCATGAGGCCGTCGGCCTTGAGGGAAACCCGGAACTGGCCCCAGGGTCCGTGACGCGCGTCATGCAGCGCGGCTACAAGCTCAATGACCGCCTGCTCCGCGCCGCCAAGGTGATGATCAACCAGTAGGGCAGTCGGAACACGGCGGGACGGAATGGTGGACATTCCGGCCATGTTCCAGTAGGAACCTCTCTTTACGGTGGCGCCGGTGCGCATGTCCGGCTGTTGTGGCAGGCCATGCGCCGGCGGGCGTACTGGCCTTTTGGCCGTGTTCGTTCACTTTTTTCCGTGCAGGTTCCGAAATCATGCCCATTGCCATTCCCCGTTTTGAAGCCGGCAGTGTTCCTTCCACCGTTCCTGAGGTCCGCCTTGATGCGGATGCAAAGCTTGAGATCCGGCCGGCGCGCGTTTCGGATGTCCACGGCATGTCCGCGCTCATCAACCAGTACGCTTCTTCCAATGTCATGCTGGCGCGCGGACCGCAGTATCTGTATCAGCATATTCAGGACTACATGGTGGTCACGGCGCCCGCGGCCCACAACGGCGCGGAAACGGTGGTCGCCTGCGGCGCCCTGCATGTGCTCTGGTCGGATCTGGCGGAGATCCGCTCCATCGCGGTGCATCAATCCTGTCAGGACCGGGGACTGGGGCGCCGTCTTGTCGCCGCCCTGGTGGAGCGTTGCCGGGTGCTGGGTATTCCCCGCGTCTTTGTGTTCACGCTTGTCGCCTCGTTTTTCCGGAACTGCGGGTTCGAGGAATTTGACCGGGAACGTCTGCCTCCCATTGTCTGGGTGGAATGCAGCAAGTGCCCGAAGTTTTACCGCTGTGACGAGATCGGCATGATCCGGTCCCTGGAGAACTGAGCGCGGCGTCGCAGCAGCGCTGGGAACCGTCTTTCCACCATGACCACCGCGTGCGGTTGGAGCATACATATGAACAGGCTTGCAGGCAGGGATTTCCTCAAGGAAATCGACTTTACCTCCGACGAACTCGTCTCCCTTCTGGATCTTGCGGCCCGGCTGAAAGCGGCCAAGAAGGCGGGGCGGGAGCCACGTTTCCTTGAGGGGAGGAACATCGCCCTGCTTTTTGAAAAGGACTCCACGCGCACGCGCTGTTCCTTTGAAGTGGGGGCGCACGATCAGGGGGCGCATGTCACCTATCTCGGCCCCACGGGCTCGCAGATGGGCAAAAAGGAGTCCATGGCCGACACCGCCCGCGTGCTCTCGCGATTTTTCGACGGCATTGAATACCGGGGCTTTGGTCAGGCACGGGTCGAAGCCCTGGCCGAATATGCCACTGTTCCCGTCTGGAACGGCCTGACCAATGAGTGGCACCCCACCCAGCTTCTGGCGGACATGCTCACCATGCGCGAAACATGCCCCAGGCCTCTTGCCGACCAGCGCCTCGCCTATCTTGGCGATGCCCGGTACAATATGGGCAATTCGCTGATGGTGGGTTCGGCCATGCTGGGGGTGGATTTCTGCTCCGTGGCGCCGCGCGCGCTCTGGACGTCCGACGAGGTTTTTGAGATGGCGTGCCATATCGGCGAACGGACCGGGGCGCGCATTTCCCGCACGGAAAATGTGGAGGAAGGCGTCCGGGGAAGCGACTTTCTCTATACCGACGTATGGGTTTCCATGGGCGAGCCGGATGAGGTCTGGAAAGAGCGCATCCAGCTGCTCACGCCCTACAGGGTCACGTCCAGGGTCATGGAAATGACGGGCAATCCCGAATGCCGCTTTCTGCACTGCCTGCCGGCGTTCCACAACCGGGAAACGGAAATCGGCGAACAGATCTACCGCCGCTTCGGTATCGAGTGCATGGAAGTGGATGATGCGGTTTTTGAGTCTCCGCGGAGCGTGGTCTTCGAGGAGGCGGAGAACCGCCTCCACACCATCAAGGCCGTCATGGTGGCCACGCTTGCCAGGGAACCGCTGGATTTTCCCGACTGAAGCATTCCCGGCCATTGCATGCCGCTGACCGGGCATGCCGGATACCTTCGCTGGAGGCTGCATGCCGATCATCCGCAAAAATCTGCTCCAACTGCTGTTTTCCGGGGCCTATCTCCTGCGCTGGAATGACAAGCTGCGCCCCGTGGAATTGCAGGAGATCGACAAGCAGGCGCACAAGATGCTGCTGGCCTGCGCGCTCTGGCACGAAAATTCGCGGGAGCTCTGCGCGGCCGAGCGCACCGCCCTGGCCCGCAACATCATTGAAGGCGGCCTGTTCGACTATTTCTACCGCTGCATCATCACGGACATCAAGCCGCCGGTTTTCTACAAGATCAAGGAAAACCGCGAGCATTACCGGCAGCTCACGGAATATGTGCTCGGCAGGCTTGAGCCGGTGCTCGCGCCGCTCGGCCCCTTCTGGGAACGGATGCGGGCATGGCATCTTGCGGCCGTGCGGGGAGAGGAGGACAGCCTTGACCGGCGCATCCTGACGGCGGCGCATCTCTACGCCTCGCAGTGGGAGTTTCAGCTTATCCGCCCCTGCAACACCTTTGACGATGAAATGGATTCCATTGCCCGCTCGTTCGTGGAGCGCCTGAACAGGCTCCGCGACCTGCGCGGCATGGATTCGCTGCTCATTCCCGGCACGGCCCTGGGGCGCTTCGCCAACCTCTGCGGCCAGCTCCGCTTTCAGATCCGCTGGACGCAGGCGCCGCGCATTCCCGCCACTTCCGTGCTCGGACACATGTTCATCGTGGCCTCGCTGGGCTATTTTTTCAGCCTTGTGGTGGACGCCTGTCCCGCCAGATCCGCCAATAACTTTTTCTGCGGATTGTTCCATGATCTTCCGGAACTTCTGACGCGGGACATCATTTCACCGGTCAAGCAGTCCATTTCCAGCCTGCCGCAGCTTATCAAGGAGTATGAGGAGCACGAACTGGACCGGCGCATCCTCGGCCCCTTGCGTGCGGAAGGCTTTGCGCCGCTGGCCGGGCGCATCGCCTACTATCTTGGCCTTGAGGTGGGCTCGGAATTTCAGGAATGCCGCCGGGAGGGCGACACCGTGGTGGCCGTGGACGGTTTCGACACGCTCCACCGCCGCCACAACCGCGACGAGGACGACCCCAAGGACGGCCAGATGCTCAAGATCTGCGACTGGCTTGCCGCATTCCTTGAAGCGCACAGCTCGATCCGCAACGGCGTGTCCTCGCCGCATCTGCTGGAGGCGCAGGCGCGCCTCAAGGGCAAGCTCACCGAAAGCCCCCTGGAATCCCGGCTCCATCTTGAGGCATTGCTCGCGGATTTTGACTGATGCGTGTGCGCTTTCGTTCCGCAATCGTCCTTGCGTTGGCGCTCGCCATCATGGCGCCGGTGCCGCGCGTTGCGGCTGAAGTCCGGCTCTCCAAGAGTCTGCCGCACTACGCGCGGGATATGGAGTTCTATTATCAGGCTCCCCGGCCGGAGATCCTGCCCGGACTGCTCAGGACGCTGGCGGACGAGGGCGTGCTCGCCCATGGCGAGAAGCGGCTCGTGGTGGCGTCGTTCCTGGCCGAGCTCGCGGCGCGGAACATGCTGTCGCTCGACGGGCTGGCCGCCGGCGTCCATGGCACGGGAGGGGAGGATGCCCGGCGTACGCTTGCCTGGGCCGCGCATCTCGCGCGTCATCCCCAGGAAACGCGCCTGCTCGACCAGCTGCTTACGCCGCATGACGCCACCTTGCGGGGCCATATCGGGCGCAGTCCCGCGCCGCTTTCCGCCTGGGCAGTAAACGAACCCACGGTGCCCCGCATGTTCTGGGGCGCCTATATGGCATCCGGCGATACGGCATGGGCGGACAGGCTCATTGACGCCGCCCTGCGCTATGCCCGGCTCAATGCGGCAGGGCGTCAGAACGAACCGGACTTTGCCGCCAGCGCGGCGGCGGCGGCCCTGCTCTATGACATGACGCCGCGCCATGCGCGGCTTCAGGAGCGGGTGCGCGCGCGTCTCGCAGGCACGAGCGGCGTTGAGGCCGCGACCCTGCATCTTATCCTGCACGATGCCGCCCGCTGAGATCTTTTCCCGGCGTGTGCCCGGAAGCCCGGCGCCGCCGTGGCGCTGTCAGCGCTCGAAGCGCTTGGGGCAGCCACGGCAGGCCGCATCCGGCGCATTCCGAACCAGGGCCGCGCGAAAGGCCGCGAATTCCGGCTTGTTCCAGATCCCCCAGGGGGATTCACTCCGCACATCGCCAAAGACCCTGCGCCGTCCGTCGCCCCGTGACGCGGCGCCCATGTTCCCGTGCGCGTTGTCGGGAACGTTGAGGTAGACGCAGGGGGAGAGCCTGCCGTCCGCGTCCACATAACAGCTTCGGGCGACATTCTCCCGGCAGCCTCCGGCATCGGCCACGGCATCGGCGCCGGGCAGCGCGAAATGGATGATGCGCCCCCTGGCTTCGGCCTCGGCGGCAACGCCTTCCAGAAGGTCGCGCGCGGCGGCGATCTTGTCCGTCTCCTGGGGCGCGAACGCCAGGTGCGCCTGGCCGGGCAGCGCCAGATAGTCCAGCGTGCTCACCACGGTCATTTCCACATCCAGTTCTTCCATGAGCGCCGGCAGGCGGCGCACGGCGTCCATCCTGTCGGCAAGCAGCAGATAGGCGAAGTGGATTTCCAGCGGTTCGCCGTCAGCGGGGCGCCCTGTTTCCCTGATGGCGGCGCGCAGCAGGCGCACGCTTTCGCAGACGCGCGCGAAGGAAACCCCGGCGCGCGCGTCATTGCTGGCCTCGTCCGTGCCCACCAGTGAGAACGCCAGCAGATCCATGCCGCTTGTCGCCAGACTGCGCGCCAGCGCGGCATCCATCCGCAGGCCGCAGGAGGTGCTGGAAACGGCGCAGCCGGCACGGCGCGCCAGCGCCACATAGTCGAGAAATCGCGGATGGAGGAGCGGCTCGCCCCAGCCCTGGAGATGGGCGCGCTGCGCGCCGCGCAAAAGCGGCCAGAGCGCGGCAAAGACGTCGGCCGGCATATGGCGCCCGCGCCAGGTGGCGGCGGCTGTCGTGTGCGGACAATAGACGCAGCGACCGGAACAGAGTGAGGTCACTTCCACCTGAAGGCAGTCCAGCGGCCGCTGCGCGCCCAGAAGGGCCTCGCGCAGCCGCTCCAGAAAACCGGGCGCCCGGAAGGCCGGATCCGCCAGCGGATCAGGAGGGGATGCGCCGTCGGCGCGGGAAGTTGTCAAATCTGTTTCGCGCATGGCGCCCCCTTGCCTTCAGTGGCCAAAAATCCTGGAAAACCAGCCGCGCCGTTTTTCCTGCCTGGGGCGCCAGCTCGTTTCCACGCAGGGAAGAAAGGGCGTCGCGCCCCATTTTTTCTTGAAAAAGCTTACGCCCGCGCCCATGCCAAGGCCCAGATTGAGCAGGCCGTGGCCGCGCGCCTCCCCTTCGGCCGCAAGCGCGGCAAGAAGCGCGTCCGCCGTTCCGGGAGGAGCGGCGGGCGAACGAAAGGCAAACATGTAAAAGGCCGTGGTGAACGAGGAATAATCGCCGATGGCGCAGGCCAGCAGGCGCCCGCTGGCATTGCGCGCGGAGAAGAGGCGCGCGCCGGACGCGGCGGCGAGATAGTCGCCCAGCCTGTTGAAAATATAGATGCTCCCGGCATCCAGGGCATCGCCCTTGTTGCGGATAAAGGCGTCGGCAAGGGCGGCATGCTCCTCTGTCCAGGAAGCGGCGCCGCCGTTGTGTTCAATGGTCGTTTCCCGCGCCGCGCGGCGCAGCAGGTTGCGGAGCTTCTGTCCCGCGCGCCCTCCAGGAAGCCGGAGCGGCAACGGCAGCGACCAGTAGGCGTCTTCCGAGCATGCGGCATCCGCCGGGGCCGCACCGGGCCGGACGGCGGCAATGGTCGTGAGCTGTTCCAGCCCCGGCAGGGCCAGAGCTTCCGCCACGGCGGCGTCAACGGAAGCGGCATCTGTGGGCTTTGCCGCCGGATAGGCCACAAGCACCGCATGACCGCCCCCGTAATGGAGCACGCATCCCGCGCAAAGGCGGCTCTCCAGCCCGGAAACCGCGCGCACATACGGAAGAAGCTGGTCGGGCGTCACCGCTCCGGCCGTGATGTGCGCCAGAGGCGAAAACGCGCCGTCTACCATGCCACCTCCTCCCCGCCGCGTCTGAACCGCCGCAGCCGAAGCTTGAGCGCGGGCAGCAGGCCGAACGGCGCCTGACGCACGCTGAAGCCGTCTTCCACGAGCATCTGCCGCAAGTTGACCATATGCGCCGACCCCACAAAGACCGCGCAGCGGCCATCCTCAAGGTAGGGGCGCATGCGCTCCCGGAAGCGCTGGTCCCGGCGGCTGATGACATATTCCGTGCGGGTGGGAAATTCCGCGCTGGAGCCCATCATGCCTTCGAGGTCGCCCGCAAGGTAGGCGCGCATGTTCCTGCGCGAAAGCGCCTTCCAGCCGCCGCAGGCACGGAAAAACCGTACCACACGTTCCGGCGGGAGGGAGCCGAGGGAATCCAGCTGCTCCTCAAGGCTCTCCATGCCCACCACGTTCTTGCCCATGGCATGCGCCACGCGCCAGGCCTCCATATCCACGGACTCGCGCCAGCCCTGCCGTTCAAGAAAGGCCGTCCAGAGGCTGAAAAAGGCGCACCACGGCCGCGCGTTGGCGAGGAACCAGCGCACGTCGATCCTGCGCGGGCTCTCCAGGCCCAAGGCGCGGGCGAAAATCCCCTCAGGACCGTGCACCACACGTTCCAGGCGGCGGATATCCGTCTCGTCCAGCATGTCCAGAATGGGCGTTGTTCCCGGCAGCGGCGTACGGCCCGCGCGGTCCACATCAGCCATGAAGTCCTCGTCCAGCGGACCTTCAAAAAGCACATGATCCACTTCGCGGAACAGGCGGCGGAACGACGGCTCAAAGGAATGGCAGAAAAAATGCGCTGTGCCGCCCACCCATGACGTCCTGCCGTTCTTCTCCACCCGCCAGAGCATGGCAAAGGGGCGGTGGCTCGGTCTCTCGTCAATGATTTTCGGGGGTTCCGCCGGCGCGCGGAGAAAGGCCAGCGCCAGTTCCCGGATGACGTTGCCATCATCCGCGGCGGCGCCCCCCGTTGCCTCCCGTTCGCTTGCGGGGCTTCCGGCGCCTGGGGCGACGGCACCCCCGCGGCGCGGAGATTCCGTCCAGCGGGCCATGAGGTAGGGGAAGGAAGGGCGCGCGCCCCACTTGCGCTTGAAGCGCAGGATGCCCTCGTTGACGCCCAGGCCGAGATGAATGAAGCGCTTGCCTTCCTGCCGCGCCCGTTGGAGCATGGCGGAGAACAAAAGATCCGAGGCATGCGGGATGGCATGCGCACGGGAATGGGCGCCGAGCACATAGCTGACGAAGTTTTTCGGCGCGTAGTCCAGAAGCAGGCAGGCGGCGAGGCGTCCTTCCCCGTCCCGCGCGTCGAGCAGCCGCAGTGTGCCGCCGGCTTCCGTCAGGGCTTCAGGAGTGCGCGCATAGAGCGCAGCCACATGGGGGGCCATGCTCCCGGCCTCGCCACGCTGGACGCGGCCGAGGAATTCGGCCCAGAGCCGGCGGTGCTCCGGGGTAAAAACCGCGCCCTCCGTCACACGCAACCGCGCCGCAGCTCTGGCGATGGGCCCGCACAAGCGTTGGGGGGCCTCCGCCGTGGCGGGGAGGACATGGTAGCGATCCCTGTCCACCACATAGGGCGCCAGCCGGGGCGGAAGCGACGGACCAATGGCCCAGCACGCCGTGGCCCCCGTCCGGCACAGGGCTTCTTCAAGTGATGCTTCAAAGATTGAATCATCGTAGCGTCCCTCAAGCGGGTAGGCCACGGCCATGAGCCAGTCCTCGGCGGCAAGGAAGAAATAGGGGCCGATACAGAAGGGCGTGCCCTGGGAAAGCGCGGTCATGAGCGGCAGGGAGTGCTCAGGCACGCGGGCGAGGGCGGAGAGGTTGGCGCGCATGTCCGTGTTCACGGCATCCGTGAGAGGAAACGGCTGCGCGGGGGCGGACGGTTCCGGCATGGCTCAGGCGGCGTCCATGGCGCGTTGGAGGTCGGCGAGGATGTCATCCCAGGCTTCCAGCCCAACGGAAAGCCGCACCATGCCCGGCGTGATGCCCGCCGCCGTCAGTTGCGCGTCCGAAAGCTGCCGATGGGTGGAGCTGGCGGGGTGCAGGACGGATGTCCTGATATCGGCCACATGCGTTTCCAGCGAGATGAGCCGAAGCGCATCAATGAAACGCGCCCCCGCGTCGCGGCCGCCCCGGAAGGAGAAGGAAACCACGCCGCTCGCGCCGTCAGGCAGATATTTTTCCGCCAGCGCGGCAGAGGGGTCGCCGGCAAGACGCGGATAGCGGACCCATTCCACCTTTTTTTGTGCCGAGAGCCAGCGCGCGGCGGCTTCGGCGTTTTCGCAGTGACGCCGCATGCGCAGGGGCAGCGTCTCCAGCCCCAGGTTGGTATAGAACGCGCCCTGGGCCGTCTGGCAACAGCCCATATCGCGCATGAGCTGGACGCGCGCCTTGGCGATATAGGCCGCGCGCCCGAAGGTATCGGCATAGACAAGGCCGTGGTAGGAAGGGTCCGGTTCGGTAAATTCCGGGAACGCGCCCGAATGCCAGTCAAAATTGCCGCTGTCCACGATGGCGCCGCCGAGTTGGACGGCGTGGCCATCCATATATTTGGTGGTGGAGTGGATGACGATGTCAGCGCCAAAGGCCATGGGACGGCAGAGGATCGGGGTAGCGAAGGTGTTGTCCACCAGAAGCGGCAGGCCGCGCTCATGCGCGAAGCGGGCGAAGCGCTCGATATCCAGCACGCTCAGGGCCGGATTGGCGAGGGTCTCGCCGTAGACGAACCGCGTGGTCGGGCGGAAGGCGCGCGCAAGCTCTTCATCGGAGGCATTTTGGTCCACAAACGTGGTTTCGATGCCAAAACGGCGAAGCGTTACATCGAAAAGGTTGTGCGTTCCCCCGTAAATGTTCGTGGCACTGACGATATGATCTCCGTAGCGCGCCAGGTTGAGTGCGGCAAGCAGGACGGCCGCCTGTCCGGAAGAAGTGCAGAGCGCGCCCACGCCGCCTTCGAGCGCGGCGATTTTTTTTTCCACCGCGTCCACGGTGGGATTGCCGATGCGGGAATAAAAGAAGCCCGCTTCCTCCAGATCGAAAAGACGGGCCACTTCGGCGGTGGAATCATAGGTAAAGGTCGTGCTCTGGACAACGGGAAGGACGCGCGGCTCTCCGTTTTTGGGGGTATAACCGGCGTGAAGGCACTGGGTTTCCGCTTTCATGGCTGCTCCGGAATTCTTGTGGACGAAATGCGGGTGGGCTCTGACAGTGACCGCCCGACGATCACCGGAAGACAGCGCTGACAGCGGCAACCGGGGTGGCAGTCCGCAAAATAGCCCAGGGACGCCCGCAAGACAAGATGTCCTGAACCGTCGGGAGTGACGTGACCGCGATGCTGGACGCCACGAAGCGAACGGGATATATATCCGGGATTCCAGAACAGTACCGTCCCGGAACGAACCGGCGGCGGCAACGCGCAGGAAACCTTCATGAGCATCATCCATCACGCGGGCGGCGACCGCGCCCTTTCGCTTCAGGATACGGAACAGCCGCGCCTGTTCCGGGACCTCTTCCCCTATACGAGCATTTGCCGCACCTCGTTTGACGAAGTGCTTCTTGCGCCGCGCCCGGCGGCGCAAATGCGCATCACGGACACGACATTCCGCGATGGCCAGCAGGCGCGCCCGCCCTATACGGTGCGCCAGGTTGCGCGGATGTTCGATTTTCTTCACCGGCTGGGCGGAAAGACCGGACTCATCGCGGCATCGGAGTTTTTTCTGTATTCCCCGCGTGACCGCAAATGTGTGGAGGTCTGCCGCGCGCGCGGCTACCGCTTCCCCCGCGTCACCGCCTGGATCCGGGCCAATCGCGAGGATCTCAAGCTTGCGCGGGACATGGAGTTTGACGAGACCGGCATGCTCACCAGCGTCTCGGACTATCACATCTTTCTCAAACTGGGGAAGACGCGGCGACAGGCCATGGACATGTATACGGAACTTGCCTCCCAGGCGCTGGAATGGGGCATCATTCCGCGCTGTCATTTTGAGGACATCACCCGCGCGGACATCTATGGCTTCTGTCTGCCGCTGGCGCAGCGGCTCATGGAGCTCTCCCGCCAGAGCGGCATGCCCGTCAAGATCCGCCTCTGCGATACCATGGGCTATGGCGTGCCGTGGCCCGGCGCGGCCTTGCCCCGTTCGGTGCAGCGCATCGTGCGGGCCTTTACCGATGAGGCCGGCGTGCCCGGCGAATGGCTGGAATGGCACGGCCACAATGACTTTCATATGGCCCTTGCCAATGGCGTCACCGCCTGGCTCTATGGCTGCGGCGCCGTGAACAGCACGCTTTTCGGCTTTGGCGAGCGTACGGGCAATACGCCGCTGGAGGCCCTGCTTATCGAGTATATTTCCCTCACGGGCGACGATGCCGCCGCGGACACGACGGTACTCAGCGAAGTGGCGGACTTTTTTGAGCGCGAGCTCGATTACCGCATTCCGCCCAACTACCCCTTTGTGGGGCGCGACTTCAATGCCACCAGCGCGGGCGTCCATGCCGATGGCCTGGCCAAAAACGAGGAAATCTACAATATCTTCGATACGAAGCGTCTGCTTGGGCGCCCGGTGCCCATCATCGTCACGGACAAGACAGGCCGCGCGGGCGTTGCCTACTGGATCAACACAAGCCTCAATCTCCCCAGGGAGCGCCAGGTTTCCAAGAAGCATCCCGCCGTGGGCAAAATCTACGACGCCATCACGGCCCTCTATGCCGACAGCGGCCGGACCACGAGTCTTTCGCACGAGGAGATGGAGTCTCTTGTGCAGCAGCATATGCCTGAACTCTTTGCCACCGAGTTCGACCGCATGAAGAAGCTCGCTGGCGAACTGGCGGCCCATCTTATCCTCCGGCTGGCGCGCAGCGCCGTCCTGAGCCGGCTGGATACCGAGGCCTGTGCCGCGCTGAACGCCTTTGTGGGCGAGTATCCCTTTATCCAGTTCTGCTGCCTCACGGACGCGGAGGGGCGGATGCGCTGTTCCGCCATCGCGGACTCGGAATACGCCGCCAGCTACTCGGCCCTCCACGCCGGTTACGATTTTTCCGAACGCGAATGGTTCAAGATGCCCATGCAGACCGGTGACCTCCATATCATGGATGTGTACCAGTCCCACTTCACGTCCAAGCTCGTCATCACCGTTTCCAGCGCGGTGACGGACGAAAATGACAGGATCGTGGGCGTGCTCAGCGGTGACATTCAGCTGGAGCAACTGCTCAAGCGGGCCCGCGCCCTCAGGCTTGAGGTGGACGAGGGCGAGGACGGCGAAGACAGCGCCAACGACTGAGAACCCCAACGGGCCGCGAGGCTCTGGAGAAATCGCCATGCGCAAGACTCTCTACTGGATCGAAGGTGACGGCATAGGGCCGGAAATCTGGCGCGCGGCAAGGCCGGTGATCGATGCGGCCCTGGCCGCGGAATCCGATCTGCGCCTGGACTGGCAGGAACTTCTTGCCGGGGAAAAGGCCCGCGCGGCCGAGGGCACGCCCTTGCCGGAGAGTACGCTGGCAGCGCTGCGCGGAGCGGAGATCGCCATCAAGGGACCGCTGGGCACCCCCGTGGGCACGGGTATCCGCAGCCTCAACGTGGCCTTGCGCCAGGGGCTCGATCTCTACGCCTGCATCCGCCCCGTGCGACACTTCAAAGGGCTGGAAACGCCGGTGAAACACCCGGAGCGGGTGGATATGGTCATCTTTCGGGAAAATACCGAGGATGTCTATGCCGGGGTGGAATTTGCCGCCAATACGCCTGAGGCGCGGAAACTTGCGGAATTTCTGCGCGACGAACTGGGCGTGACGTGCCTTGCGGAAACTGCCGCCATCGGCATCAAGCCCATGACGGAGGCGGGTTCCAAACGGCTCGTGCGCCGCGCGTTGCGCTTTGCTCTGGAGACGGGCCGTCCCAGCCTGACCCTGGTCCACAAGGGCAATATCATGAAGTTCACCGAGGGCGCGTTCCGTCAGTGGGGCTATGACGTGGCGGCGGAAGAGTTCGCGGACAGGACCTGTACCGAAAAGGACGCCGTTCCCGGCCGCCTTGTGGTCAAGGACCGCATCGCGGATGCCATGTTCCAGGAGGCGCTGCTCCGGCCCGAAGCCTACAGCGTGCTTGCCACGCCCAATCTCAACGGCGACTACATTTCGGATGCGCTCGCGGCCCAGGTGGGTGGCCTCGGTCTTGCGCCGGGCGTCAACATGTCCGACTCCCTGGCGTTTTTCGAGGCCACGCACGGCACGGCTCCTGCCATTGCAGGCCAGGACAGGGCCAATCCCGGAAGCCTCATCCTGTGCGGCGCCATGCTCATGGAGCATCTGGGCGTCCCCGCCGCTGCGAAACGCATCCGCGCCGCGGTGGAAAAGGCCATTGCGGGCAAGGCTGTCACCGAGGATCTGGCGCCCCAGGTGCCGGGCAGCCGTGTGGTGGGCTGCCGCCAATTCGGAGAGATCATCGGCAAAAATCTCTGAGCCACGACTTCTTTTCGTGCCGGGGGACGCATGCTGCCGCTGGAAAATCTCTTCCTTTTCGTCCCGGCCATGGCGCTGCTCGTTATCCTGCCGGGGCCGGATTTCGCGCTTGTCAGCCGGGTGGCGCTGCTGGAAGGTGTGCCCGCAGGCAGCGCCGCGGCCTGTGGTGTCGCCCTGGGAATCAGTGTGCACACAGTTTGCGCCATCGTCGGGATCTCGGCCATTATCGCGGCCTCGGCCTCACTGTTCGCGCTGCTCAGATATGCGGGCGCGGCGTATCTTTTCTGGCTGGGGATCCAGGCCTTTCGGCGGAATGCCGGGGCGGCTGAGGGGAATCACATCGCCCCGGCTGTGCCGCCGCGGCAACCGCAGGTGCGTCGCGCGTTCAGGCAGGGCTTTTTGACCAATGCGCTCAACCCCAAGGCCATCCTGATCTTTCTCACCTTGCTGCCGCAGTTCATGGCGCAGGATGGGCATCCGGCACTGCAACTGCTGGAAATGGGCGCCATCATCGCGCTGCTCTGCCTTGTCTGGTATCTGCTCCTCGCGCGAGTTCTGGGCCACGCACGCAGGGCCTTCGGGAACCCCCGCTTTCAGCGCTGGTTGCACCGCCTGACGGGTACGGTCTTTCTGGCATTCGGCATCAGGCTTGCCGCCGCGCAGGGAGCGTAGCTCCGGGAAGTTCCATGTTCCGATAAAGGAGACGCCTATGATCCGTTGTTCCGCCGAAAAAACCGTCATCAGTGAAGGATCGCTCCTGAGCGCCGCCGAAGCGCAGGCCGGGGGCATCGATCTCGTCGCCGCCGCGCGCAACACGCTGGCCGCGCGCATCCTTGCGGCGCACCAGGCCCCGGATGCAGCGCATGACGGACAGCTGCATGTGCGCTTCGATGCCCTGGCTTCCCACGACATCACCTATGTGGGCATCATTCAGACCGCCCGCGCTTCGGGCCTCAGGGAATTTCCGCTGCCCTATGTCCTCACCAACTGCCATAACAGCCTCTGCGCCGTGGGCGGCACCATCAACGAGGACGACCATGTTTTCGGTCTGGCAGCCGCCCGGAAGTATGGCGGCATTTTCGTGCCCCCGCATCTGGCGGTCATTCACCAGTATATGCGCGAGATGATGACCTCCTGCGGCGGCATGATCCTCGGTTCGGACAGCCATACCCGCTATGGCGCGCTTGGCGTCATGGGGGTGGGCGAGGGCGGACCGGAGCTCGTCAAGCAACTGCTTGGCAAAACCTGGGATGTGGCCGCGCCGGAAGTCGTGGCCGTATGGCTTGACGGAGCGCCCGCGCCCGGTGTTGGCCCGCAGGATGTGGCGCTGGCGCTCATCGGCGCCGTCTTCAAGGATGGGTTCGTCAAGAACAAGGTGCTCGAATTCATGGGCCCCGGTGTGGATGCCCTGTCCGTGGATTTCCGCTGTGGCGTGGACGTCATGACCACGGAAACCGCCTGCCTGTCGTCCATCTGGCGCACGGATGACAAGG
>CAZNXQ010000004.1:0-49061 GCA_964576895.1 uncultured Desulfovibrio sp.
TCCTCCAACTCGTAAGAAGTTATGCCGTGCTCATGCCGGAAATGGCGCGCCCCCCAGGGCATCGCGCGTTTCCGTTCGGAAAGGGAGTGCATGGCTTGCGAAATTAGTAACAAGGGCTGGCGCTTTGCGTCAAGCCCCCCCTGAAAAATTTCCCGGCTACTTGCCGGCGACTGAAAGGAATACACGTTGTATTTCAACAGGTTGCGGGTAAAGAAAAATTTCGTCGCGCGGGTCGAACGGCGCCCTGGGCCCATGCCGGTGCTGCCGCACAGGCGCAAACGCGCCGCCGGCGGTCGCGCGCTGGCGGCAAAAAAGAGGGCTGCCGGCAGTGCCGGCAGCCCGGAAAAAGCGGTGCGGGCCACGGCCCCGTGGGGCCGTAGTCCTGGGCGCGGGCCTCAGCGGCCCGTGAGGATGTCCTCCAGCGTGACGGCGAAGCTGTCGAGGTCCACTTCCGGAATGGTCAGGGGCGGCAGGAGCCGCAGGGTCATGCCGTGGCAGAGATTGCAGATGAAGCCCCGCCGGAGGAGTTCCTCCCACACGGGTTTGCCTTCCACGGCGAGCTCCACGCCGATCATCAGGCCCATGCCGCGCACCTCGCGGATCTTTTCCGGCAGGCGCGCCTGGAGGGCGCGGAGCCTGTCCATGAGGGCCGCGCCAAGCCTGGCCGCGCGCGCCGGAATATCGTCGCGCAGCAGGATCTCCACCACTTTGGCGGCCACGGCGCTGGTGAGCGCGCCGCCGCCGAAGGTGGTGGCGTGGCTGCCGGGCTCGAAGCCGCGCGCCGCCTCGTCCGTGGCGAGCATGGCGCCCATGGGCAGGCCGTTGGCCAGGGATTTGGCCACGCTGATGGCGTCGGGCGTGAGGCCTGCGTGCTGGAAGGCCCAGAATTTGCCCGTGCGCCCCATGCCGCACTGCACCTCGTCGCAGAGCAGGAGGGCGCCGCGCTCGCGGCACAGGGCCTCCACGCCGCGCAGGTAGTCGGCGGGCAGCGGCACGATGCCGCCCTCGCCCTGGACGCACTCGAGAAGGACGGCGGCCGTGGCCGGCGTCATGGCGGCCGCCAGGGCATCGAGGTCGCACGACGGGACCTGGCGGAAGCCCTCGGGCAGCGGCGTGAACCCGTCGGAAAGGCTTTCGCGTCCCGTGGCGGCGAGCGTGCCCAGGGTGCGGCCGTGGAAGCAGCCGGAAAGGGTGATGATCTCAAAGGCGTCGCGCCGCTGCACCTTGCGCATGTAGCGCCGGGCGAGCTTGATGCAGGCCTCGTTGGCCTCGGCGCCGGAATTGCAGAAGAACGCCTTGCCGTGGTGGGTGGTGGAGAGCAGGCGCCGCGCCAGTTCCAGCTGTTCCTCCTGATAGAAGAGATTGCTCACATGCCAGAGCTTGCGCGCCTGCGCCTCCAGGGCGGCGTTGACCTCAGGGTTGCAGTGGCCGAGGGCCGTCACGGCGATGCCCGCCAGAAGGTCCACATATTCTTTGCCGTCCGCGTCCCAGAGGCGCGCGCCCTCGCCCCGGACGATGGCCAGCGGGTAGCGGCTGTAGGAGCGGCAGAGCAGGCGCTCTTCCTCCGCCCGGATGGTGTCGAAGGCGTCCGACATGATGAAACTCCTTTGCGGCGGCGTGCGCCGGCTGCGGTTCAATGAACGGGGAAGGCCGGGATTTCCGGCGGGGCTGTCGCGGCCCGGACTCAGAGGCCGGTATGGCCGAAGCCGCCCGCGCCGCGCTCCGTGGGCCGGAGCTTCGGCACCTCTTCCCAGGCCGGGCGGGCATAGGGCTGGAACACGAGCTGGGCCACGCGGTCGCCCCGCCTGAGGAGCCGCTCCTCCCCGGAGGTATTCAGGAGGATGACAAGGATCTCGCCGGTATAGTCGGGATCGATGACGCCCACGCCCTGGGCCACCACAAGGCCGTCCCGCGCGCCGAGGCCGCTGCGGGAATAGATGAAGCCCGCATAGCCCGGTCTGGCGGGCTGGATGCTGAGGCCCGCGGGCACGGTCAGGCGGCCGCCGGGGGCGATGCGCGCCGTTTCCTCCGCAAGGCAGGCGCGAAGGTCCATGCCGGCGGAAAGGGGCGTGGCCGGCGCGGGCAGGCCGCCATCGGCGCGGGCGTAGAGTTCGCGCGCGCCGGGGCGCACGAAGGCGATGCGGACAGGGAGCGTGGCGTCAGCCGGGGGACAGGAGATGTTCATGCCGCGTTGTAGCGCAGCGCACGGCGGACTGCAAGCGCCGGCGCCCCGCGCGGCGGCATGGGCATTGACCGTACCGCTTCCCCCGGCGTATGGAAGGGGCAACCTTCAGCCGGGGAGCACGCATGCCCGCACCGCATCTTCCTGAGGCGCTGTATGGCGTCATCGGCTGGCCGCTGGGCCAGAGCCTTTCGCCGCTCGTCCACAATACGGGGTTCCGGGCCCTGGGCATACCGGCCGTCTACCTGCGCTGGGAGATCCCCCCGGAGCGCCTCGGCGCGTTCATGGACGCCCTGCGCCTGCTGGACATCCGGGGCTGCTCCGTGACCATCCCGCACAAGCAGGCCGTCATGCCCTTTCTGGATGTGGTGAGCGAGCGGGCCACCCTGGCCTGCGCGGCCAATACCCTCTACTGGAAGGACGGCGCCCTGTGCGGGGACAATACCGACGTTGCCGGCTTTCTCGCGCCGCTCGGCGCCGAGCCGCTGGACCGGAGGGACGCGCTCCTGCTGGGCGCGGGCGGGGCGGCGCACGCCGTGGCGGCGGCCCTGCGCCTGCGGGGCTGCCAGCGCGTCCGGGTCTGTACGCCGGGCAACCGCCGCCATCTCGACCTGGCCGAGCGCTTCGGCTTTACGCCCGTGACTTGGGAGCAACGGTACGACCTGCCCGCGGGGCTGGTCATCAATGCCACGCTCCTGGGCATGCGCGGGAAACACGAGGACGAAACGCCCTACGACTTTGCCCGCGCTCCCGGCGCGCCCGGCGGCATTGCCTATGACATCGTCTACAATCCCGCGCGCACGCGCTTTCTTCGCGAGGCGGCCCAGGCGGGGCGGCGGTGCGTCAACGGCGTGGAAATGTTCCTTGGCCAGGCCGACGCCCAGTTCCGCATCTGGACGGGACAGGCCCTGCCGGAGGAAGCGCGGGCGGCGCTGGAAGCCGCGCTTGGGGCGCGCTGACGCCCGCATGGTTTCAATGGTTCTAATGGCTGTTTTTGACGGAGAATTTCGGCAGTACCCACACAGCGCAGGCGCGTCATCAATTAATTCAAAAGCATAACAAGCCTTTTCAGGGAGACAGCATGACCGTTCTTGTCCTGCACGGCGTCAACCTCAACATGTTCGGCAGGCGCGACCCGGCCCAGTACGGCACGGCCACGCTGGAGGACATCAATGCCGCGCTGGCGGCCCTGGCCGGGGAGCTGGGCGTGGAACTCGCCACCTTCCAGACCAACCACGAGGGCGACATGGTGGAGCGCATCCACGCGGCCCTGGACGACGGCACCTCCGCCGTGGTCATCAATGCGGGCGCGTGGACGCACACCAGCCACGCCATCGCCGACGCCCTGGCCATCCTGTCCGTGCCCGTGGTGGAGGTGCACATGTCCAACGTGCACGCGCGCGAGCCCTTCCGGCATGAGAGCGTGCTGGCGCGCGTCTGCGCCGGGAGCATCGCGGGCTTCGGCGTGCAGAGCTACCTGCTGGGCCTGCGCGCGGCGTGCGCGCTGGCCCGCTGACGTTCCGCCCCCGCTTCCCCCGCGGCGCGGGGCTCCGGGAGAAAGTTCTTCCGGAGGCAAGGGGCTGGATTTTCATTTGTGCTTCCTGTACGGTGGCGGGAACTGCGGTGGTTCCCCTTCCCGGTTGTTCAACCTGCGACCAGCTCCGGAGTTGCCATGAACAATGCCATCTCCCTTGGCCGGATGCGCGACCCGGCCTTCACCCGCGAGGTGGAGGAGCGCAGCGGCCAGAACATCTCCACCTGCTACCAGTGCGGCAACTGCACGGCGGGCTGCCCGGCGGGCTTTGTCTATGACCGCCAGGTGAGCCAGATCATGCGCGGCGTCCAGCTTGGCCTCAGGGACCAGGTGCTCAGGTCCAATGCCATCTGGTACTGCCTGGGCTGTTCCATGTGCAGCCAGCGCTGCCCCAACAATATCGACGTGGCGCGCGTCATGGAGACCCTGCGCCACATGGCCCGCCACGAGGGTGACGTGGCCGTGCCGAAGGTGGAGAAGTTCTGGTTCTCCTTCCTTGATACGGTGCGCGCCTTCGGCCGCACCTACGAGATCGGCACCATGGCGCTCTACATGCTCCGTTCCCTGCGCCTGACCACTGATGTGGACCTCGCGCCGGCCGCGCTCAAGCGGCACAAGCTGCCCTTCATTCCCAAGGGCGCGCCTGACGGCGGGGCCGCCGCCGCGGGCCGCATCCTGGCGCGCTACAAGGCCAGGGCCAAAGCCGAGGGGGTGCGGCCATGAAGTACGCCTATTATCCGGGCTGCTCGCAGGAGGGCTCGGCTCTTGATTACGGCAAGTCCACGGGCGCGCTCTGCGCGGCGCTGGGCATCGAGCTTGCGGAAATCGCGGGCTGGAGCTGCTGCGGCTCCACCCCGGCGCATGCCGTGGATACCGAACTTTCGGCCGCGCTCTGCGCGCGCAACCTTGACCTTGCGGCGCGGGACGGCGCCGAACAGGTGGTCACGCCCTGTCCGAGCTGTCTTTCCAATCTGCGTCTGGCGGCCGACCGGATGAAAGAACCCGTGTTCCGCGCCCGTGTCAACGAGTTGCTGGACGCGCCCGCCGCCGAGTGTCTGCCGGAGTCCACCTCGGTCATGCAGCTCATCGGCCGCCTCTACGATGCGGACAGCCTCGCGGCGCGGGTGACGCGGCCCCTCACGGGCCTGAAGGTCGCGGCCTATTACGGCTGCCTCATGAGCCGCCCGGCGGATGTCATGCAGTTCGGCGACCCGGAAAATCCCACGCTCATGGAGAGCCTGCTTGCGGCCTGCGGCGCCGAGATGCTGGAGTTTCCGCTCAAGACGGTCTGCTGCGGCGCGTCCTTCGGCATTCCGGAGCGGCCGCTCACGGCGCGCAACTCCGGGCGTATCCTCGACCTGGCGACAAAGCTCGGCGCGGACGTCATTGCCGTGGCCTGCCCGCTCTGCCAGATGAATCTTGACCTGCGCCAGAAGCAGGCGGCCAGGGCCGAGGACGCCTTTTTCCACATGCCGGTGCTCTATTTCACCCAGCTCATGGGCCTTGCCATGGGCATCGCGCCTGAGCATCTCGGTCTGGATCAGCTCTGCGTGAGCGCCGAGCCCCTCCTGCGCAAGATGGAGGCCGCGCGGGCGGCCGCCGGCGCCAAGGGCACGGAAGCCAAGGGAGGCAAGGCATGAGAATCGGCGTCTTTATCTGCCACTGCGGCAGCAATATCGCGGGCACCGTGGACGTGGCCCAGGTGGCGGAACGCGCCCGCCATTACCCGGACGTGGTCTATGCGGACGACCCCATGTACACCTGCGCCGAACCGGGCCAGGCCGGCATTGAGGCCGCCATCAAGGAATACCGGCTCGACGGCGTGGTGGTGGCCTCCTGCACGCCGCGCATGCACGAGCCCACCTTCCGCCGCACCGTGGCGCGGGCCGGGCTCAACCCCTACATGTTCGAGATGGCCAATATCCGCGAGCATGTCTCGTGGATCGGCAAGGACAGGGAGGCCAATACCAACAAGGCCGCCGAGCTCGTCCTCATGGCCGTGGAAAAGCTGCGCCGCAACCGGCCGCTGGCGCCCAAGTCCTTTGACGTGACCAAGAAGGTGCTCATCATCGGCGGCGGCGTGGCGGGCATCCAGGCCGCGCTCGACTGCGCGGACGGCGGGGTGCCGGTCATCCTGGTGGAGCGCGAGGCCACCATCGGCGGCAAGATGGCCAAGCTGGACAAGACCTTTCCCACGGTGGACTGCTCGGCCTGCATCCTCGGCCCCAAGATGGTGGACGTGGCCCAGCATCCGCTCATCACGCTCTACGCCTATTCCGAGGTGGAGGACATTTCCGGCTATGTGGGCAACTTCCAGGTGAAGATCCGCAAGAAGACGCCCTATGTGGACTGGAGCAAGTGCACGGGCTGCGGCGCCTGCACCGAAAAATGCCCCAGCAGGAAAACGCCGGACGCCTTCAACGAATTCACGGGCGAGACCACGGCCATCACCATCGCCTTTCCGCAGGCCATCCCCAAGAAGGCGGTCATCAACGCCCCCTACTGCCGCAAGCTCACCAGCGGCAAGTGCGGCATCTGCGCCAAGGTCTGTCCCACCGGGGCCGTCAATTACGAGCTGAAGGACGAGATCGTCAGCGAGACCGTGGGTTCCATCGTGGCGGCCACGGGCTATGACCTCATGGACTGGTCAGTCTACGAGGAATACGGCGGCGGCAAATATCCGGACGTCATCACGGCCCTCCAGTACGAGCGGCTGCTCAACGCCTCCGGCCCCACGGGAGGCCACATCGTGCGCCCGTCCGACGGCCGCGAGCCGAAGGACGTGGTCTTCATCCAGTGCGTGGGCTCGCGCGACAGGTCCGTGGGGCGCCCCTACTGCTCCGGCTTCTGCTGCATGTATACGGCCAAGCAGGCCGTGCTCACCAAGGACCATCTGCCCGACTCGCAGTCCTACGTCTTCTATATGGACATCCGCGCCGCGGGCAAGCTCTATGACGAGTTCACGCGCCGCGCCATGGAGGAATACGGCACCCACTACATCCGGGGCCGCGTCTCGGCCATCTATCCCGACGGCGAGGGCCGCTATGTGGTCATGGGCGCCGATACCCTCATGGGCGAGCCCATTGAGATCAGGGCCGACCTCGTGGTGCTGGCCGTGGGCATCGAGGCCAGCGAGGGCGCGTCCAAGCTGGCGGAAAAGCTGCGTATCTCCTACGACAGCTACGGCTTTTTCATGGAAAGCCACGTCAAGCTCAAGCCTGTGGAGACCAATACCGCAGGTGTCTTCCTGGCGGGCGTCTGCCAGGGGCCCAAGGACATCCCGGCCTCCGTGGCGCAGGGCTCGGCGGCGGCGGCCAAGGTGCTTGATCTGTTCGCCAAACCGAAACTCCAGAGCGACCCGCAGATCGCCCATGTGGACATCCGCCGCTGTGTGGACTGCGGCAAGTGCATCCGCTGCTGTCCCTTCGGCGCCATCGAGGAAGTGAACGTGCGCGGCGAAAACAAGGCCCAGGTCATCGAGACGGTCTGCCAGGGCTGCGGCCTCTGCGTGGCGACCTGTCCGCAGGGCGCCATCCAGCTCTCGCATTCCACCGACAATCAGATTCTCGCGGAGGTCAACGCGCTATGCCGGTTCTAGAAGGCAAGGAACTGCGGATCGTCGGCTTTCTCTGCAACTGGTGCTCCTACGGCGGCGCGGACACGGCCGGCGTGGCGCGCGCCGGGCAGCCCACCGACCTGCGCGTCATCCGCGTGCCCTGCACGGGCCGCGTGGACCCGCTCTTCATCGTCAAGGCCCTGCTGGAAGGCGCGGACGGCGTTCTCGTTTCCGGCTGTCACCCGCGCGACTGCCACTACGCCGTGGGCAATTTTTACGCCCGCCGCCGTCTGGAGGTGGTGCGCGAATTTTTGCCCGTGCTCGGCATCGACCAGCGCCGCTTCGCCTACACCTGGGTCTCGGCCTCGGAGGGGCAGCGCTGGCAGGAGGTGGTGCAGAAGTTCACCGCCGAGATCCATGCCCTGGGCCCGGCCCCGCGTCTGGAAGACGCCAGGCCGCTGCTCCGCCTGGCCGACATGGCGCTTTCCTCTCTGCATCCGCTGGGCACCGGCCAGAAGGCGCCCCTGGACGAGCTCAAAGCCGCCATCAGGGCCAAACTGCCCGAACTGGAATGCGTCATCGGCTGGCAGCAGGGCTATGACGCGGCCCATGTGGTGCCGCTGTTCATGAAGACCCCCGAAGACGTGGACAAGCTCGTGTGGGGGCCGTTCAACGTCAACAATCCCGCGGTCTATCTGCCGCAGTTCAAGGGCAAAAAGGTCGGCGTGGTGGTCAAGGGCTGCGACTCGCGCTCCATTGCCGAGCTCCTGCAGGAGCAGCTCATCAGCCGTGAGGACGTGACCATTTTTTCCATCCCCTGCGAAGGGGTGCTGGACATGGCCCGCGTCAACACGGAACTGGGCCGCTACACGAAGATCGACGGCGTGAGCATGGACGAGGCCGGCGTGACCATCACGGCCGACGGCAGGGAGCACCGCTTCTGCATGACCGAGTGCGCCCAGGGCAAGTGCTACGGCTGCACCACGCCCGGCGCGGTCATTGCGGACCAGCGCTTCGGCGCGCCCGTGGAGGTGACGCCCGGCGCGCACACGCCGCCGGAGCTCGCCATGCTTGACGCCATGAGCCTGGAAGAGCGCATGGGCTTCTGGAAGGCGCAGATGGAACGCTGCCTGCGCTGCTATGCCTGCCGCAACGCCTGCCCCATGTGCGTCTGCCGCGACCACTGCATTTCCGACTCCCGCGAGCCGCACTGGATGAGCCAGGCCGACAGCGCGCGCGACAAGCTCTTTTTCCAGGCCATCCACGCGCTGCATCTGGCCGGGCGCTGCACGGGTTGCGGCGAATGCCAGCGCGCCTGCCCGGTGGGCATTCCCATCCTCGCGTTGCGCCAGCAGATCGCCCGCGCGGTGGGCAATCTCTTTGACGGCTACAAGGCCGGCATCGACCCCGCGGCCGTGCCGCCGCTGCTCACCTACGCGGTGGACGAAACGCATATCCATGAGAGGGAGTGGAAATGAGCATGATCCGTTTTGTCGCTTCGGACGGGCTGCCGGGTCTTGCGGCCTCCCTCGCCAAGGGCGGCCGCCGTGTGCTCGTGCCCGTGGAAAAGCCCGCCGCCTCCAAGCCCTCCGTGGTCTTTGCGCCCTGGGAGCCGGGCATTGCCATGACCCTTGCCAAGGCCACGGTGCCCCCCAAGGAGGCCGTTCTGCCTGAGTGCGAGACGCTCATGACCTTCAGGAAGAACCGGGACGCGGCGGATCTCAACCAGACCACCGTGGAGCTGGCCCCGGTGGAGGCGGCGCAGCCGACGGTGGTCTTTGCCTGCCGCCCCTGTGATGCGCGCGGCTTTGCCGCGCTGGACAAGCCCTTTCTCGAAGGCGTCTATGCCGACCCGTATTACCGGGCGCGGCGCGAGGCCCTGACGGTGGTCAGCCTCACCTGCGCCACGGGCTGCGAGACCTGTTTCTGCCACTGGGTGGGCGGCGGCCCCACCTCGCCCGTGGGCTCGGACGTTCTCATCACGGAGATCGAGGGCGGCTATGTGCTTCAGGCCATGACGCCGCGCGGCGAGGAGCTGCTGGGCGCAACCGACCTCGCGGACGGCGCGGACAAATTCCCGCTGGCCGAGGCCGCGCGCAAGGCCGCCTGGGCCAGCCTTGTTCCCGCGCCGGACCTGAAGGATGCCGCGGCGAGCCTCAGGGCCGTTTTCGACGACGCGGCCTTCTGGGAAGCGGAGACCGCGCGCTGCCTTTCCTGCGGGGCCTGCACCTATTTCTGCCCCACCTGCTACTGCTTCAACATCACCGACGAGGGCGAGCCGGAAAGTCCCTGCGGCGGCAAACGCCTGCGGAGCTGGGACAACTGCATGTCCTCCCGCTATACGCGCGAGGCCAGCGGCCACAACCCGCGCCCCCTGAAGTTCCAGCGCATGCGCAACCGCGTTTCGCACAAGTTCTGGACCTACCCGGAAAACTGGGGTTCCTTCCTGTGCAGCGGTTGCGGCCGGTGCATCGCCAACTGCCCGGTCTGTCTGGATATCCGCGCCATCGTGCTGGATGCCGTGGCGGCGGCCAGGGGCAAGGCGGGCGCCTAGGCGGTTTTCGCCGGCATCTCTTGAAGTCCATTTGCGTGAAAGGAGCTGATTCATGGCAACCAAGAAGACTTCCGGAAAGGCCAAGGCCGCTCCCAGGGCTTCGGACGCCGAACCCAAAAAGACCAGGGGCGCCGTCGCCTCCGGAACAAAGGGCGGCAAGGCCGCCGCGTCCGCTGCCAAAGCCCGGCCTGAAGAGGCGCGCGCGCCGCTGACGGAAGTGAAGGACGCTCCGGTTCCGCCCGCGGAACCCGATGCCCCGGCCTCTCCGGCGGCCGCCGCGGCCGCCCCCGCGCATGCCAAGGCCGGCCCGCGCATGCCCGCGGGCATCAGCCCGCGCCCGCTCCTCGCGGGCAATCCCTATCTGCCGCAGGTGGCCACTGTGGCGGAGATCATCCAGGAAACGCGGAACATCCGCACCCTGCGCGTGGTGCTTGACGATGCCGAGGCCATGCAAAACTTCACCTTCGAGCCGGGACAGGTGGGCCAGGTTTCGGTATTCGGCGCGGGCGAGGCGACCTTTGTCATCAATTCGCCGCCGTCCCTGAAAGACTGGCTCCAGTTTTCCGTCATGGCGGCGGGCGAGGTCACGGACGCCATCCACCGCCTTTCGCCCGGCGACAAGGTGGGCGTGCGCGCCCCCCTGGGGAATTTCTTTCCCTGGCGGGAATGGAAGGGGAAGAACGTCTTCTTCATCGGCGGCGGCATCGGCATGGCGCCCATCCGCACCATCATGCTCCACCTGCTGGAGCGCAAGGCCGACTATGGCAAAATCAGCCTGCTCTACGGCGCGCGCAGCCCGCAGGACATGGCCTACAGCTACGAGCTGGACGACTGGAAGCGGAACCCCGACCTGGACTGCACGCTCTGCATCGACAATCCCTGCGAGGACTGGCCGCACAGGGTGGGCCTGATCCCCAAGGTGCTGGAAGAGCTTGCCCCCTCGCCGGAGAACACCGTGGCCGTGCTCTGCGGGCCGCCCATCATGATCAAATTCACGCTCCAGGCGCTGGGGAAGCTCGGCTTTGCGCCGGAAAACATCGTGACCACGCTGGAAAAGCGCATGAAATGCGGCATCGGCATCTGCGGGCGCTGCAATATCGGCAGCCACTACGTCTGTGTGGACGGCCCGGTCTTCACCCTGAAGGAATTGCAGGCCCTGCCCCCGGATATGTGATCTGTCATGGCCCCGGAGCGCCGGGCGCCGTTTGCAGGCCGGTTTTGCGGAGGCTCCGCGAAGCCGGCCTTTTCATGCCCGGCCCCGCGCCCGTACCGGTGGGAAAAAGGCCCTGTGGATGTCCGTGGGATGCTCGTGGCTGGAGGTCTGGCACTGGTCTTGCATACTTATGGACGTCCCCGCGCATGCGGCAAATTTGACGCCCTCCGCCAGCGGCGGTTTTGGACCAAAGGAGAAAGACCATGGAAATTTCCGGCATCCGTTCCGCGCTTCCCTTCGCCTTCCCCACGCCTGAAAAGGACGGCGGCGACGCCGCGCCCGCCGCGGTGCGGGACATGGTTGACATCCACATGCCCAGCCTGCTGGCCGATGACGAGGTGGACGGCGTTCTGGACGAGACCCTCGGCATGATCGCCCAGGACAATGTGGCCGCGCTTTCCGTGCATGGCGGCCTGTCTGAAAGCCGCGTCTTTGCCCTGCTCGGCATGTAGCGCCGTCCTTCCGCCCGGAGCGTTTTTGCCTTTCGGGCGCCGGGCATTTGACAGCCACAACGGCGAAAGAGTATCAGAATGCCGGATCGTTCCGTCGCGGTGACGGGACGACCGGCATTTTTTTCCGCCCTGTGCGACGCGGGGGCCATGCCGTCGGCCGGCCCGGCTGCCGCGACAGAGGGTTTTCGGTTCACGTCAAGACTCCGGCAGGAACGACAATGACGGACATTGACCGCCAGATGGCGCTCATCCGGCGCGGCGCCGCGGAAATCATCGACGAGGACGAGCTGCGCGCCAAGCTCGGCGCGGGCCGCCCCCTGCGCGTCAAGGTGGGCTTTGACCCCACGGCGCCCGACCTGCATCTCGGCCATACGGTGGTCATGCACAAGATGCGCCACTTCCAGGAGCTGGGGCACACGGTCGTCTTTCTCATCGGCGACTTCACCGGGCGTATCGGCGACCCCACGGGCCGCAGCGAAACGCGGCCGCCGCTCACGGAAGAGCAGGTGCTCGCCAATGCCGAGACGTACAAGAGCCAGGTCTTCAAGATCCTGGACCCGGAAAAGACCGTGGTGGAATTCAATTCCCGCTGGCTCGGCGGCATGAACGCGGCGGACTTCATCCGCCTGGCCGCCAACACCACCGTGGCCCGCATGCTGGAGCGCGACGATTTTGAAAAGCGCTTCCGCGAGCAGCGGCCCATCTCCATCCATGAATTCCTCTATCCGCTCTGCCAGGGCTATGACTCGGTGGCGCTCAGGGCGGATGTGGAAATGGGCGGCACGGACCAGAAATTCAACCTGCTCATGGGGCGCAACCTTCAGGGCCACTACGGACAGGCGGGCCAGACCATCATCACCATGCCGCTGCTGGAAGGCACGGACGGCGTGCGCAAGATGTCCAAGTCCTACGGCAACTATGTGGGCATCAGCGAGGCGCCGGAGCAGATGTTCGGCAAGCTCATGGCCATTTCCGACGAGCTCATGTGGCGGTATTACGAGCTGCTGTCGGCCCGGAGCCTGGAGGAGATCGCCGGGCTGCGCGCCCGTGTGGAGGACGGAAGCCTCCACCCCAAGGCGGCCAAGGAAGACCTTGCCGCCGAAATGGTGGCCCGCTATCACGGCGAGGACGCGGCGAAAGACGCCCGGCAGGGCTTCAACGCCGTTTTTGCCGGCGGCTCCTTCCCTGAGGACGCGCCCGTCCATGCCTGCGACGCGGGGGAGGCCAGCGCGCCCGTTGCCGTTCTTGAGGCCGCGGGCCTGGTCAAAAGCCGCGCCGAGGCCAAGCGCCTGGTGAAGGAAGGGGCGCTGAGCATCAACGGCCAGCGCTGCGGCGACGCTGCCGCGCCGCTGGCCCCCGGCAGTTACGAGATCCGGCTCGGCAAGAAACGCTTTCTCAGGCTCACGGTGCGCTGACGGGCATGGGGCCGCATGCCGGCCCGTGCCGATGGCGGCGTTTGCGCGCAGACTCTGGGCGGAGGACAGGATGCACAAGCTCTATGTGGCCATGGTCGGTCTGCCGGGACGGGGAAAATCCACCATGGCGCGCCGCATCCGCGACGGGCTCCTGGCGGAAGGCATTGCGGCCAAAATTTTCAATAACGGCGACGTGCGCCGCCAGCTTCTGGGCTCGGAATCCACGGAGCCGGATTTCTACAATCCGGACAACAGCTTCGGCCGTCAGGCGCGGGAGCTCATCTGCCGCCGCAATCTGGAAGAGGCGCAGACATGGATGGCCGGGGAAGGCGAGGTGGCCATCCTCGACGCCACCAACGCCAGCCGCGCCCGGCGCCAGTTCATCGAGGCCACGCTCAGGGACCATCCCGTCCTCTTTCTGGAGTGCGTCAACGAGGACCCGCTCCTGCTCAACGCCTGCATCCGCCGCAAGGCCGATCTGCCCGAATACGCGGCTTACAGCAAGGAAGAGGCGCTGGCGAGCTTCATGAAGCGCATCGAGTATTACGAGACCATCTACGATCCGCTTTCGGACGAGCACTACTGGATGTGCGTGGACTCCACGGCCAACCGCGTCCTGGCCGAGCACCCGTGCGAAAGTTCGCCCTTTTACGCGGCCATCCGCGAGATCGTGGTCAGCGTGTGGACGCCGTGCCTCTATCTCGCCCGCCACGGCCAGACCGAGTTCAACGTTCAGGGCCGCATCGGCGGCGACCCGCCGCTCACTGCCAAGGGGCGCGCCCAGGCGCTGGCGCTGGCGCAACACATGGAGGGCAAACCCATCGACTGGGTGTTCACCTCCACGCGCATGCGCGCCCACGAAACCGCGGCGCCGCTGCTGGAACGGCACCCGGAAGCCCATGTCATGGCGCTGCGGGAATTTGACGAGATCTGGGCGGGCGATTGCGAAAACATGCTCTATTCCGAGATCCGTGAGAAAATGCCCGAAGTCACGGCGGCCCGCAACGCGGACAAATACAGCTACGCCTACCCCAACGGCGAAAGTTACGCCATCCTGCGTGAGCGCGTGCAGCGCGGCCTCAGGCGGGCGCTCTTTCTCGCGGGCGACCAGCCGCTGCTCATCCTCGGCCATCAGGCCATCAACCGCGTCCTCATCTCGCTCTTTCTGCGCCAGCGCACCGAGGATGTGCCCTATATCCACATCCCGCAGAACCAGTATTTCCACATCGCGCTCACGCCGCACCGCAAGCTCTTTGAGCGCGTTCCCTATGAGGGCATCGGCGCGCCCGCCGACAAGGACACCGCGCTCAAGGACCCGCAGATCTACGCCTGAGCGCCCCGGCCGGCAGCCTCGCATGGCCGCTCCAGTCCGGAGGCGCGTGTCTTTGCGTGGAACAGCGACGGAGTGGGAGGCGGATTTCCTGCCTGGCGGGAACGCGAAAGATCCTGAACAGAAGTTTTCCGGTTGTCCGGGAATGATGCGCTATGGATGTTCATTAATCTTCATGCAGTATTTCAGTACACATTTTTCTGTTGTTCCGCAAATGATATACGATGCCATGTCGTAGCCGTAACAATCCCCTGTTGGCGTTAATCCATTTCTGGCAAACTCCGCAAAAAAGGTGTTGGCGAACGCCCGATGGCTTGGGCCATCGCCCTGATGCATTGCCACAAGATAGCGCCCTGCCGGTTTTCTGTGCAGCATTTCGGCCGGGGTGTCGTTTCCTGCCCGGCTGAAGTACGCGGTTTCACTGTAGTTTCCCTGTGAAAGTCCGTTCCCGTCAATGACCAGTCCCACGGGAAGTTCAGGATAGCGCTCCTGTTCCGCATAGTGATTCAGGTACGCGGCATACGCCGCTATGTACTCGCCATCGTTGCACGGTGGCGCCTCATTGGCTGATGGCAGAGCCTCAAGGAGTTCCTCCGGCATTTCTACGATTTCAAACCGGTCGTAGGCGCAGGAGAGCGCATGGGTTATTTGTGCAAGCAGTTCGCCGATGAAACGTTCACGAAAGGTTAATCGCAACAATTCCCGTCTGAGGGATTCCCTCTTCTCCAGAAGCAGAGCAACCGTCTTTTCTGCATCAGGGCATGTCTTGTGGCGCTTGATTTCCCCAAGCGAGGCGCCCGCATCTTTCAGCATGGAAATCATGTCGAAATCAAGGAACTGCTCCAGGCCATAACGGCGGTAGCCATTGGCGGCGACGTGCCGGGGCTTGAGGAGCCCCAGCTGGTCATAATGGAACAGTGTTGCCTTGGTCGTTTTGCACAGCCTGGCGAACTGGCCGGTGGTGAACAATCTTTTGGGATCCATCGGAAAGCTCTTGACTCTAAGGTTACCTGATACTTTATGCTATCCCCACTGTATCGATTTTTCAAGCCACGCTGAACAAGGAGCCGACCCGTGCGTTGCCGCAGTCAGGTGTTCCGGACGCGCATAACGAAGTTTCCCGGAGGCGGCATCCTCCTTCTCCTGATGCTTGTCCTGGCTGGGTGCGGCGGCGGGGAACAGGCGGAAAAGGCCCGTGAGACGCTGGTCTACACAGAGGTGCGGCCTGTGCCCGTGACGCTCACGAGCAGGCTGCCGGGCAGGGTGTCCGCGCGCGTGGTTTCCGAGGTGCGGCCCCAGGTGAACGGCATCATCCAGAAAAGGCTCTTTGCCGAGGGGACGGATGTGGCGCAGGGGCAGCCGCTGTATCAGATAGACCCGGCCCTCTACAGGGCGGCGTTGAAGACCGCCCGCGCCCTGCTGGCGGAAACCGAGGCCAGGATAGAGGAGCTCGCGGCCCGGAAGCGGCGCCGCGAAAACCTGGTCAGGGCCAAGGCCGTGAGCAGGCAGGATCTGGAAACTGCCGTTTCCGAATATGCCCAGGCGCTCGCGCAGCGGGACAAGGCCAGGGCCGAGGTGGAAACGGCGGCCATCAATCTTGACTATACCACAATCAAGGCCCCGGTGGCGGGCCGCATAGGCCCTTCCCGCGTGACCGAGGGGGCGCTGGTCACGGCAAATCA
Organism: uncultured Desulfovibrio sp.; assembly: GCA_964576895.1. Classification (GTDB taxonomy): domain Bacteria; phylum Desulfobacterota; class Desulfovibrionia; order Desulfovibrionales; family Desulfovibrionaceae; genus Desulfovibrio. The sequence goes on from CAZNXQ010000004.1 coordinate 15,919, forward strand.
GGCGGAGCCGCTGGCAAAAATCCAGCAGACCGGCACGGTCTATGTGGATATCAGCCAGTCCAGCGCCCATATCCTGCGCTTGCGGCGCGCCTTGGCAAGCGGGGGACGCCGCGGCGGGGAAGCGCCGGTGCATCTCATCCTGGAAGACGGCGCCCCGTACACGAACGCCGACGGAAGCCCCGTGGCGGGGCGTCTGCTTCTGTCGGACATTTCCGTTGACAGGGAAACCGGCAGCGTGACCCTGCGCGCGCTGTTTCCCAATCCCGATGGGCTGCTCCTGCCCGGCATGTATGTCTCCGCGCTCGTGGGCGAAGGCGAAAGACCGGCGCTGCTTGTGCCGCAGCGCAGCGTATTTCTGGACAGCGGGGGCGGCCATCAGGTCTGTGTGCTCAGACGCGATCCGCAAAACGCGGGAGAATTCTTCGTCGAGAAGCGCGACGTGGACATCGAAAGGGCGCATGGCACGCACTGGATCATCAGAAGCGGGCTGGAACCGGGAGATCTGGTGGTGGTGGAAGGGCTGCAAAAAGCCCGTGCAGGGAACAGGGTGCGCGGCCGCGTGTGGGATGGCGCGCCGCAAGGCACAGTCTGGCTCAGGGAAGAGGAACGCTAGACGCCAACCCGTTTCACGGGAAAGGCCGCCTCCGTCAGTGAAGGCGCGCGACGCGGGGGAAGAGCGTCGGGGAGGCGCCGGAAGCCATATTCTCCACGAGGGGTGTTTTTCCTCCAGCCCTTGGACTGGAGGGGAAATTGAGGTGCTGTATGGCCGAGTTTTTCATCGATCGTCCCATTTTCGCCTGGGTCATCGCCATCCTCATCATGCTTGCCGGCGCCATCTGCCTGCGCAGTCTGCCGGTGGCGCAGTATCCGGAGATCGCTCTGCCCCAGATAGGCATTTACGGAACCTATCCGGGCGCGGCCGCAAAAACCGTTGACCAGAGCGTGGTGCAGGTCATCGAGCAGCAGATGAACGGCATTGACCATCTGATCCATATGCGGTCAAGCAGCGATTCCAGCGGCAACATTGAAATGTTCTTCACCTTCGCATCCGGGACGGACAGCGATGCCGCCCAGGTGCAGGTGCAGAACCGGCTGCAGCAGGCCATGCCCCAGTTGCCGGAAGCCGTGCAGCGCCAGGGTATCCAGGTCTACAAGGCGGTGGAAAACTCGTTCATGGTCATCGCCTTTTATGCGGACGATGCGTCCATAAGCTCGGATACCATCAGCGATTATGTGGCCAGCAATGTGCGCGAAGCCCTGGGCCGCGTGCAGGGCGTCGGCTCAACAACGCTGTATGGCGGCCAGAACGCCATGCGGATCTGGCTGGATCCAGAAAAAATGCGTCAGTTTGCGCTCAATCCCCAGGATATTTCCCAGGCGGTGCGGGAACAGAACGCGCAGGTGACGGGCGGCCAGGTCGGGGGGGCGCCCGCGCCGTCCGGACAGGAAGTGAGCTATACCGTCAATGCGGCCTCCCGGCTGGAAACGGTGGAGGACTTTGCGAACATTCGTCTGAAAATTCTGGAAAACGGTTCCGTGCTGCGCCTTCGCGATGTGGCCAGGGTCGAGCTGGGCAGCGAAAATTTTACGGGAGGCACCTGGTATAACGGCCATCCGGGCGTGGGGCTGGCCATCAAGCTGGCTACCGGGGCCAACGTGATTGAGGCTACGAAAAATATCAAGGCGGAAATGAAGGAGCTTTCCCGGTTTTTTCCTCCCTGGCTCAGATATGCGTACGCCGACGACCGCGCGCCCATCGTCGAGAAATCCATCGCCGCCGTGCAGCGCACGCTGGTGGAAGCCATCGTGCTGGTGGTCGCCGTCATGTTCGTCTTCCTGCAGAACTTCCGGGCGACGGTCATCCCCACCATCACTGTTCCCGTGGTGGTGCTGCTGCTGGGGGTCTTTGCCGTGCTTCAGGCGGCGGGTTTTTCCATCAATACCCTGACCATGTTCGGGCTTGTGCTGGCCATCGGTCTGCTGGTGGACGACGCCATCGTGGTGGTGGAAAATGTGGAGCGCCTGATGCTGGTGGAAAGGCTTTCGCCGAGGGAAGCCGCGGTAAGGTCCATGCGCCAGATCACCGGCGCGCTCATCGGCGTGGCGGCCGTCATTTCTGCGGTTTTTGTGCCCATGGCCTTTATGGGCGGCTCCACCGGCGTCATTTATCGCCAGTTTTCCCTGACCATCGTCAGCGCCATGCTGCTTTCGGTCATCGTGGCCATTGTGCTGACTCCGGCCCTGTGCGCCACCATGCTCGACGCGCGGGCGCATGCCTGCCGCAACGGCGTCTTCGGCGCGTTCAACGAACTGCTGGACAGATCCACGCGCAGGTATGTCATCGGAGTCAGGCGGATGTTCAGAGCCAGGAAACGCTGGCTGGCGGCCTATGCCCTGCTTGTGGCCGTGAGCGGCGCACTTTTTCTGCAACTGCCGTCCGCCTTTCTGCCCGACGAGGATCAGAGGCTGCTGCTGGTGGATGTGCAGTTGCCGCCGGGCGCCACTTTCGAGCGCACCGAGCGGATCCTTGCGGAAATCGACGCCTGGTTTCGCACAGAGGAAAACGATGCCGTAAAAAGCGTGCTGACCGTTATGGGCTGGGGATTCAGCGGAACAGGACAAAACTCCGCCATGGTCATCCCCATGCTCAGGGACTGGAGCGAACGCGGAAGCAGCCAGAGCGCCTTTGCCGTCAGGGAGCGTGCGGCCGAGCGTTTGAGCGCCATACCCGGCGCGGAGATCTTCGTGCTCACGCCGCCGGCCGTGCTTGAGCTTGGCAATTCCTCAGGGTTTGAGCTGGAACTCATGGACAGGGGAAATCTTGGTCATGCAGCCTTGCTGGCGGCCAGGGAGCAACTGCTGGCCGGGGCGTCCCGGCGCCCGGAAATCGCCTCCGCCAGATACAGCGGCATGGAGGATTCGGAACAGTACGAGCTCGCCATCGACACGGACAAGGCCGGCGCCTTTCATTTAAGCAAGGGCGACATCAACGGGGCGATTTCCGGCTACTGGGGCAGCGAGTACATCAATGATTTTTCGGACAAGGGCAGGACGAAAAAGGTCTTCATGCAGGCGGCGCCGGAATTTCGCACGAACATACAGGATTTTGAGCGGTACTATCTGCGGAATGGCAGAGGAGAAATGGTGCCGTTCCGGAATTTCCTCACGGCCCGTTCCCTCATGGCCTCGCCCAAGCTGACCCGTTTTCAGGGGCTGCCTTCCCTGAAAATAGAAGGCGAGGCCGCGCCGGGAAAAAGCTCAGGGCAGGCCATGGACGCCATGGCCCAGGCGGCCGGAGAACTGCCGGAAGGATTCGGCTTCGCCTGGACAGGCCTTTCCTGGCAGGAGATGACGAGCGGGCAGCAGGCGCCGTTCCTCTATCTGCTGTCGCTGCTCGCCATCTTTCTCTGCCTGGCGGCCCTGTATGAAAGCTGGAGCGTGCCGCTGGCGGTGCTGCTGACGGCCCCCACGGGGATCATCGGGGCCGTTGCCGGGATGTATCTTCGCGGCATGAACAACGATATATATTTTCAGATCGCCATCCTGACCATTATCGGGCTTTCGGCAAAGAATGCGATCCTGATCGTGGAGTTCGCCAGACAACTGCATAAAGGCGGCGAAGATCTTATCCGGGCCACGGCGGAAGCCTGCAGGCTTCGCTTGCGGCCCATCCTGATGACGTCATTGTGCTTCATCCTGGGGGTCGTTCCCCTGGCCGCAAGCTCAGGAGCCGGCTCCGGAGCGCAGAATGCGCTCGGCACGGCCGTCATCGCGGGCATGCTTACAGCCACGGGGCTGGGGTTGTATTGCACGCCGCTCTTTTTTGTCCTGATAACGGAACTCTTCAGCAGAAAAGGGCACCGGCGGCCGGGGAATGCGGCGCTGCGGCAGACGGCGCAGGCGTAATGCGGCCTAGACGTCGCTGATGCGCTCGTCCGCTCCCACCTCATTGCCGGTGAGGGTGCGGATCCAGTCCCTGATGGCGGCGTGGGCCGCCGGGCGCTGCTGCCGCTTCTTGTGGCGCATGGCCTCGTCGGCTCTTGCCAGGACATCGCTCATGCGCTCCTCCCGGCTTTCGGCGCAGGCCACGGCAAAGGCCGCATAGACGGGGAAACGGCCCTGCTGGCTGTTGTATTCCGCAAAGCGCGCCTCGATCTTGGCGAGGAGCTTCTCCCCGCGCGACAGCGGACAGCGCGGCAGGAACACGAGAAACTCATCGCCGCCCATGCGCGCCACGCAGTCCGAGGCCCGCAACGAACCGCGCAGCAGGCTGGCCGCCTTGGTCAGCAGTTCGTCGCCAAAGGCGTGACCAAGATTGTCGTTGATCATCTTGAGGCCGGTCACATCGCCCGCGATGAGGCAGACCGGGCGCACGCCGTTCTGTTCCGCATGCTCCATCTCCAGATTGCAGAAGGCCCGGCTGCGCAGGCCGGTGAGCATGTCGCGGCGGACAAGCTCTTCCAGCCGGTCGCGTTCGGCCTGGGCCGTGGTGATATTGGTGATGGAACCCACAAGGTGGCCGGCGGTGCCGTCGGCATCGCGCCAGATGACGCAGCTGCGGTCAAAAAGCCAGGCCCAGCCGCCATCGGCGCGGCGCATGCGGTAGGTGCACTCAAAGGTGTCGCCGTGTTCGGGGGAGCTGATGACCGCCTTGTGGAGGGCCAGGACCTTGTCGCGATCATCGGGATGGATGCGCTCCCGCCACTGCTCCACCGAGGCCGGCCCGCTCTCCTGCGCATCGCCCAGCATGGCCCGGTAGCGCGGGCAGAAAAAGACCAGGCCGCTGCGCGTGTCCCAGCTCCATTGGCCGCAGCCCATGACGCTCAGGGCCTGGGCGAGGCGTTCCTCCTCCGGGGGGAGGATGCCGCACGGCGCCAGCTGCGCGGGCGTGATGATGCCGCCCATGAGGACGATGCGCCCGTGCGCGTCCCGCTCAAGCACCGAGGCGCGGATGAGCATGGGCGCATAGCTGCCGTCGGCCTGACGCAGACGCAGAATGTCGGTGATGCTGTCGCCGGTGAAGTCGCCGCGCATGAAGAGTTCATAGTGGCGGCGCAGGGCCTCGCGTTCGGCGGGATGCACATCGGCGGTGCCGGTTTCAAAGTCCAGGGCGCGCAGGGGCGGCGTGCCGCCGGAAAAGCCGTTGCAGGCGGCATCGCGCCAGATGCGGCCGTCAAGGGGGGAATAGAGCCAGAGGCCGAATTCCGGGAGCACGCGGTTTCCCCTGCCGCCGCGCGGGCGCCTGCCCCCCTGCTGGAGGCGCGTCACCTCAAGGCGGCAGAGCACGCGCGTGGCGTTGCCCGCGGCGTCGCGCGCCAGCACCAGCGGGTGTTCGCGGATCCAGAGCTGGCCCAGACGATAGTCACAGGCCGGCGGGGGGCCGTCCATGGTGCCGCAGGCCCGCGCGCGGGCCATGACAAGGCCCCGCGCGGCGTCAGGGTCCATCAGGCCCAGCAGGCCGGCCATGGTGGCAGGTGACGTGGCAAGATCGAGCGCGGCGCGCGCCCCCCGGCTGAGGTGGAGGGTATCCGAGGCGAGATCCCATTCCCAGAGCGGCTCGTCGGAATCCGGCAGGCCCATGCACATGGGCGGAGGGGAAACGTTGGCTTCGGGCATGGGCCCCCCAGGTCTTGCGGCGGCCGCCAGAGACGCCGGACCGGCCACCGCCGGACGCGCCTGGCATCTTCCTTTGGGCAAGGATAGCGGAGGAGGTGGCGTCTGGCAAGACGAAGGCGCCGTTCCGGTGCCCGCGTCACCGCCGCGGCGACGGGCGCCCCCGAAAACGGTGGGGGTTCAGGCGTTGCGCGTCTCTTCCCCTTCTTCCTCGTCTTCGGATTTGAGGTATTTCAGCAGCTCCCGGTCATGCCCGATGATATGCCTGTTGAGCCATTTCTCGCACACGTTCAGGAACAGGGTGATGGTTTCGTCGGAATAGTTGGCGCTCTCCATCTGCGAATAGAGGCGCGGAACGATCTTGTCGCGCATGCCATCGTGGATGGATTTGTGCATCTCGTAGTCCCTGAAGCCGATGGAGAGCATGTATTGCTCCTCATCATGGAAGTGCTTCAGGACGTATGTTTTCAGGTATTTGACGGCTTCGGCGGCGGCCCATCTGGTGTTGCCCCCGACACGTATCATCTTGTGCAGCCTGTTGATGACGCGGAAAATTTCCTTGTGGGCGTTGTCGATGCTTTCCACACCGACTTCATAGCGTTCGTGCCATTCCAGCATGGATCCCTCGGAAGCGGCAGGGGCCGGGAAAAAGAGAAAAGCGGGGAGAGACGCTTTCCCCCCTACCACGGGGGAAACAGAGCGTCAAGCAGGGCCGGGATTTTGCGGCGCTTTCGCGTCAGGCGTCCCGCGAGACGTCACTAGAGCATTTTGCGATTGAAGTTACTCAAACAGTTTCAGAAAATCCAAGTATGTCCAGTTAGCATGTTATTTCAGCATGTTAACTGGACATACTTGTCTTATGCCATCCACCAAAATCCCTCTGAATCCGGAAAATCCGTTGGTAGACATGCTGGTAGTCTTTTGGTAGGTCAGAGCCGTCGATGATGGCATTTCCCAAGGCCGGACAGTGCGCCCCCGCCCCGGGGAAATCGGGAGGAGTGATTCCTCCCGCTATCGGCATATTTTCTGTAATCCATTGTGGTAAAAGTATTTTTCAGAAATATGCTGGTAGCAGTTAGTCCACCCGTACCAAAAAACACCACTCTGGAGGTGGATGGATGAAACTGACCGACACATTCATACGGCATGTCGCGGCCAACGGCAAGGTTCAGAAGCACTCGGACGGCGGGGGGCTGTTCCTCTATGTCACGCCCACGGGCAAAAAGTCATGGCGGTTGGCGTACCGCTTCGCGGGCAGGCAGAAGCTCATTTCCCTTGGGCCGTATCCGTCCGTGAGCCTGCGCGAAGCGCGGGAAAAGCGGGAAGACGCCAAAAAGCTGCTGCGGGAGCATATTGACCCCAGCCAGGCACGACGGCAGGCCAGAGAAGCGGCGGCGGAAGCGGCCCGCAATTCCTTTGAGGACGTGGCGCGGGAATGGCATGCCAAGTATTCGCCAAAGTGGGTTCCTTCATACCGGAAAACGGTCATCCGCATCCTGGAGGAAAACCTCTTCCCCTATGTGGGCAAACGTCCCATCAACACCATCACGTCAAGGGAGTTGCTGACCGTTCTTCGGCGGGTGGAGGAACGGGGCGCGCTGACCATTGCCCACAAGGCGTTGCGTGATACCGGACGGATATTCCGCTATGCCGTTGTTACCGGCAGGGCGGAACACGACATTGCCGCCGATTTGCGCGGCGCGCTCGCCCCTGCCGCCAACGGCCATCATGCGGCCATTACCGACCCCGCCGGCGTGGGTGAACTGCTGCGTAACATTTACGCCTATGAGGGAAACTTTTTCATCTCCCGCGCCCTGCGTCTTGCGCCATTGGTGTTCGTCCGGGGCAATGAGCTGATCCGCGCGGAGTGGGCGGAAATCAATCTTGAGACGGCGGAATGGCGCATTCCGGCGGAACGGATGAAGATGAAGCAGATCCATATGGTGCCGCTCTCGCGGCAGGCCCTGGCGATTTTCCGGGAACTGCACGAGAAAAGTGGCGAAGGACGTTTTGTCTTTCCGGGCAGCCGTGTGGGAAACGACGACCCCATGTACAGGGGAGGCCCGCTACGCGTTCTGCGGCAAATCGGCTGCGCCACCGGCGAACATACCTTTCACGGCTTCCGATCCATGGCGTCCACGCTCCTGAACGAGCTTGGCTATAACTCGGACTGGATAGAGCGACAGCTTGCCCACTGCGAACGCAACGGCGTCCGCGCCGCGTACAATTATGCCGAGTATCTGCCGGAACGGCGGCGCATGGTTCAGGAGTACGCTGACTATCTCGACAGTCTGCGAGTGGCATCTGACAGTGCCGGAGCGGAAAAACAGAGCGACAAGCCGGAAGACGTTTTCAGAGAAATGAACACCGATGTCGCCATCGGGAAGAGAGACGAGCGCGCCCAAATCACGGAAAAGGACACGGGCTGGAGCGAGGCGTATCGGGAGAAACTGCGGGCCGCCGGGTATGACGGCATGGACATTCTGCAAGCTTGGTACGGGTAGCGAAAGAGTCCGGCCTGTGCGGAATCCGTGGCCGTTTCTGTGCCGCTCTCCGCCCTGACAGCAAATCAAAAGCCTGAAACCTGGCGGCGGGGTTGCACTTTTCCTGACCTCGCCGTCCCCTTTTTCTCTTCGCTGGACACTTCTTCTCCCTCCGCCGCTTCGCTGAGGAAAGCACATGGTGGCAGGGCTGCAAAGACGGACGTTATCCCAAACCCATAAAGTTGGGGCCACGCACAACCGTCTGGCGGTCAGCGGACATTTCCGCCCTCGTCAGGGGACTTTCCGGCCAGAACATAACAGGGGAAAATACCGAATCACAGGACTGAAATGCCTTTCCCCTCTGACCGGTTTCCCAAACGCGGCGCGACCAGGGTATGAACCTTGACCGCGCCGCTTTCTTTTTGCCTCATGCACAATTTTCCGCTATGGTTCCCGAAAAACGGACGAACAAAACAGCCCATTCGCTTGCCGCAAATGATACGGCTTTTTCCCGAAAACGGGGCGGGTTCTTCGTGGCAGGATGGGGGGTGTGCTACGCACAGCCCCTCATCCTGCCAAAGGCTTCGCCTCTGGACTCCAAAGAGCGTTCGGCGCTTCGCTTCTCACGCTCGCAAAAAGGCAGGAAAGGCAAAAACGGGAAAGGAATGGGAAGAACTGGAAAGGCGACCAAAAAACGCCGTGAAGCGGCCACGGCGAGTCTTGCTTCGCACGGGTTTTCCATATTGAACATTGCCCGGCATTTCCTGAAAGACCAGGAGAAGAAAAAGAACGGCGTTGCGGGACAGACAAGATCAAGCGAAAACGAGGCATATCTGATTGTTCCCGTGGGGGGCAAGAAGCGAGAGTTCGGCCCCGCCGTATGCTGTCTACCGGGAAATGGTCAAAAGGCGTTTCCCGAAACAGATGGACGAATCAAGGCTGAAGCGGTCATTGCTCTGTACATGCGCTGTGCCGGATAGACGCCGCAGGAGATAGCCAACGAAGTATTCAGACACACCCCCGCCCCAAGGGCAAAAACGCAAAACGGATAGACTATGGCCGCAAGGCGCGGCTGGTACACTTGTTTCCTCCTTATGGCTACCGTGGCTATATGGGCATACCAACCTCAACCATTCGCAGGAGTGATATATGGCTTCCATTTTCGATGTGTTTGGCAACGGCTCCGTGGGATCAATATTGAATACATTAGCCAGACAAGCTGGCTCAATGGCCAGCCAGGCTGGTTCTGCAACATCTGATTTTACGCGCAAGGTGCCTGGCGGTGTGGGTGGTCTTCTTGGCGCGGGCGCTTTGGGCGCATTGCTTGGGAATCTGGCATCAACAGATGTTCTTAAAAATGTCGGCTTGGTCGGCGCAGGTGCGGTTGCCTGGAACTTTTATAAAAAGTGGGCTGCCAAACAGGAAGGCCAGCAGGCGCAGACAACCAGGGGAGCTACATACGGGGAAAGCTCATGGCCGATCCAAGCATCAACAGCAGCACCATCTGAAGAAATGGTTGTGATGCAAATTGACCCAACATCCGAGTTGATTATGCGTTGCATGATTTATGCTGCAAAGGCGGACGGCAACATTGATGCTTCAGAGAAAACTCGCATAAACGCCATTTTAAAAAATATGATGGGCGGAAAAGACGTATCCGCGCTTCTTGCAAAAATGGAAGAAGAAACTATTGACCCTTCAAAAATTGTCGCCGCCGCCCTGCCCCAACAGGCTGATGACATCTATCGGCTTTCCTGCTCTGTAATTGACATAGATCATTTTATGGAGCGTGGTTATCTGGATGCACTGGCTAATGCTCTGCATATTGCGCCCGCTATGCAGCGTGAAATTGAAGAAGAAGCCGGAGCGGCACGCAAGCAACTTGCCGCTTACATTGAAAGTTAGGAAATCAATGTATTAAACACTCCACAGATTAAATCCTGTGGAGTGTTCAATACATAGTACACAAATCGAGACAAGAGATACGGTGAAGTCAGGAAGCGTTTATTGAAACCTTGCTTCTCCTGTGGCGAAGCTGACATATCCACTGCGTCATGGTGCCCATAGGGCAGAAGGCGCACCAGGTTCGCGGCTTGTACAGCGCCATCATGACGAGGCCCAGGAGAAAGGAGGTGAGCATGATGCTGTAAAAACCGAAGCTGAATTGGGCCACCCATTTCGGTACGGATGTTTCCGTATATGCCCAGTGCCAGGGGAGCTGGAATGTCCAGAACAGGCTGACGGTCTGGCGCAGAGACGTTGCTCCAGCCCCCACCAGCCACGTCTGAAAGAGCATATTCCCAAAGACCGCCAGGAAGAAAAACAGAAAACCATATCTGAACCAGCGGGAATACAACCACGCAGGCGTCGGTCTGTTGCGTGAATACTTCAGCTCATGGCCGAGCTTCATGCACAACTGGCCGCGCCCGCAAAAATGATTGCAGAACAGCTTGTTCCCCCCGAAGATGGCGAAGCCAAGCGGTACAAGGAAGTCGATCATTCCCAGCCAGGCGAAGAGGATATTGAAGAAGCCCAGGCTGAAATACAGGATCGTCCATATCCACAGATAGTCATACCAATGTCGCTTCATTGGGCGTCCCGCCTTTGCCTTTCCACAAGTTCAATGCAGTTTGCCGGACACAATGCGGCGCACCTCCCGCAGCCGACACAGGCGTCGGCCCTGATTTCGGCCCAGCAGCCATGCACGACTGTAGCGGCATGGCGCGGGCAAACGCTTTCACAGGTGCCACAGGCGACACAATTTTTTTGATTGACCACGGCATGACGTCTGGATGGCATCAGTATTCTCCCCTGGTTGCCGGGCTATTTTCCGGAGATTGGCGCGGGTTCCCGAATCTGCGGCAGCCATGACCACAGTGCGGCCCTCCTTCGCACAACCGATAGTCGCCCCCCTCAATAATCAGCAGTTTTCCATTCACAAGCATGTCGGCCAGTTTCTTCCTGGCGCTGGCATAGGTTGCCTGAATGCTGGTGCGGACAACATTCATTTTTTCGGCGCATTCCTGCTGCGTCATATCCTCAAGATCTATGAGGCGGATGGACTCGTATTCATCAACAGTCAGGATGACAGGCGTTGCTGCTGAACGGAACCCCAGAGGCGCAAATCGCGTATTCTCCGGGAGGCAGCAGACTTTTCTGCATTTTCTGGGTCGTGGCATTGGCATTCCTGCAAAAAGCTAAAATGAAACTTTTTTCATAGGCGTTTCTTGCCGACATGGCATGGGGCATAGGAAAATATCGAATCCCATGATGGGAAAGGACAATGTCAGGGCGGTTTACGATTCTCTCGTAAACCGCCCTTGAGACTACCGTGAAGAAAGCAGTTCATTTATCCGCGAAAGTTCCCCTTCAAGGGCTTTTTTCCTTTGGATCAGCCGTTCGGTTCCATCTTCGCGGGAGAATTGTTTTCCATAATTCATGCAGCAAGGCCCCTGGCCGTTTTGAGCGCCGAAGCCCGACTGGGCGCCCATATGCCGGAACCGTCTGCAATGTTGCCTTGCCCCACGCGCTCCTGCTCCATTTTGTCCTGGCATGGCGTACTCCTTTGTTATTGACATATGCCGTTAACTTTTTGTGGCAAACTTTATGACATATGTCAATAACTATGCGATAAAAATTCAAATGCCTCCCCCGGTATCCGGGAGAGGCATTTTTCTCAATTCAAGTCAGTGTGTTAGCAATCTTTCCTGGCACGACGGCGTCGAATGATCCAGATCAGCACGGGCAACGCCAGCACCGCAGCCACGATACCCAAGACCTTGACCCAGGCAATGCTGATGTTGTTCTCGCGCAATAAGCCCGCGTGCGCCTGTGGCGACGCGAAATCCAGGTCAAGGACTTCCGCCATTTTGCCCAGCATGGCGATGGGAATGGCCCCCTGAGGGATGTCCTGATGGCAGGCAAGGCAGGTGTCACTGCGTTCCAGCGCATTGCGCTGTTCAGGCGTCAACGGCATGGAGTCGGGCCAGTGCGTATCCACGGTCTGCACCTGTGTTCCATCCGTGCGCAACACCTGCATGAAGTCGCCGTGCAAGCCCCGGATAGCCTGAATCTGGGGCTGGGTGAAGCGGCTCACGTTGCGACCGTCGGGGGTACGCACGTCTGCATAGCGAACCTTTTCGGGATGCAGGCCATACCGACCGCCATCGATCCCGTAGCCCATAGCCGCCGCATTGCCGTGGCAGTCCGCGCAGTTGCGGCTTTCACGCGAGGAAGTATGCGGGTTGAGCGGGGCCAACTCCATAGCGTTATAGCCCTTTTCGGTTTTAGCCACCTTATTCCAGGCAAGGGTCTTGCCGTCCGGACCGATGACCGTGCCCACGGTCTGGATGACGCCCACCAGCGGGGTGACACGCCCTTCGCCGTTGATGCCCAGCGGCGGGTTTTCCCAGCGTACATGACTGTAGTCCCAGGAAGTCGGCGCGCCGGGCTGATCGCTCATCTGTCCCTTGCGATCCGCCGGGCTGCCGTCAGGCAGACTCCGCTCCGCCGTCTTCAGCCAGTCTGTGGAACGCTGCCTGTAGTCCAGAGCATACTGATAGCCATAATACTGAGCTGCCCAAGTGGAGTGGCAGGCATAGCATTCCAGCTTTTCCATATGGCGGCCCACACCAACCATAGCTGTGGTGGCCAGGGCGGGATTGGCCCACTTGTTGGCCTGGCGCAGCCCCTTGAGGGGAATCAGCTCAAAATCATGACCATTGGCCGAATGCACGATGACCTTGTCCCCCCGGCGCACCACATTGCCAAAGGGATTGCCGCGTGCGGAAAGCAGGTAGCCATCCTCAGCATCGGAGGTATGGGCAAAGTCCTTTGTGACCTTCATGGCTTCCCGGCTCACACCGCGCGGCTTGTTCCAGTCCACAGGCTTGCCGAATTCATCGCCATAGCCAAGTGGCAGCTCCCAGGGATACTTGTCTGGCGTTCCATGACAGTCCGCGCATTCCACTTCGATGGTGGCCAGGGTGGTCGCGCCGATATTGCCATTACCATGCATGGACGTGCTCAGATGACAATCCTGGCACAACAGGCCTGCTTCCGTGCCGTTAACATCCTTGAGAGCGAAATGGGCATCCTCACGGATATACTTGAACACATAGCCGCCATTGGCCTTTTGGGGTTCCCCCTGAGCATCAAAGGGACCTCGATGGTCACCATGACCGAAGGCCATAAGGCCCTGATAGGCGTGGCCGATACGCCTGCCAGCCGCATGGCAGGCCGCGCAGGTATTGACCTGGATTCCCGAGAACGACGCCCCGTTCACCGTTGTTACGGAATGGCGTGTTCCCTGCATGGCGTGGGTCATCAGATGGCCGGGCTGATCCTTGGGCAGCGCCTTGTCGCCGCCTTCGTAATACCCTTCGTTGCTGTACAGCGTATGGCAGGCGGCGCAGCCCACACCCCGGAAATGTCCCCTGTCCTGATAGCCCTTGCCGCTCAGATGACAGGCATTGCAGTTGCGCAGATAGGTGAACGCGGCCTGTTCCGGCTGTTCGGCCAGCTTCGCCATGTCCACTTCAGGGATCTGTTGCAATTTTTCCGGGAACTGTCCGGGAAAACGCCCGGCCAGATCCTTCATGTAGGCCCTGTACGCCTCCGTTCCAAGGCGCGGCGTCATACCGTCCGGGTCATCAAGATCGTGGTCGCCGTAAATGTGGTCATGGTTCCGGGTTCCGATGCCCCAGCTCCAGGTGATGGCCTTCATTTTACCCGCATCCGTGTTCATGTGCGAACGTCTGACCGCATAGACATGATCCGCGTGACACTGACCGCAGGTCGCGTCATTGAGTTGCAAAGCGCCGGGTGTGGCTGTGAAGGTCGTCAGCCGACTCCCCGCCGGGGCCAGGCTGTGTGCGATGTCCTTGTTCTGCACTTCCGCAGGCGTTCCGGCATGGCAGACAACACAGCCGTTGGGGTCGCCCAGCTCCCTGCCTTTAGCGAAAATGGCCTGCATCATGCCGGATTCCGGCGGGCGGGGCGGCTCAATTCCCTGATGACAGGCAAGACAATACTGATTTTCAGCGGGAAAAATTTTTGCGGCTCCGGTTGTTGCCGCTGTTGCCGCTCCAGCGGTATCCGCAGAGCCCGGATTCATAGCGAACATCAGGGAGACACATAAAAACAGCAGAGGCAATGGCGATTGCATGAGACCTCCTTATACCACTATATCATTATCTGGACTTACTATACCAGCAAAAAAGTGTCCAGAGGAGGTTCCATCAACTCAGGGGAATTTTATGGAACTGCATCATAAAAAATATATAATTATTCCAACATATTATTTATCAGCGCAATCACTGTGACCATCAACTCAGGATACATGCCCGACCTTCAGTCCATTTTCCGCTGAAGCACAGGATGCGAACTCGGCAATACGCCGCTCGATGCCCGCCAGCGCCGCCAATACCTCCACGGCTTCCGCCGCCCGTTTGCAGGTATTGGCCCATCTCGCAAGCTGATTGATGTTCGCGCCGATGCGGGCCAGCTCTCGCAGCCACCGTTTCTCTTCCGGCGTTTTTCGCAGGCGGATGCCAAGGCAGGTCGGGCGGACATACTCCGACATACTCATGCCGTGCAGCCCGGCGTTGAAGCGGAGGATGTCGCGCTCCTCCGGGAACACGCGCACGATGACGGCGGCGGTGCGGACGGGCTTGACGCGCTTCACCGCTTTCCCTGCCTTTGGGCTTTCCGGGGTTCAAAGGGGCAGCGCCCCTTGCCAGCCGTGAGTCCATACGCGCAGCGTATAGACGAAACGTAGGCTGGCCCTCGGAGACAATGCCGGACGAATGAACAGGCATCCGCGCAAAAACGGGGACGCATGATGCGGGCACCAAGAATATGGCGGGTGCGTATCAGACGTGGAGCGGAGTTGTATCCGGCGTGTCGCTGGTGGGTATGACGGCGGCATCCAGTAAGCATTCGGCTTGCAGGAAAATGGTATGTGAGGAACGCCTGAACACTATGCGGAAGCCGTGCAGTCAGTATCTGACACAAGACAAGGTCAGCATGATGCGCATGACGGAGCGGGCATCTGAAGCAGGGCGGGAGGCAACGCTATATGTATCGGGAAAACTCTGTGGAGCATACGCCGGGACAGATTTGCATGTATCGTTTCCGCCGCGTGTCAATATGCGGGAAAACCGTGAACGGCGAGAAACGCTTTTTTTATGTCTTTGTGCTTCTGGTCTGCGAACTTCCTTTGACCGAGCCCCCGCCGGAGGCTTCCTCGTCCGTCGCCCGCGAGTGTATGAGGCCGGAAGCCAGGGCATGAACGTCAAGGCCCGCGAAGCGGCCCAACAGGGCTTGGCCTTGACGGAATGCCCGCTTCCGGCATCCATGCGGGAGTGACGGACGAAGAGCCGGGATTTCCCATTTCCCGGCAAGGATACATGAGAAATGTATGGCAAATGAAAATGCCGGGAGGCTTTCACCTGCCCGGCATGTGGAGACTGACCATTGAAGGCTGATACAGTCCTCTACAAGCCAGAAAGAATGTTGGTACTATAGTTGGTATAAATATTTCATAAAAATATTTTCATAATATATTTCATTATATTATAAAAATAACACAACTCGCGATTGAAAATATCCATTTTCAATCGCGGCGTCGCCTGCCATTTCGCGTCCAGAACGCGGTCTGGACGCTTATTCGGCGCGGGCGTCTGCTCACGCAGCCGCCAGCGCGTTTACGCAATTTCATTGCGAAAACGCGCTGGCGCGCGACAGTCCGGGGCTGGTGCCGAAGATGACGAGTTCCATCCAGTCCAGGGCAAAATCCAGCGCGGCCGCATCGCCCTCCGCGCTGTCTTCCATGATGCGCGCCTGGAGGTCGGGGGCCACCGTCACCCGCGAAAAGATGCGCATGGCGCTGATGAGCTCGCGGAATTTGTCCAGCTGGTACAGGCAGAGCACGGCCATGGTGGCCAGCCGGGGTTCCAGCGGTTTTTCCGTGGCGCGCACCATGGCCATGAGGCGCATGTAGCGGTCATTGAAGCGCGAGTACGGCTCCATGCCCTGGTCGGCAAACCATTGGGCGGGCGTGCGCGCCGTGCCCTGGTCAAAGCCGCGGCAATGCTCCTCCCGCACCAGGAAGAAGCGTTCGGCCACCCCCTCCATGCCCATCCGGGTGCCGCGGCCCAGGGGATAGCAGCGGCAGGCGCCGGGGCGGTCGTCATAGACCGAGCAGCCGGCCGGGGTCACGAAGGGGCAGGGGGCGTCCGGGCTTTCGAGCATCCGCAGGAGTGGCAGGGGAAAGCCCGTGTCCGGGAAGGAACGCAGGGTGGTGAAGGTGTGCAGGAAATCGTCACCGGCCATGCCGAGCTGGCGGCGCAGCCGCAGGACGTCATAGGGCGTGAGCGGCAGGGTCAGCTCCGCGCAGCAGCGGTTGAAGCAGGGCATGTGCGGCCCGCAGTCGAACACGAAGGTTTCGTCCGGCCCGATTTCGGGCAGGCTTTCCAGGAGCTCGCGGCTCTTGTCGTTGCCGGAATGTTCCGCGTCGGAGGGGGCGGGGGTGGGGGTGCCGTCCATGGATGCTCCCGTGGGCCGCCTGGGGTCAGAACGCAAGCCGGCGGCGTTCGCGGTTGATGAAGATGACCGAGTCCGTGAAGCCGAAGGAGCGGGCGTAGTCGCCCAGCCGGTCGAACTGGCGGCCCACATCCTCCGGGGCATGCGCGTCCGAGCCGAAGCAGATGTCCACGCCCGCTTCCCGCGCAAGGCGCATGACGGGCGGCGCCGGATACGGTTCCGCAAAGCCCTGGCGCAGCCCGGCGGCGGAAACCTCCATGGCCGTGCCGCTGGCGGCCAGCGCCTCCAGCGCCGTCATGAGGGGCGCGCGGCTTTCCGGACCTTCCAGCCAGGCGTGAAAATCGTCCCAGGCGCGCAGCTTGATGAAATCCGGATGCGAGGCCACCTGGACAAGACCGCTGCGCGCCATGGAGGCCATTTCGTAAAAATAGGCGGCAAAGCGGGCGCGGCGTTCCGCCGTGCTGACGCGGGCGTCCCAGCTGGCGGGGGCGCCCACGGACATTCCGTCCAGATAGTGGAGCGAACCCAGCACATAATCAAAGGGCCACGCCGCCACAAGCTCGCGCATATATGCCAGCCGCGAGGGCAGCCAGTCCAGTTCCAGGCCGAGGAGAACGCGCGGGCCGTCCGGGGGCGCCGTTTCCCTGAGCCGCAGCACTTCAGCCGCATAGCGGGGAAAGTCGCGCGCAAGGTCGCCCGTGTAGAGCGCGCAGTGGAAGCCCTCCGGCAGGGGCGAATGCTCGGAAAGGCCGAACCACGCGAGCCCGGCGGCGCGGGCGGCGGCCACCATGCCCCCGGCGCTCGCCGTGCCGTGCGAGGCCAGGGTGTGGTTGTGCAGGTCGGCGCAGATCATGGCCGGCCCCCGCAGGCGGCAGCCGGGACATCAGGCGCGGGGGGCGCGCCCCGACCGTCCCCCGTGGCGAGGAGACGGCGCGCGGCGGCCACATCGGCGCCGATCTGGCGGCTGAGCGCCCCGGCATCGGCAAAGCGCCGCTCCCCGCGCAGCCGCGCCACAAATTCCAGGCGCAGCTCCTGGCCGTAGAAATCTCCCGACGCCTCCAGCAGAAAGCTCTCCACCGTCAGCCGGCCGCCGCCGAAGGTGGGCTTGCAGCCGATATTGGTGACAGCGTCGAAGGTTTGGCCGCCGCAGCGGGCGCGCGTGGCGTAGACGCCGTTGCCGGGCGGTAGGGTCGTGGCGCCGTCCAGATTGGCCGTGGGAAAGCCCAGGCCCGCGCCGCGCCCCTCGCCGTGCGCCACCGTGCCGGAAAGCGCATAGGGGCGCCCCAGCAGGCGCTGCGCCAGGGCCACGTCGCCTTCCGCGAGGCAGTGCCTGAGCCGCGTGGAGCTGACCGGGGCGCCGTCGGCCAGTACCGCCGGCACCTGCTCCACCCCGAAGCCGAGCTCGCGGCCGATGCGCCGCAGCAGGTCGGGATGCCCGCTCCGGCCCCTGCCCAGGGTGAAATCATGCCCCACCACCAGCTCGCGCGGCGCGAGCGGCAGGAGATATTCGCGCACAAAGGCTTCCGGCGGCAGGGCGGCCAGTTGGCGGGTGAACGGCAGTTCCAGGATATGCCGGACGCCGAGGTCCTCCAGCAGGGCGAAGCGCTGCTCCCGCGTGCTCAGCGGCGCGTGCGGGCGCTCCGGCGTGAGCACGGTGCGCGGATGCGGCCGGAAGGTCACCACCACGCAGGCAAGGCCGCTGGCGCGGCAAACGTCGAGCGTGCGCCGGATCAGGGCCTGATGGCCCAGATGGACGCCGTCGAAATTGCCGATGGTCACGGCGGAGTTTCCCAGAGAGGCGAAGACGGCGGCGGAATCTGCAATCTGCATGGCAAGGGCTCAGGAACGCGGCTTGCGGCCGGGGACGCTGGAGCGTTCGCGCGATTTCATCGCCAAACCGCTCTAGATCAGCCTGTCGAAAATGAAACGGTACGTCCCGCGAATGTGGAGCGCGAGCTTGAGCGTCAGCGTGCGGCGCGCCTTTTCATCCCGATCGGTAAAGGACGTGAGATGCCGCGCCACTTCGTTGAAATCCGCGTCGCCCGTGGGCTGGAGCATGCCCCAGTATTGCCGCGCCCGTTCCGCCGCGAGCCTGGCCCCCTTGTCCGGATGCCGCGTCAGATAGCCGTGAAGGAAGGTGGCGAACATGGCATCCGCGTCGCTGGGGAAGGAGCGGGCGAGCGCAAGGCGCCAGAGCGCCATATGCAGCCCGCGCAGTTCCAGGATCATCTGGCGGCGGCGCAGGAACTGAAAACGCCCGATGCCCGCGAGCTCCAGCTCGGCCGTGAAATCCGCGTCTTCCAGAAGGGCGGCGAAATTGTCCAGCGCCACCTGGGCAATGCCGGGTGCATCGTCGAGTTCCGCAAGATTCTGCATGGCGCTCCGTCCGATTAACAACTGGCGGGATCCTGAAGAAATGCCCGGAGTCCCGCGCGAGTTTCGGCGGCACGGGTGCCGCCGTTCCCACCTGCGGGAGTGTGGTCAGTCTTCGCCGGCGTCGGGCGTGGCCGCGCCGCTGGGTGCGCCGCCATGGCCTTCGCCGTTCCTGCGGCCCCTGGAACGGCGCCGCCGCTTGCGCGCGGGCCGTTCCCCTGCGTCGGTCCCTGCCGTTGCTTCCGCGGCCTCCGCGGGGCCGGATGCGGGCGCTTCGGCGCGGGCGCCGCGCCTCCCGCGGGAGCGGCCCCCCCTGCCGCCGCCGCGCCCTCCGGACGCCCTGCCGCCCTCCGGCGCGGGCCCGGCTTCCGGGAAAAAGCGGCCTTCGCGCAGGCGTTCCTGGTGGCAGGCATCCAGAAGCATGGCGAGCAGGAGCAGGTTGTCATTTTCCTCGCCCTCGGCCTGACCGGGGGTGGGCTCCTGGCGGGCAAGGTCGCGCGCGAGGTCGGCATAGCGCGCCACGCGCATGCGCTCAAGGCCGGTCAGGCCGCGGTAGCGCGCTTCGAGAACGGCCATGAGGCGCGCGGAGGCGGCCTGCGCCACATCGGCGTCCGTGGGCGCGGCAAGCTCGATGAGATTGATCTTGTAATGCCGGGCGATGCGCTCCAGTTCCATGCGCTGCATGACGTCCACCAGGGAAATGACCGTCCCCGCCGAACCCGCGCGGCCGGTGCGCCCGGCGCGGTGGATGTAGCTTTCGTGGTCTTCCGGCGGTTCATAGAGAAACACATGGGAAAGGGCCGGGATGTCGATGCCGCGCGCGGCAACGTCCGTGGCCACGAGGTACTGGAGCGTGCCCTGGCGCACCTTTTCCAGCACGGCCTCGCGCCTGCTCTGGGTGAGGTCGGCCGAAAGGCCGTCCGCGCTGTAGCCGAAGCCCTGGAGCACGCCCGCCACATAGTGAACGTTGGCCTTGGTATTGCAGAAAATGATGGCCGAGGCCGGGTTTTCCGTCTCCAGCAGGCGCACGAGGGCGCGGTCCTTGTCCATGGGCTTGACTTCGCAGAAGAGGTGCTGCACCTCGGCCACATGGACTTCCCTGCGGGAGAGGGAGAGCATGTCCGGCTCGGTCATGAATTCCGCCGCGAGCCGCAGCACATGAGGCGGATAGGTGGCCGAGAAAAGGCAGGTGTGGCGCCGGGCGGGCAGGTAGCGCTGGATCTCCTTCATGTCCGGATAAAAGCCGATGGAGAGCATGCGGTCCGCCTCGTCGAAAACGAGCAGGCGCACCTGGCCGAGATCAAGGGTATGCCGGAGCAGATGGTCGAGCACGCGCCCCGGCGTGCCCACGATGACCTGGACCCCGGCGCGCAGGGCGTCCATCTGCTTTTTGTAGCCCACGCCGCCATAGATGGCGCAGACGTCGATGCCGGTCCCGGAGAAAAGGGTGGCCGCCTCGCGTTCCACCTGCAGGGCGAGCTCGCGCGTGGGCGCCAGCACCAGGGCCTGCGGCGCCTTGAGCTCCGGGGACAGGGCGGCGAGCATGGGCAGAAGATAGCAGCCTGTCTTGCCGCTGCCTGTGCGCGACTGCACCATGATGTCGCGCCCGGCGAGCAGATAGGGCAGGGCCAGGGACTGGACGGGCATGAGCTGTTGCCAGCCGGCCCGCGCGCAGGCGGCCTGAAGGGCGGGCGCAAGCCCGGCGAGCGTCACGCCGGGGAGCGAGTTTTCCGGTTCGCTGACGGAAACGCCCGCGAGCTCGTCATGCGCGGCGGGCGCGCTCCCGGCGGGCACCTCCTCCGGGGGCAGGGAAGACGGGGAATCCGGCATACAACGACCTTTACGCGCAGGGCGCGCCAAAATCGGGAAGAACGCTAGAGCATTTGGCTGATGAACATATCTGTCTCACAGATATTTTCATCAGGTTTCGCCGCCTCATTACGGCGCGGGCGTCCGCTCCCGCGTCCGCCAGAGCGTTCACGCAATTTCATTGCGAAAACGCTCTAGGGCGGCGGCTTCCTCGGACTGTGTGGGCTGCACCCTACGCCATTCCCGCCGGTTTCGCAAGGCGCCGGGCGGGGAAATGCGGCTTGCCCGTCGCGGGGAATGCGCTTAGAACAGGGGGCGGTGCGCGGGCGCGCATTCCGGCGCAAAGAATTTCGCGGCCTGGAGGAGGGAACATGGGCAAGGGGCACGAGACGGCGGCCACAACGGGCACGGGGGCGCGGGCGCTCCCCGGCGCGGAGTTCGCCCCGGCGTTCGGGGGCGGCCTGCTTCCGGCAGTGGTGCAGGACGCCGCCAGCGGCGAGGTGCTCATGCTCGCCTGGATGAACGAGGAGGCGTGGCGCAGGACGCTGGAGAGCGGGGAAGCCCATTTCTGGAGCCGCAGCCGCCGCGAGCTCTGGCACAAGGGCGCCACATCGGGGCATGTGCAGCGCGTGCGCGCCGTGCGCCTTGATTGCGACAGCGACGCCATTCTTCTGCTTGTGGAACAGGCGGGCGGCGCGGCCTGCCATACCGGGCACCGCACCTGCTTTTTCCGGGAATGGCGCGAGGGCGCGCTTGCCGTGTGCGCCCCCATGGTTTTTGACCCTGCGGCCGTCTATGGCGCGGCCGCCGCATCCGGCCCCAACCCCAGTCAAGGGAGCGACGCATGAGCGCCCAGAATCGTCCCATCCTCAAGCTCGGCGTGCCCAAGGGCTCGCTTGAGGACGCCACCATCCACCTGTTTGAACGCGCCGGCTGGAAGATCCGCAAGCATGCGCGCAACTATTTTCCGGAAATCAACGATCCTGAGCTTTCGGCCTCGCTCTGCCGCGTGCAGGAGATCGGCGGCTATGTGGCCGCCGGTGTTCTGGATGTGGGCATTACCGGGCTGGACTGGCTGGGCGAGCGCGGTCATGAGGGGGCCGTGGTGCGCGTGGCCGATCTCGTCTATTCCAAGACCTCGTCGCGGCCCTGCCGCTGGGTGCTGGCCGTGGCCGGGGATGCGCCCTACACCTGCGCGGCCGACCTGGCGGGCAGGCGCGTGGCCACGGAACTGGAAGGGCTCACCCGGCGCTATTTCGCCAGCAAGGGCGTGAACGCCGAGATCTTCTATTCCTACGGCGCCACCGAGGCCAAGGTGGTGGAAGGGCTGGCGGACGGCATCGTGGAGGTGACGGAAACCGGGACCACCATCCGCGCCCACGGGCTCAAAATCATTGACGAGGTCATGATTTCGTATCCGGTGCTCATCGCCAACAGGGAGGCCTGGGCCGATGCGCGTAAGCGCGCCAAGATCGACCAGATCACGCTCCTGCTCCAGGGCGCCCTGCGCGCCGAAAACCTCGTGGCGCTCAAGATGAACGCGCCCGCCGACCGCCTGGATGCCATTCTGGAAATGCTGCCCTCGCTCAACTCGCCCACGGTTTCGCCGTTGCGCGACACGGCGTGGCTTTCGCTGGAAACCGTGGTGGAGGTGGGCATCGTGCGCGACCTCATCCCGCGCCTGCGGGCCGCCGGGGCCGAAGGCATCATCGAGTACGCGCTGAACAAGGTGATCTGAGGAGGCTCCCGTTGCCTGCGGTTTTGCCGGAATGGGGCCTGCGGCTGCCGGACGGCCAGCCCTCCTGGGGAAGATTGCGGGAATGCCGCTCGCCATGCCGTCACGGCCGTAGGCCACGGGCGCGGAAGCTCAGGACAGGAACGCCTGGACTTCCTGCCGGTTGCGCCAATAGGGCAGGGCGGCAGGGAACGTCTCCCGCCAAGGTTTGCGCCAGGAATAATGGAGGAGTTTTCCGCGAAGCGCCGTTTCGCCGAGGAGGAGGCGCCTGCCGTATTCCATCTGGAAATTCGCCTTTGCGGATAACGTGCCGGCGAGCCCGGAAATCCCGAACTGAAAATTGAGGGCGTCCTGGTCCGGAAACTGCAATTCCGGCCTTGCCCTGAGAATCGAAAGAACAGTCCTGGGAAAATCGGGAAACAGCCTGTTCACCTCGGCATTCCTGAAAACCAGCACGCCGGAGTTGAAATAGCCGTCATATTCCCCAAAGACCGCCCTGATGTAGTCCCGAAAGCGCGGGCGATGCACCGGGGCGGTGTCCCGGACGGCCCAGAGCGGAGGCCCGTCCCCCCTTGACAGCGCTTCCGAAAAAAGGGGAGCGGCGTCCCCCGTGGCGATGATGTCGCTATCCAGGTAGATCACGTTTTCTTGCGGCAAAAGTTGCGGCAGCAACAGGCGGAACAGGCAGCCCTTGCTGAAGCGCTGGAGCGTGGGGATCTCCGGGAATCCGGCGGCTTCTTTTGCTATATTGTGGAATACGGCTTCGCCGCCCGAATGGGCGGCCACGTTTTGAAACGCGTTCTGCTCTCCGGCGCCGAGCGTGCCGTCGTGCAGGATGTGCGCCACAACAGGCGCGCTGGAGTTTTTCATCAGCGAGCGCATGGACGCGAGGCTGTGGAGATAATAGCCGTTCCTGTTGTGGATACCGTAAGCGATGTGCATGGGGGCGGCGTCCTTCTGGGGAAGCACTGTCGCCGCCCTGGAGCGGGAGAGGGAGGGCGGCCCGCGGCGCTTACTCTTCCCGGCTTTCCGGTTTGCGCTTGAGCAGTTCTTCCAGCTCGGCCGCGGCGCTCTCGCCGTCCATGCCCTGGCGGGCCGCAAGCTCCGGCAGATTCTCCGTGGCATCGCACGAGCGGACGTAGGCCGGTTCGATGTCGCGCGGGAAGTAGTCGCCATGCCGGGCCAGCAGGGCCAGGGCCCCGGCGTCGGGGTCCACAAGTTCGGGCATGACCACGGCATCCGGCGCGCCCGCCGGGCCCCTGCCCGTGGCTTCCGGCTCAAAGAGGCGGCCATTGCGGGCGAGGCCGCTGCCGCAGACGTGGCAGGGCTGTTCGCCCATGAGGCGCAGGGCTTCCGCCGGGGGGATGAGGCGCACGGGTTCCAGCGGCTGCGCCGGGATCTGCGGGCCATAGGAGCAAAAGGGCCGGTAGTGGACAAGGTTGCGCCGGGCATGGGTGATGACCATGACCGGCGCCGGATAGAGCAGGCCCCGGCGCATGACGGCGCTGGTGGCCAGCGCCTGGAGGTAGTCCAGCCCGGCAAGCTGCGCGTGGCCCGCGCGGCGCAGGGCCGCGGCCGTGGTCAGGACGAGGCGGATGCCCGTGAACGCGCCCGGCCCGGAGACGCAGGCGATGCGGCGGAAGGAGGCGGGCTTCATCTCCAGACCCGCGCACATCTGTTCCAGCGCCGGGGCGAGCAGTTCCGTGGCGCGGTTGGGTTCGTGCCACTCCTCAAAGCAGCGTTGGCGCCCGTTCTCCGTGATCAGGATCTGGAGCGCGCCCTCGGCGGCATTGAGAACGAGTTCCGGCCCGGTGGTCCATTCCTGTGCCGCAGTTCGTGCCGTCATTTGAAGATCCGCCAGATATCGTTGAACGTTGCCAGGACCATGAGGGCGATGAGCAGGAAAAGTCCCACGCGCGTGGCGATTTCCTGCGCTTTGGGCGGCACCGGGCGGCGGAACAGGATCTCGATGAGGCAGAAGACGATCTGGCCACCGTCGAGCACGGGCACGGGCAACAGGTTGAGGATGCCCAGGTTGACGCTGATGAGCGCGGTGAGCGCCAGAAGCCCGGCAAGCCCCTGGTGGGCCTGCTCGCCCACCATCTGGGCGATCATGATGGGGCCGCCCACCTGATCCAGGGGCACCACGCGCTGGGCCAGCTTGACGAAACTCTGCCAGGTGAGCGAGACCATGTTCCATGTCTGGTCCGCGCCGGCCAGCGCCGCGCGCCAGAAGCCCTGCGGCTCGGCGCTCACGCTGCTGCCCGCGCGCACGCCGATGAGCCAGGCGGTTTCCTGCTCGCCGAAGATGGTCGTGCGGGTGGCGCGCTCCGCGGTCAGTTCCAGGGTGATGACATGCCCCGCGCCCGTGGCGTCGCGCGCGGGATGCGGCCCGGCGGATTCCGCGGCGGGCGGCGCCGGGCGCAGCACTTCCAGGCGCAGGGGGCGCCCGTCGCTGGCGGCAATGGCCGCGGACATGGCCTCCCAGCTTTCCATGGATCTGCCGTCAATGGTGAGGATGCGGTCGCCGGGCGCCAGTCCCGCGCGGGCCGCCGGGCTTTCGGCATTGACCGCGCCCACCACGGGCTGGAGCACGGGCACGCCCCAGCCGAAGGCCAGGGCCCAGCAGAGCAGCCACGCAAGCAGGATATTGGCCGTCGGGCCCGCCGCCACCACCAGCAGTCGCTGCCACGCGGGCCGCAGGGCAAAACTCTCCGCCGGCGTGAAGCCTTCGGGAATGTCCGCCTCGTCGCTTTCGCCCACCAGCGCCACATAGCCGCCCAGGGGCACGAGCGAAAGCGCGTATTCGGTCTTGCCGATCTTGCGCGTGAGGATCTTGGGCCCGAAGCCGAGGGAAAAGGTGGACACGCCCATGCCCAGGGCGCGGGCCACGGCGAAGTGTCCGAGTTCGTGGAAGAAGATCAGCCCGCCGAGGACAATGATCACCGCAACAATGGTCGTCAGCACGTTGGCTCCTGAAGATGGGCGGCGCGGCGCCGCACCAGGGCGCGGCAGGCCCCGTCAAGGGCGTCCACGCGGGCGGCAAGCTCCAGGGCGAGCCGCGCGGCGCGGGTTTCGTCCAGGGGGCCGCCGCCCGGCAGATCGCTGGCGGGGGAAAGGCCGGGGCCCGTCGCGTCCTGGGTACCGGCCGCTTCCGGCAGGTCGGGGAGCGCCGCCAGCGCCGCCTCCACCAGATCGGGAATATCCGTAAAGCCGCAACCGCCGTTGAGAAACAGTTCCACGGCCGCTTCATTGGCCGCGTTGAGCGCCACGCAGGCAGGCCCGAAGCCCGACGGGTCGGGCGCGGCCCTGTCCGCGGCCAGCGCTTCCCGCGCGAGGCGCAGGCAGGGAAAGACCGCGGGGTCCGGCTCCTCGAAGGTGAGGCTGCCCACCGCGGCGAGATCCAGGGACGGCGCGCCCGCGGGCGCGCAGCGCGGCCAGTTCAGACAGTGGCCGATGGCCAGGCGCATGTCCGGCGCGCCCAGCTGGGCGAGGAAGGAGCCATCGGCAAATTCGGCCAGGGAATGCACCACGGACTGCGGGTGGACGAGGATGCGGATGCGCTCCGGCGCCACGCCGTAGAGGTGGACGGCTTCTATGAGTTCCAGGCCCTTGTTCATCATGGTGGCCGAGTCGATGCTGATCTTGGCGCCCATGCGCCAGTTGGGGTGGGCCAGCGCGGCTTCGGGCGTCACCTGGCGCAGCTCGGCGGCGTTCCGGCCCCGGAACGGGCCGCCGGAAGCCGTGAGCACCAGGGTCCTGGCCTCCTGTCCGCGCCCGGCAAGGCACTGGAAGAGCGCGTTATGCTCGGAATCCACGGGCAGGATGGCCGCGCCCGTGGCCGCGCAGATGGCGCGGAGCAGGCCCCCGGCCAGTACCAGGGATTCCTTGTTGGCAAGGCAGACCATCTTGCCCGCCAGGGCGGCGGCCAGCGTGCCCGTGAGCCCGGCGGCCCCCACCTGGGCCGAGAGCACGGCGTGCGTCCCGGACAGGGCGGCAAGCCGGGCGTAGCCTTCACGGCCCGTGAGGATTTCGGGCGCGTAGTCGCCGGGCAGGAGCTGGCGCAGGGCCGCGGCGGCCGCGTCGTCAAGGACGGCCAGCACAGGCGGGCGGTGGCGCAGGGCCTGCCGGGCGAGACGCTCCACATTGCGCGCGCAGGCCAGGCCCGCCACCGCAAGGCGGCCCGCCGACGCCTCCACCACGGCAAGGGCGTTGCGCCCGATGGAGCCGGTGGAGCCGAGCAGGGCCACGCGGCGCGGCACCGGGGCCGCAAGCGCTTCGGGCGGCGGCGCGGAAATGTACCCGACAGCGGGGCCGCCGCGGCCGGGCCAGAGTGCCGCCATCAGCCGCACCGCCCGGTCAGGAGGTCATGCGGCCCGGCGGAGCCGGGATTCAGAAGAAGGAAAACCATTGATCCACCACCGCCACCATGGGCATGGCGAAGAGAAAGCTGTCCGCCCGATCGAGAACGCCGCCGTGCCCCGGCAGCAGCGAACCGGAATCCTTGACATGCACCGAGCGTTTGAGCGCGGATTCAAAGAGGTCGCCGAGCTGGGCAAAGGCGTTGACCGCCACGCCGAGCAGGGCAAAGGCCAGCCAGCCCGCCTGCCCGAAAATCTCGCCATAGATGGCGCAGAACAGCACGCAGGCCACGAGGCTGCCCACCGCGCCCTCGGAGCTCTTGTTGGGGCTCACGCGCGGCCAGAGCTTGTGATGCCCGAAGCGCGTGCCGATGAAATAGGCGGCCGTATCCGACGCGGCCACCGCCGCGAGCACAAAGATGAGCTTGACCGTGGCGAGATAGGTCGCGGGCAGGAGAAGAAGCGGCACATAGGCGAGGCCGGCCATGAAGATGCCGCTGGAGGAAAAGGCGTTCTCCTCCTCGATGACGTCCCAGCGGAACAGGAAGCTCAGGGCCGCCAGCACAAAGCCCGCGCCCAGGCAGACCAGGGCGTCCTGCGGGCGGCGCATCCAGGTGAGCAGGAGCATGGCCCAGCCAAGGCCGATGGCGCAGAGCCGGCTCAGGATGCGGCCGCGCGCCCCCCAGAACAAGGAATAGAATTCCCACAGCCCCAGCGCCGCCACCAGGAGGATGACCCCCAGAAGGGGCCAGCCCCGGCACCAGAGCACAAAAAGCAGCACGGCCGCCAGCAGCACTCCGGTGATGGTTCGGCGGATATCCGCGGCATGATCAACAGCCATCGGCCTGCTCCCTGGTTTTGCCGAAGCGGCGCGAGCGCCCGGCGTAGTCTTCCAGCGCGGCGGCGAGCTCCCCGGCCCCGAAGTCGGGCCAGAGCACCGGCGTGAAATGGAGTTCGCTGTAGGCGCACTGATACAGCAGGAAATTGCTCAGGCGCAGTTCGCCGCTCGTGCGGATGAGCAGATCCGGGTCCGGCTGTCCCGCCGTGTCAAGACGGGCCGCCAGCGCTTCTTCGGTGATGGCCTCCGGCGCAAGCCCCTCGGCCGCGAGCGCCCGCGCCGCGCGCACAAGCTCGGCGCGGCCGCCGTAATTGAGGGCGAGGTTGAGCGTCATGTCCGCGCAGGCGGCGGTGCGGGCCATGGCGTGGCGCAGGGCGCCGCGCTGGGCCAGCGGCAGGCCGTCCAGATCGCCGAGCACCCGCAGGCGGATGCCCTGCTCTTCCATGTGCGGCACTTCCGCGCCGAGAAATTCCAGCAGCAGGCCGAACAGGGCGCTGATCTCCGTTTTGGGGCGGTTCCAGTTCTCGCTGGAAAACGCATACAGCGTCAGATGCGGGATGCCGAGGCGGCGGCATTCGCGCACCACCGTGCGCACCGCGTCCGCCCCGGCCCTGTGCCCGTCGGTGCGCGGCAGCCCGCGCGCCTGGGCCCAGCGACCGTTGCCGTCCATGATGATGGCGATATGCGCGGGGAGCCTGCCCGCGCCGCCCTGTGCTTGCGTCATGCCGTGTCCCGCCGCGCGTCCGGCGTCAGATGTCCATGATTTCCTTTTCCTTGGCCTGGCAGCGGGTATCCACCTCGGCCACGAAACGGTCGGTGAGCTTCTGCACGTCGTCCGTGGCGCGCTTGAGCGCATCCTCGGTGATCTCCTTGTCCTTCTCCGCCTTTTTGAGGCTGTCGTTGGCGTCGCGGCGCACGTTGCGCACGGCCACCTTGGCCTCCTCGCCGTACTTGCGCGCCACCTTCACGAGTTCCTTGCGGCGTTCTTCGGTGAGCGGCGGAATGGAAATGCGGATGATCTTGCCGTCATTGACCGGCGTGAGCCCCAGATCGGACTTGAGGATCGCCTTTTCCACGGCGGCCATGCCGCCCTTGTCCCAGGGCTGGATGGTCAGGGTGCGGCTGTCGGGCACGGCCACCGAAGCCATCTGGCTGATGGGCGTGGGCGTGCCGTAATAGTCGGCCTTGATGCCGTCCACCAGGGCGGTGGAGGCGCGCCCGGTGCGCAGTTTGGCAAAGTCGCGCTCCAGGGAGGCGAGCGCTTTTTCCATGCGGTCCTCGGCGTCCAGCAGGGTAGTGTCGATATCCATGTGGTTTCCTCGCGGGGCGGCCCCCGGCTTGATGACCCGTGTATGCGCCGGCGCGGGCGTCATTCCTCGCGGACGATGGTGCCCACCGGCTCGCCCAGGACGGCGCGGCGGATGTCGCCGCCGAACATGCGGCAGACGATGATGGGCAGGTGATTGTCGCGCACGAGGGCGAAGGCCGTGGCGTCCATGACGCCCAGACGGCGGCGCAGCGTGTCATCGTAGCTGATGTGGTCGAATTTCACGGCGTCGGCGTTGGTGGCCGGGTCCTTGTCATAGATGCCGTCCACCTTGGTGGCCTTGATGATGGCGTCGCACTTGAGCTCCATGCCGCGCAGGGCCGCCGTGGTGTCGGTGGTGAAATACGGGTTGCCCGTGCCGCCGGCGCAGATGACCACCCGTCCCTTTTCCAGATGGCGCAGGGCGCGGCGGCGGATGAAGGGCTCGCAGACTTCCTTCATGTTGATGGCCGAAAGCACGCGCGTGGGATAGCCCTGCTTCTCCAGCATGTCCTGGACCGCCAGGGCGTTGAGCACCGTGGCGAGCATGCCCATGTAGTCGGCCGAGGAGCGTTCCATGCCCTTGGCCGAGCCGGACAGGCCGCGGAAGATGTTGCCCCCGCCGATGACGAGCGCCATTTCCACGCCCATGTCGAGGACGGAGCCGATCTCGCGGCAGACGGCGGCCACGGTTTCCGGATCGATGCCGGTCTTCTGTTCGCCGGCCAGTGCCTCGCCGCTGAGCTTGAGCAGGACGCGCCCGTATTTGAGTTCGTCCGCGTCCGCGTCGTTCATAGCCGTCATAGCCCCGCCTTGCTGTAGGAGGTGGAAGGAGTCCTGGGCCGGCCCCTGCCGCAACGCGCCGAGGATACCAGAAAGTTCGGCATCCTCAAAGCCTTTTTGCGGCGCCGCACCGTGGCTTACGCGCCGAAGCGCCCCGCCACCAGATCCGCGAGCCCGCGCTTGGGCACATGATGGACGCCGCGCTCGTCGCGCCAGTAGTTGAGGCTGCCGCTTTCGGGCACGGGCGCGACCACGCGTTCCTCCTTTGCCACGCCCAGGCCGAGCACCAGCGAGAGCTTCATGCCCTCCGGCACCTGGAGCAGCGGCGCGGCGGCCGCGCGATCCACCGAATAAATGATGCAGCAGCCCCAGTCTCTGGTGGTGGCGGCCAGCTGGATGGTCTGGCAGGCGATGCCCGCGTCGTAGGCGGCCAGTTCGCTGCCCTTGTCGGGCGCCAGCACGGCGATGAAGGCCGTGGGGCGTTCGCCGGGGTGCGGGCCGCCCCAGTCCTTGAGGGCGCCGGCCCAGCGCGTGAGGCGGAAAAGCTCGTCGCAGACCGGCCCCCGCGTCACCAGGATGAAGCGCAGCGCCTGCGCGTTGCGGGCCGAGGGCGCAAGGCGCGCGCAGTCCACGAGCCAGTCCAGATCGTCCATGGTCAGGGGCCTGTCCTCCACAAAACGGCGGCAGGAACGGGCGGCTTCGACAAGGGCATGGAAATCCCGCGGTGTGATGGGCATGGGTCGTCTCCTTGGGGTGCGCGGTGCGGAATGGCGTTGCTCTCCCTTTGAGTTGGAGTTGGCGATGCACCTATGTTGTGTGAGTACTGCCGAAATTCTCCGTCAAAAACAGCCCTTTCGGTGCTGGCTGCGTCAGAGAAAAATTTTCTTGGTCGAGTACCTGAGTACACTCCCCGCGAAAATTTTTCTCTTCCTTGCCAGCCCCGAAAGATCTTATTTTTTAGGATCCTTCCGGCACCAGCATCCGTCTGTCGCTCCGCTCCAGACGGAGTGAAGGAATATCTCTCGACTGCATTGACCAGGGCCTTCGGAATGCCGCCGGAGCGGCGTTACAGCGTCAGCAGCAAAAAGCAGAGGGTGCCTTCCTCAATGGCCGCGCCGAAAAAATCTCCGGACAGGCCGCCCTCGCGCCGGGCCAGGGCCGCCATGCGGCGCAGCAGAAAGCCCTGGGCCGCCAGCAGGAGCAGTGCCCGCCACGGCGACATGCCCAGCAGGACGAGCAGCCCGGCGACCGCCACCCCCGCGAGGATGCAGCCCGCGCGCAGGCGCGGGTCCGCGCCCGCGCAGGCCATGCCGCCGAGGGAAGCCGCGTCCCAGGCGGGGGCGGCATGCGCCAGCAGGACCGCCACGCCCCGGCCCCAGGCGGGCGCGAGCACAAGGGGCAGCGCCTGGGCCCACGCGCCGCCCGCGCCGCTGAACACCAGCGCCGCATGCCAGGACGCGGCAAGCCACTGGCCGCCGAAGACCAGAAGCAGGCGCAGGGCGCCGAACGCGCCCAGGCGGCTGTCACGCAGGATCCGGCGGAAACTGTCGCCCCTGGCGCCGCTGCCCTCGGCGTCCCCCAGATCGGCAAGGCCGTCCCAGTGGAGGCCGCAGGTCGTCCAGACGGAGAGCAGGAGCCAGATCCAGCCCGCAAGCATGCCCTGGGCCCAGAAGCCCGGCGCGGCGCCTGCCGCCGGCCCGGCCATGGAGGCGCCCCCCAGCGCCGCGAGGGTCCAGACGGCGCCGAGCGCGAAGCCCACGGGCGCGAACCAGACCAGCGCCCGGCCGGGGTCGCCCGTGCGTCTCGCGGGGGCAACGCGGCTCAGAAAGGCGCATGCGTCCGCCAGCCCTGTCCAGGGCCGGGGGGCGCCCTCAGGGCTCACAGGCCGTTGCCCCCTTGTGTCTGCTCAAAGGCCAGGGCATAGAGATGATGAAAAAAGTCCACATATTCCACATGCACATGGTCGGGAACCCGGATGCGGGCCGGCGCGTAATTGAGGATGGAGGTGATGCCCGCGTCGATGATGTGGTTGGCCGCGCGCTGGGCGCGTTCCGGCGGGGTGGTGATGATCCCCATCTCGATGTTCAGTTGCGTCGCCAGAGCGGGCAGATCCTCGGTGCAGCGCACTTCCAGCCCGTGCATGATCTCGCCGATCTTGAACGGATCGCAGTCGAAAACGCCCACGATGACGAAGCCGCGCGCGCGGAAATCGCCGTGATTGAGAAGGGCGCGGCCGAGATTGCCCGCGCCCACCAGGGCCATGCGCCATTCCCGATTGACGCCCAGGGAGTTCTTGATGGCCGTGATGAGCGCGTCCACGCGATAGCCCACGCCGCGCACGCCGAATTCGCCGAAGTACGCGAGATCCTTGCGGACCTGCGAGCCGTTGACGCCGCAGGCCTCGGCCAGGGGATTGGAGGACACCACCTCCACGCCGTCGCGGGCAAGGTTTTCCAGCACCTGCACATAGATGGCAAGGCGCTGGATGGTGGCGCGGGGGATATGTTTGCTCTTGGGGGGGATATTCATGCTCCTGTCCTTGACACGGGATTTCGACGGCGAAAAGGGGACGCGGGCCCAGGGCCGCGTCCTGTCGCGGGGCAGCCGGGCCTTTGGGGGAAACGGCGGCGTTTCTCCCGCAAGTGCCGGATGCTCTTCAGCGCAAGCGATTACGTGAAAAATGGGCGGCGCGCAAGCGTCCCCGCGCGGCGGGAGAATCCGCCGGGCCACGCCGGGGGTCAGCCCCCGCGGCCGGTTTCCCGGTCCAGAAGGCGCAGGCCCACAGCCTCGGCAAGGTGGGCTTCGCCAATGGCCGCGGCGCCGTCCAGATCGGCGATGGTGCGGGCCACGCGCAGGATGCGCGTGCAGGAGCGCGCCGACAGGCCGAGGCGGCCCATGGCCGCCTCCATGAGGGCATGCCCGGCCCCGTCCAGAGCGCAGTGCCGTTCAAGGTCGCGCCCGGAAAGGCCGGCATTGGTGCGGGGCGCTCCGGCCCGGCGCAGGCCTTCCTCCGGAGCTTCCGGCTCCGCGGGCCCTTCACGGCGCGCCTGCGCTTCCCGCGCCGCGAGCACGCGCCCGCGCATGGCGGCGGTGCTCCAGCGTTCCGGCGCGGCCCCCCCGCCGGGCCAAAGCTCGGCATAGCTCACCTGGGGGGCATCCACATGCAGGTCGATGCGGTCCAGCAGCGGGCCGGAGAGCCTGCGCCGATAGCGGGCCACCTCTTCCGGGCGGCAGGTGCAGGCATGGCCGGGGTCGCCGTAGTGGCCGCAGGGGCAGGGGTTCATGGCCGCCGCCAGCA
>CAZNXQ010000005.1:0-41701 GCA_964576895.1 uncultured Desulfovibrio sp.
GCGCATGCGCGGCGCGCATGCAGAAATATCCCGGAAAACGCTTTCGCGCCGGGCTAAAAGTGTTCTTCCAAATTCGCCCCGAAGTCAAGCCGCGCGGGGGGAAGTTCAAAATCTTTTTCGCGGGGCCATGCCGTCCCCGGCAGGCGCGGCGTGGCCCGGCCCGAATGTTCCGGCACGGGCGTCCTGCGGCTCCTCCCGGACCGCGCCGGGGCGCAACCGTGCAAAAAATTCAACGCCGGCCACGGCGCCACGGGCCCTTTTCCGCGTTGGCCTTGGGGCAACTGTGTGCTATTTCTGCAACAGTGTCCTGCCGCATGGAAGCCGCGGCCAGCTCCGGAACGCGGAAACGGGACGCCAGGGGGTGACCGGCATGAATACCCTGAAAAGCCTTGCGGATATTCCCCTGCCCCAGGTTTTCGACCTGACGGGCGCGCCCGATTTCGATGCGAAGTTTTTCGAGCTGGGCGAAACCGGCATTGTGGAAAAAGGCACCCATATCATCCAATACGGGACCTCTGTCGACCACCTCTTCTATCTCCATGAAGGGGAGGTCCTGGGGTTTCGCGTTACGGACACGGACATGAGCCTTTCCTATGTCTGCAAAAAAGGCTTTTTCGGCGAAGGATTATATTTTTCCAACCGGATTTCCAATGATGAATGTATCGCCGGCACACAATGCAGAATTACAAAATTCAACAAAAAATCCATAAATCTTCTTCTTGAGGATATAAATGTTGTACACAATATTTTGTTTACAATTTCAACAAAATCACTATCTGTTAATTCAAAAGCAGAAAATTTTAATAAAAAAAGCGTAAAACAACGATTAAAACAATTTTTTAACGCCCAAAAACTGACATCAGGCAACAAGGATGACAGCATCACGATTTCTCTCAGCCAAAAGGATATTGCGGCGCTCCTTAATGTACACCCTGTTTCAGTGAGCAGAGCGCTCAGCGAATTGAAAAAAGAAATGGATATCCTCACGTTTAAAAATAAAATCATTCTTCCCTGATCTGCCTTCCACAGTCCCCTTCTGTCACGCCTCCCTGGCTCTCCACCCGGAGAAGCGCCGTGCCGCCCCATGCCCACGGCCCTTTCGCGCGCAACGACGCCTCAGGGGGTTCCGCTGTTCCCCGCCGGAAGCGGCGTTTCTTTTCGGCACGGAAATTTTTTAAAAAAATTTTTCCATTGATAGCGTCTGTTATGGATTTCGGGGGCGACTTGTCCGAAAAATCACATAACGCCTACCTGCCCGTTGCCTGCGGGCGCACAGACCTGAAGGAGGAGACCATGGCTCATTCACTGCGCGGCATCATGTCGTCACTGGCGGTTCTGCTGGCCATCTGCATGACCTGGGGGAACTGCGGCGCGGCAGAAAAGCTGAATCTTCGGCTTGGACATCCCATGACCAAGGGCGACCAGGTTTCCCAGGCGGCCCTGAAATTCAGCGATCTCCTCAAGGAAAAATCCGGTGGCAAGATCCGGCTCAAGGTATTTGGAGACTGCATCCTCGGTTCCGACCGGGTGACCACGGAGGGCGCCCAGAAGGGCAGCCTTGCCATGAGCTCCATCTCAACGGGCAATCTGGCGCTTTTCGCACCCGATTTCCTGATGTTCGACATGCCCTACATCATCGACCCCGATGACCCCACGGCCCTGGAGAAGCTCTTCAACGCCATGGACAACGGCAAGCTGGGCAAACACTACGAAAAGGTGCTCAACAATATCGGCCTTCAGCTCATCTACTTTGGCGATGTGGGCTACCGGGACTTCCAGTTCCACAGGAAGAACGCAAAAAGCATTGATGACCTGAAAAACGCCAAGGTCCGCGTCACGGATTCGCCGGTGGAGCTGGCCGTGGCCAAGGCGCTTGGCATGTATCCCATCCCCATGGCCTGGGGCGAAACGGTGACGGCCATGCGCCAGGGCACAGTGGAAGGCATGGCCCTCAACAACGCAAGTTTTGTCGCGCTTGGCGATTCCGCGGATGTCGCGAAGTATGTCCTTGACACAAAGCACAATTATTACGGCCACGTCCTGGTAATGAACCTGGACCTGTGGAACTCCCTGACGGACGAGCAGCGCGCCATCATCAAGGAAGCGGCCGCCGAAACCGTGAAGTTTGAACGCGAGTTGAGCAAGAAGCTCAATGAGGAGGCCTATTCCCTCATGGAAAAGAAGGGCTCGACCGTCAACCGGCTCACGCCCGCGGATTACGCCCGTCTCAAGGAAATGACGAAGCACGTCACCGAGGAATACCGTTCCAAGGTTTCCCCCGAAGCCTATGAGCTCTTCATTGAGGCAATGAATTAACCGGTGACCATCATGGCCCCGGCCCTCGCGCCGGGGCCATGACGGAGGTAGTATGGATCTTCGCCGCATTCTGACATGGCTGGATGCCAATGCCGAAAAAGTCTTCCTCGTCACCGGCCTCATTGTCATCATCCATGCCATCGTCTTCCAGACGCTCTACCGCTATATCGCCATCAAGCTCTTTTCCGGAGATGCCAATGCGGTCGTCTGGACAGAAGAACTCTCGCGTTTCGTTTTCGTGTGGATCACCTATCTCGCGGTTCCGCTTATCATCAAGGAAAACAAGGATATCCGCGTGACCGTCTTCTATGACCTGCTCAAACCCGGCTGGAAGGCGATCAACGACAACGCAAATACCTTTCTCTTTCTGCTGCTCGCGGGAGTCATCGTCATCAAGGGCCTTGACCACATCTCCATGATCCTGCGCTTTCCGCAGACCTCGGCGGCGCTTCACCTTTCCTATGCCGTTCCATACGCGGTGCTCCCGCTTGGTTTTGGCCTCGTCTGCCTGCGCCTGCTCCAGCGGCTCGCCGCTTCCGTCCGGAAATGGGGCGCGCCCCGCGCCCTGCTCGGTCTTGGCATTGCCGTTGGCATCATGGCGCCGCTTTTCCTCTATGACGGCTGGGAAAGCGCCCCCAAGGTGCTTTTCTGCTACTTCGCCATCTTTCTCATGTTCGCGACGCCCATTGCCGTCAGCATCGGCCTTTCCTGTCTGGCGGTCATCTGGGCCTGCGACGCCATTCCGGCGGATTATGTGGCGCAGATAACCTATACCAGCATCGACAGCTTCCCCATCATGGCCATCCCCTTCTTCATCGCCACCGGCGTCTTCATGGGGGAAGGGGGCCTGAGCAAACGGCTTCTGCACCTTGCGGACACCGGCATCGGGGCCAAGACCGGCGGTCTGGCCATGGCCACCATCGTCACCTGCATGTTTTTCGCGGCCATCAGCGGCTCCGGCCCGGCCACCGTGGCGGCCATCGGCTGCATCACCATTCCGGCCATGGTGGCCCGCGGGTATGACAGGAATTTCAGTGTCGCCATTGTGGCGTGCGCGGGCATCATCGGCGTCATGATCCCGCCCTCCAATCCACTCCTCATTTACGGTATCTCTTCCCAGCAAAGCATCGCCAAGCTCTTCGCGGGCGGTATCATTCCCGGCCTGCTCTGCGGTTTCGGGCTCATGCTGGTGGCCTGGTGGATCTCGCGGCGGCACGGTTGGCGCGGCGTCATACCCGACGGGGACAACGACAAGCTTCGCGCCTTCATCGGCGCGCGCTGGGCCCTGCTCGTGCCCATCATCATTCTGGGCGGCATTTACGGCGGCCTCATGACGCCCACCGAAGCCGCCGCCGTGGGCGCCTTCTACGGGCTCTATGTGGGCATATTCGTCTACCGTGAGCTGGGGACGGGAAAAATCATCTCCTGCAGCGTCGAAACATGCGTGACGGGCGGCAATATCCTGTTCATCTTCGCCATGGCGGGCATTTTCGGGAACATCATCACCATTGAGTCCATTCCCGAACTGGTTGCCGACTTCATCACCGGTTTCACGGACAGCAAGATCAGCGTTCTGCTGCTGCTCAACCTCATCCTGCTGGTCATCGGCACCTTCATGGAAGCTCTGGCGGCCATCCTCATCCTGACGCCCCTGCTTTTGCCCATTGTCATCAGTTTTGGCATCGACCCCATCCATTTCGGCGTTCTCATGACCGTCAACCTCGCCATCGGCTTCATCACGCCGCCCATCGGCGTCAACCTTTTCGTGGGTTCATCCATCGGCAAGGTTTCCGTGGAAAGCCTGGCCAGGGCCTGCGTGCCCTTCCTGCTCGTCCTCGTCCTTTGCCTTGCCCTGGTCACCTTCATTCCCGCCCTCTCCACCTCGCTTCCCGCGTTGCTGGGGTAGAGCGCGCCCGAAACGGAGGCATGCCAATGACAACGGCATGAAATCGACCTTTCCGGCAATACGTTCCGCACCTTAACTTCTCAACCATGGTTCACCTACGCAGTGGAGGAAAACCGATGCTGGAAGCCCAAATCCCTGTATGCGCCGCCTGCGGCATGGACGAGGATACCGTCCTTTCCGTGCAGGAACGGCGCATCCTTGGCCTTGATGAAAACCTGTTCGCAAAAGAGCATCAGCGCGTGGCGCGCATGGTGGATGCCTTTGACGGGCAGGAACCCGTGCTGGATATCGAGCGCGCCCTGTATTTCACGCGCAGCATGAAGGCCACCGAAGGCCAGCCCCTGATTCTCCGTTGGGCAAAGGCCCTCCTGCACATCGCGGAAAACATCACCGTGAGCATCGACCCGGATCAGCTGCTCGCGGGACGAATCGGCACAGCCCCCCGCTACAGCATCCTCTATCCCGAAATCGAGGGGGATTTCTACGAAACCTTTCTGGACAAGCTCGGCGAACGGGAAGGTGGCACGGCATTCATCTCCCCTGAGAGCATGAAAATCGTCCGGGAGGAGATCGGCCCCTACTGGAGAGGCAAGACCTATCACGAAAACTTCAACAGGGCCGTCCCTGAGGAACTGCACCATATCCTCTTTGAAGACGCGGCCGGCACCTCGCCGCGCTATCTCGTGAACGAAACCGCTTCATGGCGTTCCTCACTCCAGTGGGTCCATGATTACGCCAAGGTTCTGAACCGGGGCTTCATGGATATCCGGCGTGAGGCCGAAGCCGGGCTCGCCGCGCTGGATAGGGACAGCCCCCTGGCCTACAACGAGCAAAAACCTTTCCTGGAAGCCGTTGTCATCGTCTGCGACGCGATCATGCTCTGGGCGCGCCGCTATGCGGAAAAGGCGGAAGCCATGGCAAAGGAGGAGCGCGACCCGGTCCGCAGGGCGGAACTCCTGGTCATCGCGCAAAACTGCCGCCAGGTTCCCGCCTATCCAGCGCGGAACTTCCACGAGGCGGTACAGGCGCAATACTTCACCCAAATGTTCTCGCGCCTTGAGCAGCGCACGGGAACGACCATCTCCAACGGGCGGATGGACCAGTACCTGTATCCATTTTACCGGAAGGACAAGGACGCGGGCATCCTTTCCCCCAGGCAGGCGCAGGAACTGCTTGAATGCGTCTGGTGCGGCATGGCGCAATTCGTGGAAATGTACATTTCCGCGCAAGGCACCTCCTTCAACCAGGGCTATGCGCACTGGGAAGCCGTGACCATCGGCGGGCAGACGCCCGATGGCCGGGACGCCACCAACGAGCTTTCGTATATCTTCCTCAAGTCGAAGCAGGAATTTCCCCTGCACTATCCCGATCTGGCGGCCCGCGTGCATGCGCGCTCGCCGGAGCGGTTTCTTGCGGAGATTGCGGAGACGGTGAAATGCGGCACCGGCTATCCGAAGCTCTTCAATGACGAGGAAATCATTCCCCTCATGCTTGCCAAGGGGGCGCCGTTTGCCGAGGCGTACGATTATGCCGCCAGCGGCTGCACCGAGACGCGGATGCCCAACAGGGACACCTACACCTCCGGCGGCCTGTATATCAATCTACCCGCCGAACTTGAATTGACGCTCAACAACGGACGCATGAAAAAATACGGAGACATGCTCCTCGGCGTGGAAACCGGAGATCCCAGAAATTTCACGACATGGGAAGAATTCTGGAATGCGTTTCTTGCCCAGCAGGAGCATTTCCTGCGCACATCCGTTCGCGTCCAGTACATCACCAACAAGATGCGCGAAAAATTCTTCGCCGTTCCCCTCGGTTCATCGCTGCATGACCTGTGCATGAAATACCGGCTCGATCTGCATTCCGAACATATCCCCGAAGGCTACGAAAGCGGCCTCGCGGATTTCATCGGCTACGGCACGCTCATCGACAGCCTCGCGGCCATCAGGAAGACGGTCTATGAAGACAGGACGCTGGACATGGACACGCTCCTGAAAGCCCTGGACGCCAATTTTGAAGGCTATGAACCTGTTCAGGAACTTTTACGCAACTGTCCCTGCTATGGCAACAACGACCCCTATGCGGACAGCCTGGGC
Organism: uncultured Desulfovibrio sp.; assembly: GCA_964576895.1. Classification (GTDB taxonomy): domain Bacteria; phylum Desulfobacterota; class Desulfovibrionia; order Desulfovibrionales; family Desulfovibrionaceae; genus Desulfovibrio. The sequence goes on from CAZNXQ010000005.1 coordinate 6,322, forward strand.
CGCGCCATTGAACGGCACACCATGGAATTCTTTGAAAAGGCCGGCAAGGAGCTGGGCATCTATCTCGATACCCGCTATGTGCCCGTGACGGCGCATGTGCCCTTTGGCAAGGCCGTGGCGGCATCCGCCAACGGCCGGAAAGCCTGGATGCCCCTTTCGGACGGCACCTCGGCTTCCCATGGAGCAGACATCCACGGCCCCACGGGGGTGCTCCTCAGCAACAACGCCTCCAAAAATGTCGACAAGATCAACCGCGCGGCGCGGATGCTCAACCTGAAATTCAGCCCCAAAACGCTGGAGGGGCGCCAGGGCACACGGCGTCTCGTGGAGTTCATCCGTTCTTTCGTGGATCTCAAGCTCTGGCATATGCAGTTCAATGTCATCAACAGGACGACCATGCTGGCGGCGCAACGCGATCCTGCGAAATACCGGAGTCTCATCGTGCGTGTGGCGGGCTACAGCGCCTATTTTGTGGATCTCAGTCCGGATCTGCAAAATGATCTCATAGCGCGTACGGAGCACACGACCATATAAGAGATGGAGAACCGGACGAAACGCCCGGACGGCCCGTGCGGCCGTCCGGGCACAAGGAAAACGCCTATGGACCGCACGGCAGGTGGAACCATTTTCAATATCCAGAACTACAGCGTTCATGACGGCCCCGGCATTCGCACCATTGTTTTTTTCAAGGGCTGTCCGTTGCGCTGCCGCTGGTGCAGCAACCCGGAATCCCAGAGCAGGCTCCCGGAACTGGCGTTCAACGCCACACGCTGCCTTGGCGGCGAAAAATGCGGCCAGTGCCGTGCGGCCTGCCCCGCAGGGGCCATCACGCCGGGGCCCGACCGGATGCCGGTCATCGACAGGGAGCGGTGCGACCCGGCGACATGCGGCCGGCCCTGTGTGGCCGCCTGCAATTCCGGCGCACTGAAACTGTTCGGCCGCGCGGTGACGGTGGACGAGATTCTGGAGGAAGTGGAAAAGGAAGGGGTTTTCTATCAGCGCAGCCAGGGCGGCATGACGCTCTCCGGGGGCGAACCGCTCGCCCAGCCCGACCTGCTTTTTCCCCTGCTGCGCGAAGCTTCCCGCCGCTATGTCAACACGGCCATGGAAACCTGCGGCCTGGCGCCATATGCGCTCCTGCGGCAAGCCGCCCCGCTGCTCGACACACTCATCTATGATGTCAAACACAGCTTCCCGCGCGAGCACGAGCGGTATACCGGGCATGACAATACAGCGATCCTTGCCAACCTGCGCTCCGTGGCGGCCGAATTTCCCGACCTCCGGATTCTGGTGCGCACGCCGGTGATCCCTGGCGTCAATGACGCCCCCGATACCTTACGCGCCATCTGCGCCCTGGTTGCCGAACTGCCCGGCGCCCACCGCATTGCCTATGAGCTTTTGCCCTACCACCGCCTCGGCGCACAAAAATATGTGCAGCTTTCCCGAAACTATCCCATGGGATCGGCGCGCCTTGACAAGGCCAGGTTCGCAGAACTGACGGCCATTGCCAGCTCGCTGCTGGGGAACAGGCTCATCCGCTGACGGGCCCGCCCGCCCTCAAAAAAAGGACCTCCGCATGAAAACACGGCAACTTGGAAAACACGGTCCGCGCGTCTCGGCGCTGGGCCTGGGCTGCATGGGGCTCGGCGGCTGCTACGGCAGCGCGCGGGACAGCAGCGCCATGGAGCGCCTGCTGGCGGAAGCCGTGGAGCTGGGCGTGACGTTTTTCGATACTGCCGAAGCCTATGGCCCGTTTCTGAACGAGGAACTGCTGGGCCGCGCGCTGGCGCCGTTCCGCGGGCGTGTGGTCATCGCCACAAAATTCGGCCTGCGTATTGAAAACGGCGCCGTCACCGGCCTGGACAGCGACCCGCGCAGCATCCGCGCTTCCGTCGAGGGCTCGCTGCAACGCCTGCGGCTCGAGTGCATCGACCTCATCTATCAGCACAGGGTCGATCCCCGGATTCCCATGGAAGACGTGGCAGGCACCGTCGGAGAACTGATCGCCGAGGGAAAGGTCCGCTTTTTCGGTCTTTCCGAACCGGGGCTCGGCTCCTTGCGAAGGGCCCATGCCGTCTGCCCCGTCGCGGCCGTACAGAATGAATATTCCCTCTGGTGGCGCAGGCCTGAGGAAGGCCAGCTGGACATCCTGGCGGCCATGGGCATCGGTCTTGTGCCGTTCAGTCCGCTGGGCCGCGGCTATCTGAGCGGCCAGCTCTCGCCGGAAACAGGCCTTGCCCGGAGGGATCTCCGCAACAGTTTTCCCCGCTTTACCGGGGAAGCGATGCGCGCCAATCGCGCCCTCATTGACGCGCTCGCCCCCATCGCGACGGAGAGGGGCTGCACCCTTTCCCAGCTGGCCCTCGCATGGCTCCTTTCCCGCGGGCCGGAGATCGTCCCCATCCCCTGCACCACCAGCGGCGCGCATCTGCGGGAAAACCTGAAGGCGGCGGAACTTGTCCTGAGCCGGGAAGACCTGGAACGCATGGACGCGGTCCTCGCCGCCACGCCGGTTGTCGGCGCACGCTACAGCCCGGAGCAGGAAGCGCAGACAGGCAGATGAGCGCCGGCCCGGCATCCGGGAAAGGGCAGAAACCTTTCGGGCCCGGCGGGCCCCTTGCAGGAGAATGTCATGATCTTCGATTTCAGGCTTCGTCCGCCATATGGAGAATTTTCCCGGCTCGGCATTTTTCAGCCGGAGCCCTGCAATGCGCAGCCCCCCCTGAAATACCATGCCCGGCGCACCGAATCGGCGTTCGCAACCTCCATGGATCTGTTTTTCGAGGAAATGCGCGCGGCGGGCATTGAACGCGGCGTCATCATGCCCAGAGCCACGGCCTCCGCGCAGGAAACCGTGAGCAATGTGTGCGTGCAGGCGCTGGCAACGGCCTATCCGGAAATATTCGTGCCGTTTGGCGGCATTGATGTCTCCGGGGGCATCGCGCATGCCCTTGAGGAACTTGACGCCTGCGTCCGTATGGGCTTCCGGGGCATCGCCATGGAACCGGGATATTTTTCCCCACCCAGAAAGGCCGACGATGCCGTTCTGTACCCTGTCTATGCCCACTGCGAAAAACTTGGGCTTCCCGTTGTCCTGACGCTGAGCCTCTATCAGGGCCCCACCATCGGTTATTGCGAGCCGGCGTCCGTGCAGCAGGTGGCCCTGGATTTTCCCGGCCTGCAGATCGTGGTGGCGCATGCGTGCTACCCCTGGATTCCGCAGATTTTCAGCGTTGCCGCGGTCTGCCGGAATGTCTGGCTGCTGCCGGACCTGTATCTGCTGAATCCCATGACGCCGGGAAACGAAATGTATGAAAACTGTCTGCGCTGGCTGGATTGCGAGCGAATTCTCTTCGGCTCCGCGTATCCCTGTTATGACATGCGGCAGGCGGTGGAGGACATGGAGCGGTTCAACCTTACTCCCGCCCAGCGGGAAAAACTCATGTATGGCAACGCCGCCGCCCTGTTGCGGCTCTAGAGCGGTTACGCGATGAACCTGCGAAAAGGCGCTAAAACCGGAAATCGCGCCGGCCTTCGGCAATGGCCGCCAGGTGGCGCTGCGCGATGGCGCGCACATGCGGGCTTTTCACGTTTTCCAGTTCCCTGCGGATAAGCGCCTCGCCGCGTTCCCGCGTGGCCGGGCTCGCGTAATCCTCCAGATACTCCTTGAGCGTGAGCAGCGCGTTGGGATGGCAGCAGTTCTGGATCTGCCCGCTCTTGCACAGGCTCATGAAGCGGTCGCCGGTCCGGCCCTCGCGGTAGCAGGCGGTGCAGAAACTGGGGATGCAGCCCAGGCCCATGAGCCAGTGCACCACCTCGTCCAGGCTGCGGTCGTCGCTCACGTCGAACTGGCGCGAGTTCTCCTCCTCGGCTTCCGGCTCGGCATAGCCGCCCACGCTGGTCCGCGAGGCGCCGCTGATCTGCGAGACGCCCAGGCCCAGCACCCGCTCGCGCACGGCGCGGCTTTCGCGGGTGGAGACGATCATGCCCGTATAGGGCACGGCCAGGCGGATGCAGGCGCAGATGCGGGCAAAGGTGGCATCGTCGATGCCGTGGGCGAAATCCGCCGGGTCGATGCCATCCGCGCGGCGCACGCGCGGCACGCTGATGGTGTGCGGCCCCACGCCGTGAACAGCTTCCAGATGCTCGGCGTGCATGAGCAGGGCGGCGAACTCCCGCCGCCAGGCGCCCAGCCCGAACAGCACGCCCAGCCCCACATCGTCGATACCGCCGTCCATGGCCCTGTCCATGGCCTCCGTATGCCAGGCATAGTCATGCTTGGGCCCGGTGGGGTGCAGCGTTTCATAGGCCGCGCGGTCATAGGTTTCCTGAAACAGGATATAGGTGCCGATCTCCGCGTCGCGCAGGCGGCGGTAGTCCTCCACCGTGGTGGCGGCGATATTGACATTGACGCGGCGGATGGCCCCGTTGCGGTGATGGATGCCGTAGATGGTGCGGATGGACTCGATGATGTAGTCCAGCGGGTTTTCCTTCGGGTGCTCCCCGGCCTCCACGGCCAGCCGCTTGTGCCCCATGTCCTGAAGGGCCGTCACCTCGCGGACGATCTCCTCCTGGCTCAGCTTCTTGCGCGGCATGTGCGTGTTGGCGCGGTGATAGGGGCAGTAGGTGCAGCCGTTGATGCAGTAGTTGGAAAGATAGAGCGGCGCGAAGAGCACGATGCGGTTGCCGTAGAAATCCCGCTTGACCTGCGCGGCCAGCTCGAACATGGCCGCCGTGGTTTCCGGGTCATCGGCGGCAAGCAGGACGGACGCCTCGCGGTGATCCAGCCCCTTGCGCTCCGCGGCCTTGGCGAGAATGTCGCGCACGGCCGCCGGGTCACGGGCCATGCGGTCGGCCTCGGCCACAGCGGCGGCCGCCTCTTCCTGGTCAATGAATTCCGCCGCATGGCGGGACTGCGGATCATACATGGCGATACCCTGACGCGCGCCGCCAGGGGCGCGCGGGCGTTGAAACGATGCGTGGGGCGGCCGCCGGCGCTTCAGGCCGCAATGGTGAGGCGGCCGTCTTCCAGCCGCGCCTCGCGGGTGCAGCAGGCAGGGGCGTCCCCCGCTTCATGGGAAACAAAGACAAGCGCCGGTCCCGCGCCGGACGCGGCCAGGCGCTCCAGCGCCTCAAGATAGCGCGCCCGGCTCTCCGCGTCCAGACCGGAGCAGGGTTCGTCCAGCAGGAGCACGTCCGGGCGCCCCATGAGGGCGCGCGCGAGAAAAAGCCGCCTGAGCTCGCCCGTGGACATGCGCCGGATGGGGGTCGCCGCCAGGCGCGGGCCCCGGCCCTCCGGAAAAACCTCCTCCAGCAGCGCCATGGCCATTGCGCGCTCCTGCGCGCTGAATTCCCGGTAGATGCCGATGCTGTTGTCCAGCCCTGAGCAGAGCAGTTCCAGGCCGTTCAGGGCATAACCGTAGAGCGCCTGGGAAAGATCCGAAACCAGCCGCACGCCCCGCCGCGTCTCCTCAAGCGTGGCCGCCTCGCGCCCCAGCGACGGCAGAAAGCGCGTCAGTGTGCCGCCCGCGGCCGCGAACTCGTCCCCGGCCAGCAGCCGGAGCAGGGTGGACTTGCCCGACCCGTTGGGGCCGGAAATGCGCCAGTGCTCGCCGGGCCGCAGTTGCCAGGTGATGTCGTGGAGCACCTTGCGCCGGTCGATATAGACGCTGACCCGCTCCAGATCGAAGATCGGCGGGGCCGGTTTCGCGCTGGTCCGTTCCGGCAGGGAGCGGGAGAAGGCGGGGATGGCGCCCGTGGCGCCGGAGGTGGCCGCGGCCGCGTGGCCGGCGGCCGCTTCTCCGGCGAACAGGCGCCCGTCGCGCATCCGCGCGCGCCCGGCGCACCAGCCCGGCACGCTTTCCGGCCGGTGGGTGGCAAAGAGGACCGTGCCCCGCCCGGCATAGGCGGCCAGCGCGTCGCCAAAACGGCGCCGGTGCCCGGCATCCAGGCCATCCAGGCATTCGTCGAGCAGCAGCAGGGCAGGATCGCGCGCCAGGGCGCGGCCCAGGAGCACCAGACGGAGCTGCCCCTGCGAGAGCTCCGGCAGCCGCCGGGTCAGAAGATCCGCGCAGCCAAGGCTCCCGGCCACGGAACGGCTGCGGGCCTCGGCCGCTTCCGCCGGGGTGCGGGGCGCAACCTCCCCAATGGCCGCCATGAGCGCTTCAAGGGCCGTCATGTCAGGCGCGCGCCGCTGCCAGCCCTCCTGCACGGCCGGAGAGACCAGCGCGCAGAGGGCGCGCCCGGCAAGGGGCGCGTCTTCCATGCCGTCCGGCCCGCGCCAGAGGATGCGCCCGGCTGCGGGCCAAAGCTCGCCCGCCACCAGCCGGAGCAGGCTGGACTTGCCCGCCCCGTTGGGGCCGAAGAGCGCGCAGTGGCCGCCCGCCGCCACCTGCCAGCGGATGTCGGTCAGGACAGGGCGCCGCGCCGCATCGCCGGGCAGAAAGCAGCTCACGCCCTCAATATGGACAAGTATCCGGGAATCCATACCGCTCAAAACGGAAGCCAGCTCAGCCCGCCACGCTCGAACACCGCCTGCCGCGTGAAGCCGAAGCCGCGCGCATAGTCCGCCAGACGGTCAAAGTCGCGGGCCACATCCCGGACGCTGTGGGCGTCCGAGGCAAAAGTCACGGGAATGTCCAGCCCGGCGGCCAGTTCCATGATGGGCGGCGCGGGATAGATCTCGCGGCAGGGCTTGCGCAGGCCCGCCGACGAGATCTCCATGGCCATGCCCGCGTCGCGCAGGGTCACGAGGCAACGGCGCACGCGGGCGCGGCTTTCCGGCCGGTCGAGCCAGACGCGGAAACGCTCCACGGAAAAGATCTTGATGAGATCCGGATGCGCGGCGATCTGGAAGAGCCGGGAACCGAGCATGGCCTCCCAGGCCGTGAAATACGCCTCATACCACGCGTCGCACTCCTCCTGCCCGGCGGCGCGCCATGGCTCGTCGCCATCGTCGAAGCCCCAGTGACCGAGAAAGTGGACGCTGCCGATGAGATAGTCAAAATCCTCGGTCCCGCAGGCCCGCCGGGTGAAGTCCTCCTCCCCTTCCAGCCAGTCCATCTCCATGGCCAGCAGGGCGCGGGGCCGCCCCGGCCGCGCCCCGTCCCTGAGCTCCCTGACCTCCCGGAAATAGTCCGGCAGGGAGGCCGTGAGCCTGTCGCGGTATTCATGGCGGTAGGTGAAGCCCTCCGGCCGCGGCGAATGCTCGCTGAATCCGATGATCTCAAGACCGGCGGCGGCCGCGGCGGCGTACATCTCCGCCGGGCTGTCCGCGCCGTGGGAATAGCGGGTATGGGTGTGCAAATCAGCGCTGATCATGGCAGTCACAGGCCCGGCACCGGGACGACAGGCGCCGGTGCCGGGAATCTCCTCAGGCGCCCAGCCGGCGCACGATCTCCTGTGCGGCCCGGCGCCCCGCGCCCATGGCCAGGATGACCGTGGCCGCGCCGGTGACGATGTCGCCACCCGCGAAAACGCCGGGGATGGAAGTCTCGCCGGTTTCGGGGTCAGCCTGGATATAGCCGCGCTCCGTGCGGGCCAGGTCGGGCGTGGCATCCAGCAGGATGGGGTTGGAGCGGGTGCCCAGGGCCACGATGGCCAGATCCGTGGCCAGATCGCTCACCGCGCCTTCCACGGGCACCGGCCTGCGGCGGCCCGATGCGTCCGCCTCGCCCAGTTCCATTTTCTGGAGGGTGACGGACGTGAGCCGCGCCTGTTCGTCGCCGTTGAAGCGCACCGGCGCGGAAAGCAGCGCGAACTGCACGCCCTCCTCCGCCGCATGCTCGATCTCCTCCCCGCGCGCGGGCATTTCCGCGCGCGTGCGGCGGTAGACGATATGCACGCTCTCCGCGCCCATGCGCAGGGCCGTGCGCGCCGCGTCCATGGCCACGTTGCCCGCGCCGAAGACCGTCACATGCCGGCCGGGGAAGGACGGCGTGTCGTATTCCGGGAACCCGTAGGCCCGGCCGAGGTTGATGCGCGTGAGATACTCGTTGGCCGAGAACACGCCCACCAGGTTTTCGCCCGGCACGCCGAGAAAGACCGGCAGCCCCGCGCCCACGCCGATGAAGACCGCGTCGTGGCTCTGGCGCAGTTCGGCCACATCCACGGTGCGGCCGCCCACATGGTTGAGATGGAACCTCACGCCAAGCTCGCGCAGGCCGGCGATCTCGGCCGCCACCACGTCCTTGGGCAGGCGGAAGGCCGGGATGCCGTACACGAGAACGCCCCCCGCCTCGTGCAGCGCCTCATAGACATCCACCTCAAGTCCGGCGGCGGCGCAGACGCCCGCACAGGTGAGCGAGGCGGGCCCGGAACCGATGCAGGCCACCCGGCCGGCGGCGCGGGGGCCCGGCGCCGGGGGGCAGCTGCCGGGGGCCGTCTCGCAGGCGGCGAGATGGCTGTCGGCCACAAAGCGCTCCAGGCGGCCGATGGCAATGGGCTGTCCCTTGGCCTTGAGGATGCACTTGCCCTCGCACTGGTGCTCCTGCGGGCAGACGCGGCCGCAGACGGCGGGCAGGCTGTTGGCGGTGCGGATGACGCGGTAGGCGTTTTCAAGATTGCCTGCCGCCACCTCGCGGATGAAATCGCGGATGGGCACTTCCACGGGGCAGCCCTTCACGCAGGTGGGGCGTTTGCACTGGAGACAGCGCGCGGCCTCGGCGGCGGCCATTTCCCCGGTATAGCCCAGAGCCACTTCATTAAAATTGCGCCGCCGTTCGGCCGGAGCCTGGCAGGGCATGTCCACGCGCGGGGCCACGTTCCTGGCGGATGCTTCAGTTGCCATGGGGCTGCTCCTTCCTGTAGCGGTCAAAGGATGTGGCCTCCTGCTCCCGGAAAGCCGCGAGCCTGCGCCGGAGTTCGTCAAAATCCACCTGATGGCCGTCAAATTCCGGACCGTCCACGCAGGCGAACTTGGTCTTGCCGCCCACGGTCACGCGGCAGGCGCCGCACATGCCGATGCCATCCACCATGATGGGGTTGAGGCTCACCGTGGCGGGCACGCCGAAGGGGCGCGTGGCCTTGGACACGGCCGCCATCATGGGCACCGGCCCGACGGCCACCACCTCGCCCACGCCGCCGGCGGCAAGGCGTTCCACCAGCGGCTCCGTGACCAGGCCCTTGCGGCCGTAGCTGCCGTCGTCCGTACAGATGACAAGTTCATCCACAAAGCCGGCCAGCTCCTTCTCGAAGAGGAGCAACTGCTTTTCGCGCGCGCCGATGATGGCCACCACATGATTGCCCGCGCGCGAGTGCCCCCTGGCGATGTGATGCATGGCCGCGATGCCCGTGCCGCCGCCCACGCAGATCACGGTGCCGAGTTTTTCGATGCGCGTGGGCCGCCCAAGCGGGCCGCACACATCCGGGATGGCGTCGCCCGCTTCCATGGATTCCAGCAGGGCCGTGGACTTGCCGAGCACGAGATAGACGATGGTGATCTCGCCCCTGGCCGCGTCGGCATCGGCAATGGTCAGGGGAATGCGTTCGCCCGCGGGGCTCATGCGGAGCATGACGAAATGGCCCGGCCGGGCCTTGGCCGCGATTTCGGGCGCGTGGAGCACAAGCTTGCTCGTCTTGCCGGGGATCAGGCGCTCCTTGCGCAAAATGGGCGTGGGCATGGCATCTCCTCTCCCTCAGGTGATCCCGGACGGGCGGAACCGTTCCGGCCGGGGCGCCGGCGTATCCGGCACAGGGCAGCATAGGCGCGAATTCCGCAGCTGGCAAGCCTTGACGGCGCCCCGGCATCCATTGCCTCTCTGTGAAAAATAGGGCATACTCGCCTTCGCCACTCCGGCATTCCGCTGATGCTGTCCGCGCGGAGGCGGTGCTTTCGCGCGCGTGTTTCCCTCTTGCGCCATCCAACGAGGAGGATACCATGGCCCAGGATTATTTCCGCGCCCTGCGGGACGTCGCGCTGGTCATCAATTCCAGCCTGGAACCCAAGGAAGTGCTTCACAAGATCACCGAACAGACCGCCAAGACCATGGGCTGCAAGGCAAGCACCATCCGCCTGCTGGACAGCACGGGCCGTTTCCTGCTGCCGAGCGCTGCCTGGGGCCTTTCGGCCAGCTACATGCGCAAGGGCCCCGTGGAGGTCAAGCGCAGCGGCATGGACAGCGAGGTGCTCGCCGGCAAGAGCATCCACCTCAAGGACGCCGCCGCCGACGGCCGTTTCCAGTATCCCGAATCGGCCAAGGCCGAGGGTCTGGTTTCCGTGCTTTCCGTGCCGCTCATGGCGGACGGCAAGGCCATCGGCCTCATGCGCGTCTATTCCGATGTGGAACGCGAGTTCACCCCGGACGAGGAGACCTTCATGGAAGCCGTGGCGGCCGTTTCCGCGCTGGCCATCGAGAACGCGCGCCTGCATGACGCCCTGCGCAACAACTACGAGCTGATGAGCAAGCACGCCTATTCCGTGTACGAAGACTAGCACCGGAACGCCCGGCGCGATCCCAGAGTTATTCAGCCACTGAACGAGGTGAAAAACCCATGAGCAAAGTCAAGGTCGGCATCAACGGCTTCGGTCGCATTGGTCGCCAGGTGTTCCGCGCCCTGCACGAGCACTACAAGGATCAGGTGGAGGTGGTCGCCATCAACGACCTCTTCGACGCCGCAACGAACTTCCATCTGGCCGAGTATGACTCGGTCTACGGGCGCGCCTATCTGGACGCCAAGATCGACGGCGACACCGTGACCGTGGGCGACTGGAAGATCCACTGCTTTGCCGAGCGCGATCCCAAGCAGATCAAGTGGGGCGACTACGGCGTGGATGTGGTGGTGGAGAGCACCGGCATTTTCCGCACCGCGCCCCAGGCCGCCGTGCATCTGGAAAATGGCGCCAAGAAGGTCATCATCACCGCGCCCGCCAAGGAAGAAGACATCACCATCGTCATGGGCGTCAACCAGGACAAGTACGACCCCGCCAAACACAATATCGTCTCCAACGCCTCCTGCACCACCAACTGCCTCGCCCCGGTGGCCCTGGTGCTGCAGAAGGAATTCGGCATCAAGCTCGGCAACATGGTGACCATCCACTCCTACACCAACGACCAGCGCATCCTCGACATGGCCCACAAGGACCTGCGCCGGGCCCGCGCCGCCGCCTGCAACATCATCCCCACCTCAACGGGCGCGGCCCAGGCGGTCGCCAAGGTCATCCCCGAACTCAAGGGCAAGTTCAGCGGCTACTCCCTGCGCGTGCCCACGCCCACCGTCTCGGTGGTGGACTTTTCCGGCATCCTGGAAAAGGAAACCAGCACCGAGGAAGTGCTCGCCAAGCTCAAGAGCGCCTCGGAGACCTATCTCAAGGGCGTGCTCGAATACAATGACAAGCCCCTGGTTTCCATGGACTTCAAGGGCAATCCGGCCTCGTCCATCGTGGAATCGTCCTACACCACGGTGCAGGACGGCCATCTGGTCAAGGCCGTGGCCTGGTACGACAATGAATGGGGCTATTCCAACCGCGTCTGCGATCTCATCTGCCTGATGAAGAACAAGGGCCTCTAGGCCGCCATTCCCGGCGTTTCGTGCCCGCTCCGGTCCGCTTTCCGGGGCGGGCACGTCGCGTCCCATGGATGCCGCCAAGGCGAGGGCCCATCAACCGGCGTGCTGCCGCAGACTCTCCAGATACAGCCCATACTTCCGCTCTTCCTTCCTGGCGTGGTCAAAAAGCTGTCTGGGGGCGTTTTCCGGAGCGGGCGTGTCCACGGTCAAGACGGCATAGCCCAGCATCTCCAGCTGTTTTATGAAAACATGCTGAAAATTCCTGTGGATGACGCCCTCATAGACAAAGTCGTTTCCCCCCGCGATTTCCGCCACCAGACGGGCATACTGTTTCCCGGCCGCCGAATTGAATATCTGGATCATGATGCCGCCCACACTCAGGGTATTCTGCCGCCCGGCGCAAATATCATTGAGCTGGGGATGGCTTTCCCTCAGTGTGCCGGGCGGAAGCTCGGCTATCTGCCGGAGCAGTGTGTCCCCATGAATGACGGGCACACCCGCAAACAGCTTCCTTGCGACGGTCGTCTTGCCGGAGCCGGAATCCCCCATCAGTAAAATGGCATAGGGCGACCTGTTCCTGACATGCAGGATATGCGTTTTGCCTCCATGCGTGCCCGTGAACACACTTTCGCCCATATCTTTGAATACATAGGCGTCAAGGGCCGCTGCCATGCCGGATTCCACGGGCAGCGGAGCAAGGGGGGCATACGCGCCGCGGGCGAGGGACGTTCCTTCCCCGATTTTTTGTTCCGTCATGGCCACTTTGAGGATCAGGGTGCCCCTGGGCTTCAGGGCGCCCATGAGGAGCGGAAGAAAAGACGCCATCTCCAGGGATGCCGGCACCGAGGAGCAGAGGATGACATCAAAACCGGCATCCCCGGCAAGGACCTTTGCCAGGTTGCCGGCCAGCGGCCTGAACGAGCAGTGCGGGAAACGCGCCCTGGCCCGCGCAAGCCCTTTTTCCTCCGCATCAAGACCGAGGACTCGTTGCGCGCCTTCAAACCAGGCAAAGCCGCAAAAGAATCCTGTTCCGCACCCGATCTCCAGAAACGAGGCATCCGCGAGCGGGGGCAGCGCGAGGCGCAGCAGTTCCTCCCGCAGCAGGTCGCGCTCATGTTCCCTTTCCTTCGCCGAAGCAGCATCTTGCATCTTTTTCTCCCTTTCCGGGCAGACGCGAACGCCTCCCGGTGTCCCTGGCGCCGCTTCCGGGGCGGGGGCAGCCACAGGCCGCTTTTGAGGAGTTCAGATACACCAGTAGCCCGCAATCAACAACCTTCCCGCGACCACAGGGCAGCGGGGAAGAAGCGGATGCATGCGCCAGGGGCAAGATGAGGTGCGGGAAAAATGTTCCTGCCGAAGGGCATTGCCCGCAAGAGCGCAAGACGCGGGTTTTCCGCAGGGCTTTAACGACAACACGCGGACTTTTTATCTTTTTGCGCCGAAGGTCTCCCGGAGCCCCTGTTCCGCACTGCGCGTGCCGCGCGTCGCCAAATGCCCGCAACGCCTCGACAGGCGCAAAAAAATCCTTTACACTGGGGCCATCGCGGCGGAGGAACGCGCCATCGGGCATGCTGCATCCTTTCCCGGTTTTCGCCCGCAGAACCATCCCCCCGCCGGGCCGCGCGGTCAGAGAGTCCGCGGCCGAACGAACGGGTCATGCGCTGCCCTCTCGTCTCCTTTCTCTCCGCTTCCGCAGCACAGCCCGGCTTCCTTCCAACCTGTACGTCCAGGAGGCCGTATGCGGTTCAGCTTTGACAAAGCCGCCTGCCAGAATACACGCCGGGCCCTCCGCAAGGAGTGGCTGCTCACCAACGGTCTGGGCGGCTACGCCAGCAGCAGCATCCTCTACTGCAATACCCGGAAATATCACGGGCTGCTCGTGATCGCCACGCCCGACGGGCGCCAGGTGCTGCTCTCCGCCATGGAGGAATCCCTCTTCGGCGGCGGCAAGGAATTCCCCATCTCCACCCGCCAGCACCCCGGCGTCCTCCATCCCTCCGGGCACCAGTATCTGGAGAAGTTCACGCTCGACCCGTGGCCGCAGTTCACCTACCGGGTGGGCGATGTGCGCCTGCGCCGCGAGGTCCTGCTGATGCACGGGCAAAATCGCGTTCTCTTCCGCTGGACGCTGGAAGGGCCCCCAAAATGCCATGCGCGGCTGCCGCAACTCACGCTCCGGCTCAGGCCGCTGCTTGCCTACCGGGGCTTTCACGAGCTCACGAAGGCCAATCCGCAGGTGCGGCCCCATACCGATGCCGTGCCCGGCGGCTTTTCCATCTCGCCCTATGACGGCATGCCCCCGCTCTATATCCAGGCCGGCAGCGCCTCGCTCTTCACGCCCGCGCCGGACTGGTTCTACAACGTGGTCTATTTCCACGAGCGCGAACGCGGCTTCCCGGACCGGGAAGACCTGTTCCAGCCCGGCGTCATGGACATTCCGCTGCCACCGCTGCCTGAAGGCGGCAGCGTCTGTGTGGCCGTGGGCACCGAGGAGGTTCCGGCGGCGGGCAAAAACGGCGCCACGGACCTGGAGGCGCTCTGGCGCGCCGAAAGCGAGCCGCGCGCCTCGGCCCACCGCGAAGTGCGCGGGCTCATCGGCCATCTGGAAAAAATGGGCGACCAGTTCTGCGTGCACAACACCACGGGCGCGGCGGCGGTCATCGCCGGCTACCACTGGTTCGACGCCTGGGGCCGGGACACGCTCATCGCCCTGCCGGGGCTGGCCTTTTACGGCGGCCGTACGGACTTCGGGCTGGAGGTGCTCGCCCAGGTGCCCGCCAGCATGAAGAACGGCCTCGTGCCCAACTGCTTTTCCGACCGGGGCGCGCACGCCTATAATTCCGCGGATGCCGCGCTCTGGTACGCCTTTGCCGTCCAGGCCTATCTGGCGGAAAATCCCGACGGCTACGCCTGGGTGCGCGAACACGCCTGGAAGGCCCTCAAGGAGATCGTGGCCGGTTACCGCAAGGGGCCGGGCATGGACATCTTTGTGGACGAAAACGGCCTGCTCCACGCGGGCAACGGCCACACGCAGCTCACCTGGATGGACGCCATGGCCGACGGCCACCCCGTGACGCCGCGCCATGGCTGCCCGGTGGAACTCAATGCCCTGTGGTACAATACCCTGGCCTTTGTGGATCACCTGGCCCACAAGTTCGACGAGCCGGAATGGTACGCGGGCGACCTGCGCGGCATGCGCCAGAGCTTTTTCGAGCATTTCTGGGTGGCGCGCGACGGCGGCTACCTCGGCGATGTCTGGCGCGACGGCATGCTCGACCAGAGCATCCGGCCCAACCAGATCCTTGCGGTCTCGCTGCCGCATCCCATCCTCGAAGAGCAGTACCGCCCCCAGGTGGTGGAATGCGTCCGCAACCGGCTGCTCACGCCCTACGGGCTGCGGACCCTCGCCCCGGCGGACCCCGCCTACAAGGGCCGGTACGAGGGCGGACCGGCCGAGCGCGATGCCGCCTATCACCAGGGCACGGTCTGGCCATGGCTGCTCGGCCAGTACACCGACGGCCTGCTGCGCGTGGCCTGGGATGTGGACGGCGCGGCCAAGGGCCTGCTGGACCGCGTGACCCCGCTCTTTTCCGACCATCTGATGAACGCCTGCCTTGGCAGCATCTCGGAGATCTTCGACGCATCGCCGCCGGCCAGGGCCAACGGCACCATTGCCCAGGCCTGGAGCGTGGCGGAATGCCTGCGGATGCTCATCCGCCTCAAGCGGGCCGCGCCCGGCGTCTACAACGCCTGGGAGCAGCGGATCGCGCACCGGCTTGCCTTCCCCAGCACCGGCGACACGGCGGGCGTGTGCCGCGTGACCATGATCCTTGATGACGATTCCCCAACGCCAACCACGCCTTCCCCGGCACCGTCGGCCAAGCGCGCGAAGAAGGGGGACGCATAATGCGGATATTAATGTTCGGCTGGGAGTTTCCGCCGTATATCAGCGGCGGTCTCGGCACGGCCTGTTATGGCATGACGCGCGCCCTGGCCCGGCGCGGCGCCGAGGTCATCTTCGTCCTGCCGCATGTACGCGGGGACGGGTCCAACGACTTCCTGCGCCTGGAATCGGCCTCAGGCACGCCCATCACCGAGGAGGTCCAGGAACGCATCGCCTGGGCCGGGCAGGAGATCTGGCGCTCCAACATCCGCTTCCTTTCCGTGGAAAGCCCGCTCATGCCCTACATGACGCCGGAAACCTACACGGAAGCGTTGCGCCGCATGAGCGCCAAAACCACGCCCGGCGGCGAAGCCCTCCGGCTGGGCGGCACGCACGCCTTCACCTGGCAGCTCAAGGGCGGCTACGGCCCCGACCTCATGACCGAGGTCTACCGCTACGGCCGCCTGGGGGGCGCCATCGCCCTGCGCGAGGAGTTCGACGTCATCCATGCCCACGACTGGATGACCTACCCCGCGGGCATGCTCGCCAAGGCGCTCACCGGCAAGCCGCTGGTGGTGCACATCCACGCCACGGAATATGACCGCAGCGGCGAGAACATCAACGAGGTGGTGGCGGGCATCGAGCGCGCGGGCCTTCTGGCGGCCGATGTCGTGGTGGCCGTGAGCCAGCTCACGCGCAACATGGTCATCCAGCGCTACGGCGTGCCGCCGGAAAAGGTCAAGGTGGTCTACAACGCGGTGGAACGCCACGAGGTGGAACGGCATTACGAGATCCCGCCGCGCATCCGTCATGAAAAGCGCGTGCTCTTCCTTGGGCGCATCACCTTCCAGAAGGGGCCGGAATACTTCATGGAAGCCGCGCGCCTGGTACTGGAAAAGATCCCCAATGTCCGCTTTTTCATGGCCGGCAGCGGCGACATGCTCCCGCGCCTGGTGCGGCGGGCGGGGCGCCTGCGCATCGGCAGCCGCTTCCATTTCGCGGGCTTTTTGCGCGGGGAACAGGTGGATCGCATGTTCGCCCTGAGCGATCTCTATGTCATGCCCTCCGTGTCCGAACCGTTCGGCATCACGCCGCTGGAGGCCATGCTCTACGATGTGCCGGTCCTGCTCTCGCGCCAGTCCGGCGTTTCGGAAGTGCTTGAACACGCGCTCAAGGCCGATTTCTGGGATACGCGCGACATGGCCGACAAGATTTGCGCCGTGCTCCGCTATCCGTGCCTTGCCAGGGAGCTCGTGAAGAACTGCCGCGAAGAAATGAAATCCATCCGCTGGGGCAACGCGGCGGATCAGCTTCTGCATATTTACCGCAACGTCACGGGAGGCAACTGATGCCAGCTCTCTGCCTTTGCTATGAAGTGCACGAACCGTACAGGCTGCGGCGCTACACGGTCTTTGACATGGGCCAGAACTCCATTTACGAGGACGACGACCGCAACTGCGACATCCTCCTCTACACGGCGCGCACCTGCTACCTGCCCATGAATGACCTTTTGCTCAAGCTCTTCCGCCGGTACGGGAAGGATTTCAAGGTCTGTTTCTCCATTTCCGGCACGGCGCTCGACCAGTTCGAGCAGTATGCCCCCGAAGTGCTGGAAAGCTTCCAGGCCCTGAGCGCCACCGGCTGCGTGGAATTTGCCGCCGAGACCGCGCCCCACAGCCTTTCCTTCCTCTATTCCCGCGAGGAATTCGTCCGTCAGGTGGAGTCGCACGCCAAACGCATCAGGCGTCTGTTCGGCAAAAAGCCCGTCACCTACCGCAATGCCGAGCTGGTCTACAACAACGACATGGGCGTGGCCCTGGGAGAGCTGGGCTACAAGGCCGTGCTCGCCGAAGGCGCGGACCATGTGCTCGGCTGGCGCAGCCCCAACTATCTCTATTCTCCCGCGGGCGCGCCGGAGGTGAGCCTGTTCCTGCGCAACATCTCCCTTTCCGCGGATCTGGGGCGCCGCTTCAGCGATCAGAGCTGGGACCAGTGGCCGCTCACGGCGGAAAAATACGCCTCGTGGGTCCACAGCCTGGCCGACGATGCGGAGATCATCAATATTTTCAATGATTACCATGTGTTCGGGCTGCGGAATACGCGCGAATCGGGCATTTTCGCCTTCATGGAGGCGCTGCCGGAACGGATCCTCGCCAACAGGGACTTTCGCTTCACCACCCCGGCGGAAGCCGTGAAAAAGCTCCCGCGCGTGGGCGAGATCGACGTGCCGGAATTCATGTCCTGGGATTACGAGGGGCGCGACCTGACGGCCTGGCTCGGCAATGACATGCAGAAGGATGCCATCCATTCCCTCTATGGCATGACCGAACGTGTCCACGCCCTCGGAGCCCCGCAGATCACGCAGGACTTTGAGCGCTTGCAAAGCTCCGACCATTTCCATTATATGTCCACGAAATGGTTCACGGCCTTTGCGCCGGACAGGCCCAATCCGTTTCCCGGCCCGTATGACGCCTACATCACCTATATGAACGTGCTCGCGGATCTCCAGATGCGCGTGGCCGCGGCGGAAGCGGAAGCGGAGCTGGAATCCGGCACGGCCGCGCCCCGCAAGGCTCCGGCCAGGGCAGGCGCGGCCCGCAAGCCCGCGGCTGCAAAAGCTCCGGTAACGAAGGCTCCGGCGAAAAAGGCCCCGGCAACGGCGGCGGCCGGAAAGGCCGCCGGCGCCGCAAAGGGGGCCGGCGCCGCAAAGGGTGCCGGCGCCAAACGCGCCAAGGCGCCCGCCCCGGCCCGCAAGACCGGGAAAACGAAAAACTGAACCGTTTCGGACGCCGCAGGGCCGTGCAGGCCGGATACGGCCTGAGGCCGGTTCCCACGCGCAGGGAGCGTTTTCGCAATGGAATTGCGAAAACGCTCCGGCGGATGCGGGAGCGGACGCCCGCGCCGAATGAGCGTCCGGACTGCGTTCCGGACGCGAAATGGCAGGCGACGCCGCGAGTGAAAATGGATATTTTCACTCGCAAAATGCTCTAGGACAGTCGCGCCCGGCGACACCAAAGGAGACGCTATGGAATTCCACAATGCTCCCGTGAGCCTTTTCGAGGTGAGCTGGGAAGTCTGCAACAAGGTCGGGGGCATTTACTCCGTCGTCAGCAGCAAGGCCCTCCAGGCAGTGGAGACCTTCGGGGAGGATTACTTCCTCCTTGGCCCCATGCTCCAGCACAACGCGGGATTTGAGGAAACGGACGAGCATATCTGGGATTCCGTGCGTTCGGCGCTTGCGGCGCGCAATCTCAAGTGCAGCCTGGGCCGCTGGAACATCCCCGGCAGGCCCAAGGCCATCCTGGTGAATTTCGACCAGCGCTACGGCAGCAACCAGCTCCTCTATGAACTCTGGAAGAACTTTGGCGTGGATTCCCTCTCCGGCGGCTGGGACTATGTGGAACCCGTCATGTTCGCCACGGCCTGCGGCGAAGTCATCGCGGCCATCCACGAATGCCTCGTCCAGCCCACGGGCGGCCGTTCCGTCGCCCTCTTCCACGAATGGATGTGCGGCGCGGGCCTGCTCAGCCTGAAAAAGAACGCGCCCGCCATCGGCACGGTCTTCACCACGCACGCCACCATGCTCGGCCGCGCGCTTGCCGGCACCGGGCGGGACATCTACTCCAACCTCAGGAGCATCAACCCCGCCCAGGAGGCGGCGGCCCAGAACATCACGGCCAAATGGTCCATGGAGAGCGCCTCGGCGCGCGAGGCCGACGCCTTCACCACGGTGAGCCCCATCACGGGCGAGGAATCCACGGTCTTTCTCGGCCGCTCGCCGGACGTCATCACGGTCAACGGCCTGGACATGCGGGTGATCCCCGACTTTTCCGAAAAACGCCAGGAACCTCTGGAACACCGCGCCAGGGTCATGGCCGCGGCCAACCGCTTCCTGCGGACCGAGCTTTCGCCCGCCACGCGCATCTTCGCCATTTCCGGCCGCTACGAGATGCACAACAAGGGCATCGACATCTTCCTCGACGCGCTGGCCCGCGCGGACAGGAACCTGCGCGGCACGGACGCCTCCATCCTCGCCCTCTGCCTGGTCATGGGCGGCCACACGGGCGTCAACCCGGCGGCCATCTCCGGCGACCCCGCCGCCACGGACAATGGGCAACCCTTCATCTGCAGCCATCATGCCTGGAACGCGCCGCAGGACCCCATCATCAACGCCTGCCGCCGCCTGGGCCTCAACAACCAGCCGGACAGCCACGTCAAGGTCATCTTCGTGCCCGCCATGCTGGACGGGCACGACGGCTTTCTCAACATGCCCTATGAGGATGTCATCTCGGCCTGCGACATGGGCTTCTTCCCCTCCTGGTACGAGCCCTGGGGCTACACCCCGCAGGAATGCGCGGCCTGGGCCGTGCCCACGCTCACCACGGATCTTTCCGGTTTCGGCATGTGGGCGCGCGACGCCCAGAAAGGCAACGAGGAGACGAGCGGCGTCGCCGTCATGCCCCGGCGCGGCATGAACTTCGACCAGAGCGCGGAGATCCTGCACGACTATGTGCTCAAGGCCGCCACCATGGCCCCGGAGACGCTGGCCACCCTGCGCAAGAGCGCGCGGGATGTGGCCGAACTCACCTCCTGGAGCCACTTCTTCGCCAATTATCTCGAGGCCTTCCGCATCGCCCTGGAAAAGGCCGCGGCCCGCACCGAGCTGGAGCACGAGGAGCGCGAGGGCATGAACCGGGTGCTCCAGGCCTCCTCCTCGGTGACGCCCTTCCTGCGGCCCATTCTTGCCGTTGCCGAGCTGCCGCCCGAACTGGCGCGCCTGCGCGAACTCTCCAACAACCTCTGGTGGTGCTGGAACGACAAGGCCAAGGCGCTCTTCATGACCCTCAATCCGCAGATGTGGGACAAATGCCACAATCCCATCCAGGTGCTGGGCCAGGCCGATTCCGAACGGCTGGAGAGCCTGCGCGCCAATGAGGACTACCTGCGCCTCTACGGCGAGGTCATGGCCGAATTCGACGCCTACATGGCCGAGCCGCTGCGTGACATCGACGAGCATGTCACGGCCGCGCATCCCGTGGCCTATTTCTCCACGGAATACGGCATCAACGAGTCCGTGCCCATCTATTCCGGCGGCCTGGGCGTGCTTTCCGGCGACCACCTCAAGAGCGCCTCGGACATGGCCGTGCCGCTCTTCGGCATCGGCCTGCTCTACAAAAACGGCTATTTCAAGCAGGAGATCGACGAAAATGGCCGCCAGGTGGCGGTCTATCCCCTGAACAACTTCGCCCAGCTGCCCGTGAGCCAGGTCACGGACGCCAACAACGAGCCGCTTTTCGTCCAGCTGGAGCTGCCGGGCCGCATCCTCTACGCGCGCATCTGGCAGATGAAGGTGGGCCGCGTCACGCTCTACCTCATGGATACGGACACCTCCCGCAACAGCGAGGAGGACCGCAAGATCACCGACCGGCTCTATGAGGCCAACCGCGAGATCCGCCTGCTCCAGGAAATGCTCCTCGGCATGGGCGGCGTGCGTCTCATCCGCACCCTGGGGCTGGAGCCGCACGTTTACCACATGAACGAGGGGCATTCGGCCTTCCTTGTCATCGAGCGGCTGCTCGAATGTATGGGCCAGGGCATGAGCTATGACGAGGCCACGGTGCGCGTGCGTTCCAATACCGTGTTCACCACGCACACGCCGGTGCCGGCGGGCAATGAATCCTTCTCGCTGGACCTCGTGGGCCGCTATTTCGGCCAGTTTGCCACCAAACTCGGCCTTGACTGGGCCCAGTTCGTCCAGTTGGGCCAGATGGAGGGGGGCAACGCCCACAACTTTGAAATGACGGTCCTGGCCCTGCGCCTCTCCTCCTGGGCCAACGGCGTGAGCCGCCTGCACGGCGAGGTCTCGCGCCATATGTGGAACAAGCTCTGGAAGAGCCTGCCCCTGGCTGAAACGCCCATCACCTATGTGACCAACGGCGTGCACACGCCTTCCTATGTGGGCACGCAGATGCACGAGCTGCTCACGCAATACCTGGGCGAGGGCTGGCTCCAGGCCGGGCCGGATTCTCCGGTCTGGGCCAGGGTGGACGACATCCCGGACGATATCTACTGGGCCGCGCGCATGACCCAGAAGGAGGAACTGCTGGACGCGCTGCGCGCCGGCATTCCCGCCTACGCGCAAAAATTCCGCCTGAACCGCGCCGAGCGCGCCCTCATGGAAAGCGCCCTCAAGCCAGGCACCCTCTTCATCGGTTTCGCGCGACGTTTCGCGCCCTACAAGCGCGCCACACTGCTCTTTTCCGACCCGGACCGCCTCGCCAGGATCATCAACGATCCCGAACGCCCGGTGGCCTTTGTCTTTGCGGGCAAGTCGCATCCGGCGGACGAGGCGGGCATCAATATCCTTCAGGAAGTCATCAAGATGAGCCGCGACGAGCGCTTCCTCGGCAAGATCTTCTTCATGGAGGATTACAGCCTCGCGGTTTCGCGCCTGCTCTCGCAGGGTTGCGACGTGTGGCTGAACACGCCGCGCCGTCCGCACGAGGCGTCGGGCACCAGTGGCATGAAGCTCCCGGTCAACGGCGGCATCAACCTGAGCATTTCCGACGGCTGGTGGTGCGAGGGCTACAACCGCCAGAACGGCTGGACCATCGGCCCGGTGGTCAGCCTGGAACTGCCCACCGAGGAGCAGAACGACTACTCCGACGCGGAGGCCCTCTACACCCTGCTGGAAAATGCGGTGCTGCCGCTCTATCATGAGCAGAACAGCGCCGGGCTGCCCACCAGCTGGATCGCCATGTCCAAGCGTTCGCTCAAGAGCCTCACCGCCATGTACAGCAGCAACCGCATGGTCCGCGACTATGTGGAGGCGGCGTACTGTCCCGCCGCCGGGCGCCGGGACGAACTGGCCGCAAACAACTGGGAGCTGTGCCGCGAACTCGCCGCCTGGCGCGAAGATCTGGCCGTGCGCTTCGGCACCGTGAAGCTGGAGGAAATCATCCTCAGCGGCGCGGACGGCAATACCATGCTCTGCGGCGAGCCGGTCAATGTGCGTCTGCGCCTGACCCCCGGCGAAATGAAGCCGGAGGAGATCCTCGTCCAGCTCGTCATCGGCCGGACCTTTGCCAACGGCAATTTCCGCGACAGGCCGGATGTGCTGCGGCTGGAGCCGCGCAGCAACGGCAGCGGCATCATCTACTCGGCCACCTACATCCCCCGGCGCAACGGCGCCTATCGCTACGGTATCAGGGTCATGCCCGTGCACAAGGGCCTGAGCTCTCCCCTGGCGACGGGGCTCGTGCTCTGGGGCTAGCGGCCCTTTCTGACGGACTTCCGAACGCAAGGCCCCTCCCCCCGCGCGGGGGAGGGGCGTTTTTTCCGCGCTTCCGGCCGTTTCGGGGAGAACCCGGTGCCCATGGCGTCTTGACTTGCTCTCGCCTCCACTCTACAGTTAAAATTCCGGTCGCGCGCAGCAGACATCCCCATACCCGGTCGCGCGCCGGGCATCTTCCGGCCGCGCCGGCACAGGTGCCGCCGCACGCGGCAAATCCAGGGGGAAAGGTGGCATCATGGCCAATACAGTCATTATCGGCGCACAATGGGGCGATGAGGGCAAGGGCAAGATCGTTGACATGCTCAGCGCCCGCAGTCAGGTCATCGTGCGCTTTCAGGGCGGCAACAATGCCGGGCACACCATCAGGGTCGGCAACGAGGAAACCATCCTTCATCTTGTCCCTTCCGGCATCCTCCATCCCGGCGCCTTGTGCCTGGTGGGCAACGGCGTGGTGCTCGATCCCGAAGTCTTTTTGCACGAAACGGAGGAGCTGGCCGCCCGCGGCGTCGACGTCTCGCCCGCCCGCCTTGCCGTGAGCAAGAAGGCGCATCTCATCCTGCCCTACCACAAAAGCCTGGACAAGGCGCGCGAAGCCAAGCGCGCCGGGCACAAGATCGGCACCACCGGCCGGGGCATCGGCCCCTGTTACGAGGACAAGGCCGCGCGCGTGGGCCTGCGCGCGGGCGACCTGGCCGACCCGGACCTTGTGCGCGCCAAGGTGCGCCACGCGCTGCTGGAAAAAAACGTGCTGCTCCGCGAGCTGTACAAGTTTGAAGCGCTGGACCCGGACGCCGTCAGCGACGGTCTGCTTGCCCTGGCCCCGCGCCTGCTGCCCTATGTGCAGGATACGGACGCCCGCCTCCACGCCGCCATGAAGTCCGGTGCGGATGTGCTCTTTGAAGGGGCGCAGGGCATCCATCTCGACATCGACCACGGCACCTATCCCTTTGTGACCTCGTCCAACACCGTGGCCGGCAATGCCGCCGCGGGCAGCGCCGTGGCGCCGTCCGCCCTGGAGCGCGTGGTGGGCGTCATCAAGGCCTACACCACCCGCGTGGGCTCCGGCCCCTTCCCCACCGAGCTTCTGGACGATGCGGGCAGTTACCTGCGTACCAACGGCCACGAGTTCGGGGCCACCACAGGGCGCCCGCGCCGCTGCGGCTGGTTCGATGCGGTGGTGGCGCGCGAGAGCGTGCGCCTCAACGGCATCACGGATCTGGCGCTCACCAAGCTGGATGTCCTCCAGAACCTGCCTGTCCTCAAGATCTGCGTGGCCTATGAGCTGGACGGCAAGCGGCTGGACTATCTGCCGCAGGAGGAAGGCGCCCTTGGGCGCGTAACGCCCGTCTATGAGGAAGTTCCGGGCTTTGAGGAGGATATTTCCGGCTGCCGCGATTTCGCGGAACTGCCGGACACGGTGCGCGCCTATGTGGAGCGCCTGGAAGAGCTCTGCGGGGCCAGGATCTCCCTTGTTTCCGTGGGGCCGGACCGGGAACAGACCATCGAACGCTGACCGGCGTTCCCCGCCCGGCGCCGCCACGCATCATGGACGCAGCCGACAGCCTTCTTCCGGCCATTGCGGGCGAGGATTTCGCCCGTCTGCGCGGCATCCTCGACCGCCTGGCGCCGTCGCCGCCCCAGACCCTGCTGTTTGAGGGCGGCACGGAAGCCTCGCGCCAGGATCTGGCGCGCTACTGGGCCGCGGCCTGCAACTGCCCGCGCGCGCTTGCCGCGGCGGCCCAGGGCCGGCCGGCGACGCCCTGCCTTGCCTGCCCGGTCTGCGGGCAGATCGCCGCCGGGGAGCATCTTGACGTCCTGGCCTTTGACGGGCGCATCGGCAACCGCGAAGACGAGGAAAACCCCGGCCCGGTGCTGGCCTTCAACATGCGCCGCGCCCGTGAACTCAAGAGCCGCCTGCGCGACGCGCCGCACGGCGCGGGACGCAGGGTCGTCCTGCTCATGGGGCTTTCGCCCAGCCGCGACGAGGCCGCCAACGCCCTGCTCAAGGCGCTGGAAGAACCCATCCCGCATACGGTCTTTGTGCTGCTGGCGCCGCAACGCGAGCAACTGCTGCCGACGCTGGTTTCCCGCGCCTTCTGCCTCACGCTGCCCTGGCCCGACAGGCCGGAGGCGGACCCGGCGCTGGCCCCCTGGGAAACGGCCCTGGCGGATTTCCTCCGCACCGGTCAGGACTTTCTCGAAAAGGCCGCCGCCAAGGGCGGCCTGGATGCGGCGCTGGCGGCCCGGCTCCTCCTGAGCTGCCAGAACGCGCTCATCCGCGTTCTGGCCCAGAAAACGGCGGAACACCCGCTGGACGCGGCGCTGGCGCCGTTCAGCCAAGCGGCGAAAAACGGAACGCGGGCATGCGGGCCGCAGGCTCCCCCGGAG
The DNA here is from genome assembly GCA_964576895.1 of uncultured Desulfovibrio sp. Lineage (GTDB taxonomy): Bacteria > Desulfobacterota > Desulfovibrionia > Desulfovibrionales > Desulfovibrionaceae > Desulfovibrio. The sequence goes on from CAZNXQ010000005.1 coordinate 31,392, forward strand.
GCGCGCGCGGCCCTGTGCGGCCGCTGGCTTGAGGAAGCCCAAGAAATGCTCCGCTACGGCGTGGCGCCGGCCCGTGTCATGGAAGCGTTCTCCAGCCGGCTCTTTGTCCTGCTGCGGGAGGCGACGGGCCGCCCGGAATGACCGGGCGCACAGCCTCAGAGCCCGATCAGGGCTTCCACGGCGGCCATATCCAGGCTGGCCGCCACCACATCCGCCACGCGATCCAGCTCCGGCCCCATATTCCAGGAAATCCCGTCCATGGCGGGCAAGCCCGCTTCCCGGCGCAGACCGTCGAGCAGCGCATGGCGGAAGGCATCGCTGTCGAACACGCCATGCAGATAGCTGCCCCAGACGCGCGCGTTGCCGGCGGCATCGAGCCTGCCCCAGCCCAGCGCCGCGCCCGCCGCGTCGCGCATGATCACGTCCGCGCCGTCGTCCCGGCTCAGGCTGCGGCCATGATGGATCTCATAGCCGGCCACGGGCAGCGGCGCACCGCACACCGCCGCCAGCGCCGTTCCCGCTGTGCGGCGCAGGGTCTTGGCCGCCGCAAGCTCCGTGACGAGCGGCAGCAGCCCCAGCCCTCCGACGCTGCCGCCGGATTCCAGGGCCAGCGGATCATCAATGCGCTCGCCCAGAAGTTGCAGGCCGCCGCAGATGCCGACCACAGCGCCGCGGCCCCGTTCGAGACAGCGCAGGGCATGGGCGCGCACGGCGGCGTCCAGCCCCGAAGCCCGCAGGAACCGCATATCCGCGCTGCTGTTGCGGCTGCCCGGCAGAATGACGAGCTCCGGCGCGCCCAGTTCCCCAGGGCGCCGCACCGCGCGCAGGCGCACGCCCGGTTCGGCGCGCAGGGCATCGCAATCCGTGACATTGCTGATATGCGGCAGATCGATGAGCGCCACATCCAGCATGCCGGGGGCCCCGGCCGCCGTGCCGTTGGCAATGCCGGGGCTGCGGCCCAGCTTGAAGCTGACGGAATCTTCCTCCGGCAGGCGCAGGTCGGGGATCATGGGAATGACGCCGAAAAACGGCCGCCGCGTGCGACGGCTCACCGCCGCCATGGCGGGCGTGAGCAGGCTCGCGTCCCCCCGGAAACGGTTGAGGGCAAAGCCCGCCACCCGCGCGCGGTCCGCGCGCCCCAGCAGGCTCATGGTGCCCACCAGGGAGGCAAACGCCCCGCCCCTGTCGATGTCCGCCACCAGCAGCACCGCCGCGCCCGCATGGGCCGCCATGCGCATGTTGACGATATCATGCGGCCGGAGGTTGATCTCCGCCGGGCTGCCCGCGCCCTCCAGCACCATGGCGTCCCTGCCGGCGGCAAGCTCCGCATAGGCGCGGCGCACCGCGCGCCAGGCCACGGGCTTGTAGGCGAGATACTCGCGCACGCGCATCATGCCCACGGGCCTGCCGAGCACGATGACCTGCGAACCCTGATCCGAAGTGGGCTTGAGCAGGACGGGGTTCATGCGCGCATCCGGCTCCAGGCCGCAGGCCGCCGCCTGCAGGGCCTGGGCCCGGCCCATCTCCTCGCCGCGCAGGGTGACGTAGGAATTGAGCGCCATGTTCTGCGCCTTGAACGGCGCCACGCGGAGCCCGCGCCGTGACAGGAGGCGGCAGAGCGCGGCCGCGATCAGGCTCTTGCCCGCATCCGAACAGGTGCCCTGCACCATGAGCGCCGGGACACGGCTCCCGGAACGCGCGTCAGTCATGGCTCAGTGACGAAAAACGCCCTTTCCGGGGCAGCCGTCCGGAACGCCATGCCGGAGGACTGCCCGCGCGAAAGGGCGGAACGAAAAAGGGAAAAACGGGGCACGCCCAGGCAGCTACTTTTTCACGCTCTGGGCCAGCACATCCAGCATGAGGGCATCCGGCTGCCGCTTGCAGGCGTCGAGAAAGGCATCCAGGCTCTCATTGTTCTCAAGCACGGAGCCGGGCTCGCCACTCTTGCCCCTCCGGTAGCCGTCCAGCCAGATGACAAAGCCGCTGCCGTCCTCCTCGTTGGCTGCATAGTCCCCGCATGTGGTCTTGTCCGCGCGCCACGGTCCCTCATCGGCGGCGGCCTTGTCCTTGCGCGCCTTTTCCCAGAGGGGGAGGACCTTTTCCGTCGGCGCCGCCTGGCAGGTGTCGTACACTTCCTGGATCAGCGGCGCCATGAGCGCCGGATCGGCCACCGGCGCCCCGGCCCTGGCCGCCGCATAGCCGTCCAGTTGCAGGCCCTCGAACAGCGGCGGTTCGCCGGAAACGGTGGCGGCCACCAGTTCCGCGCAGATATAGGTGGCGGGATCGATTTTTTCATCAGCGGCCACGGCATTTCCCGCAACCAGAAGGGCGCAGCAGCACAGCAACAGTGGTTTCAGCATGGGGTTCTCCTGCGAAAAGGGGATACGGCTTGCGCCATACCCTCTTGAATACCAGAATCGGCCATCAATGCGCCAAACAGTGGCGGGCGGCTCTCCTGAAATGCCTTCGCATATTTCGGTTCCGGCGCTGCGCATTGTGCAGCGCCCCGTACATACCGTCCCCATTTCGTGGGCCGGCATTGGGGCACGCCCCTGCCCCAATGTCCCATGGTGGCACGGGGAGAGAAAGGGGAAAACGCCTTGCGGATGCGCGCAAGGCCCACGCCCCAGGGTGCCCGCCGGATATGGCCGAAGATTTTTCTCAGGAAATGCGCCCCATACGTTCCGGGCAGATCGATGGCCCTGCACCAGAGTTTCATCATACGGCTAACGGCCGTGATGGTCAAAGGCTTCCTGTGGCATCTGGCGCCTGGGCGGAAGGCGAATCGCCCCCCCTCCCCCAGCCAGAACTCGCCAATCTGCCCTGGTGGCATGCATGGGCGCGGCGCAACGTACCGGCAAAATATCCTGACGTTTTTCAGGAAAATACATCCAGATGCCAGCTATTTTTCCCGCTGTTTTTGGCGGCATACAACGCCTTGTCCGCTTTCTGATAATACTCCATATAGGTATGCCTGGCGGCCTGGGTCAGACCTATGCCAATGCTGGCACGGATCTGAAAGGGCAAATCCTTTTGCGCGGCAAGCGCTTCAAAGATTCGCTCACAGATATTTTTAATAAAATCCGTGCCATTACCCTGCACAAATGCTCCAAATTCATCACCGCCCAGCCGGAAAACGATGTCGCTTTTCCGAAACACTTTTCGGAGGATCCTGCCAAATACTTGCAATGTAGTGTCCCCGGCAGCATGGCCGTAGGTATCATTAATACCCTTGAAGTCATCAAGGTCAAAGAGAAACAGCGCCTTGGCAGCCCCTTCGGCGCAAACATCGTTTATCATGGCAATGGCGGTTTTTCTATTATAAAGACCTGTCAATCCATCTCTGGATGCTTCATTTTCAAGCTTATGCCGATGTGCGACTTCCTGATCGATATTACGCACAAAAATAAGAACATACTTTTTATGAAACGCCTCGCTAAAATATGTTGTATATGTTAACTTATGCCATTGGAAATCGCCTTCCTCTCCAGTTAAATTCAACTCAACTTCTTCCGCAGCCTCACAGTCCAGAGTATTTTCATGCAAAGATTCAAAAAACCGTTCCATATCCGGCAAGGATTTTTCCTGAATTATCCCGTATTCAACAAGGCGTTTCGGAACGTTATCCACGCGAAGTGGCAGATTGCCTATGCGTGGGAGAATATCATTATCATTGATAAGAACTCTGTCTTCAATATCATAAAAAAACATATTGTCCAAAGTATTTTGAAATACTATTTCCATACAGCGTCGCGCATCTTCAAGTTCTTTCTGGATATTGATCTTGCCAGAAACATCTGTAACAATACACGCGCAATATCCGTAGGCGATCTGATAACAATTTATCTCGATAAATCGCCCTATTTCAGGACTGTAATCCTTGAGCGTTTGTGCCATGCCATTGCATGCTGTATCCCAATACGGGAGCAACCATTTTTTCTCTCCCTGCGGGAAAAGGTCCCTGTAAAAAGCCGCCCCAATCAGCTTATCGCGCTGTACATTTTCCAGTTTTGCCAACGCTTCATTGGCATAGACAAAGGTAAAGTCAACAGGATTGTTTGTTTCGTCAACTTCCATATGAATAATGGCAACAGCAGTGGGCATCTTGTCCAGACAGGCCGCCAGGAACCTGGCATTTTCGGCGCATCCATCACAATTTGTCATCGTGTCTTTATGAAAACGGCAAGGCATGGAAACTCCTGTTCCGGATTGGCGGTGCCCATATACAGTGTATACCAACGCTGGGTTATGGCTTTCGTCGGGCTGAGGGGTTGAGGGATTGGCACGGTACGCTTCCGGCCTTTGCCGGCCCCAAACGCAGTTGAAGCATTTGCGGATACGGGCAAAATCCACGCCCAAATGCGTCCGCCGGACAGAGCCGAACGCCTTTCTCAGGGAGACGCTCCAGAATTTCCGGACAGATTGATGGCACTGCACCAGAATGCAATCATACGGTTAATGGCCCGGATGGTAAAGGCTTCTGTCGACATTTGCCAGACTGGACCAGGCACTCATCATCCCCATGGTCCGAAGCCTCCAGAGGACCTCCGAGAGGCTTGCAAACTTCCCTGTTGCGAGAGAGGGGAGTGGTCTTCCCGGTTTTGGATTCCCGGATTTGGATGGTTTGGCCGGGTTTGGCGAAAAGGACATCGGAGATTTTGCGTTTGAACAAATCTCCGGTTCTGATGCCGTTGGTGATGCCGGAGGTAACAGGAGCAGTTTGCGGGGCGTGGGGACACGGCGCTTTTTGCTGGAGTGGATGCCTTCACGGTGACGGATGCACGGAACGAGGTCGGGAAAGCGGGCTTCGGGTACCTGAGATTTGACATGGTAACTTTGAAAGTTCAATTAGTATTGAAAATCAATATATTAGTTAATATTCCACATACACGCTCCGAGCGATGAGGCTTATTCTGTTGCTCTACTACGCCGAACAGGGTAAAGTTATATCCAAGTAAGGACTTCTTCTCTATCAGAACATGGCCTCTGAGCGTTGAAGGATGAAGCCGTGCCGAAAACCCACTTTAAAGGGCGCTTGAATGGCATTCAAGAGGCCGTCAGTTCAATTCTGTCCAGCTCCACCACTTTTCTGGGGTTACGGTATGTGCCGTGCCCCCTTTTTGTTTGTGTGAGAGGGATGGGGGAAATCCTTATCGGAGCCGGGGAACTCTTGATGTATCGAAAAATTCAAATTTTAAGAGGTATGCATGTCATTATTCAAGCATTTTTTACGTTCTCATTCACGAGAACCACATTTTGTTACAACAGCGGAAATGGTAGTTTGCATTGAAAAAATACTTAAGGAGGCTGAGCAGGAGATTATTATTGTTTCGCCATATATAAAAATGAGTAAACGAATTTTCTCCATTATAAATGATAAAATTCGTAATGATGTTGATATTAAAATAGTCTACAGGGAAACGTTTGAAACTAATAAACTTAATATTACTACATTTAAACGAGAAAATTTACATGCAAAATGCTTTTTTTCTGATAAAGCCATACTAATTGGAAGCATGAATCTCTACGATTATAGTCAAATAAATAATGATGAGATGGGTATTTTTTTTACCAAAGATGAATGCCCACAATTATACGAAAAGATAAAAAATGAGGTATGTAAATTATGTAATTCCTTTCCTGATGTACAAGATAGTAAAACAGATGATTCTATAGGTGTGCATAATTATAAAATATCAAAAGAATATACTCGGAATAAACAAATTGAAAAAAATAATAATGATAGTGAATTAAATACTCTACCGCTTGAAATAGGTAAGAAGTATGAATTGGAGACTCTCAATAAATATTTTTCATTTATTAATGATTATCATTCCGGAATAAAAGAAACAAAACGTGGGAATATTGTACTTTTTTATTATTCCAAAAGTAAATATAACAACAAAGAACGAGACGGAATTATATATTATATTGGTCAAAATACCGCTTCAAAAAAACAAATGTTGAAATATGGAAATAAAATACTTTATGATAACTTTCTAACAGGAAAAGGGCGTATTTTTTTATTTAAAGATAGTATTTTTAAAGGAGAGTTTATTATTTCTGAGCAACCCTTTCAGAATGAAATTGGGCAATGGGTTTTCCCTTTGAAACCAAAGTCAAAGGGGTAACAAATTAATCAATGGCGGCGGTAAACCTCTGTCGCACTCCGCAAAGCCTCATAAAAGAAAAAAGAGCTCACGGCAAATACCGTATCATATGTGATAATAAGGGATTTTTAAATCAATATAATCAATTCATATTACAAATTAATAAATCAAAATTCATAATCAATTAGATTCTAAAATCTTAAAAATCTTAAGTTTCATTCCACATTTTAACCTCTACAGCCGGGAATTTGATTGAACATTCAATCAAATATGCGTGTATTCTCTCCATACTCGCGTGTATTTTCTCCAAATCAAGAGTATGAAATCAGAATTTGCTCCCGGAAAAAACCATTAAATTTAATCCAACATGCCGATTTTACAGAATAAGTTCTTTGAATAACTTAATATTTCTGAATTTGCCTAATTATATCAATAGAATAAAACTCATCATCCCGGACTGTGTACATGGAATATTAACTAATATATTGATTTTCCATATTAATTTAACATTCGAGGTTCACCATGCCAAATCCCAATCACCCGAAACCCGGTTCCTCAACTCTCGTTCAACCCATCCGCCAGCTTGAAGACATCCAATCCATTAAAAAGCTTCTTGCCTCCAAGCCCCGTGATCTGCTCCTCTTTACCCTCGGCATCAATAACGGCATCAGAACGGGAGATTTGCTCAAACTCAAAATCTCCGATGTCCTTTTCGCCAAACCCGGCCAGACCATCCAAATCCGGGAATCCAAAACCGGGAAAATCAATACCCTCTATATCAACAGGGAAGTTTACAAGGCCCTCAGAGGTCATCTGGAGGCTTCGGGCCATCGGGATGATGAGTACCTATTCCCGTCTGGCAAATGCCGCCAGAAGCCTTTGACCATCATGGCCGTTAACCGTATGATTAAATCGTGGTGCAAGGCCATCAATCTGCCCGGAAATTACGGAGCGCATTCTCTGAGAAAGACGTTCGGCTATATCCAGCGGACACATTTTGGCGTGGGTTTTGAGCTTATCTGCAAACGCTTCAACCATTCATCCCCAAGTGTCACCATGCGTTATCTGGGCATTGAGGACAAGGAAGTGCTTGAAATCCTGACTCACGAAATCTGAACCGAATATACGGAATGTATCAAAATGTATAGCTTTGGAACCGAAATATACGAAGGCATTTCCCGGAAGATTGACAGCCATTGCTCCGGCTCATTGGTGCCCGATTATGGCATTCAAGAGGCCGTCAGTTCAATTCTGTCCAGCTCCACCACTCATTTCAAGGGGTTACGGTATTTGCCGTGACCCCTTTTTGCTTGTGTGAGACATGGGGAAAGGGGAAATCTTTTTTACGGAACCTCTGAATTCTTGAGAAATGAGTATGGAGATAATTATATTTTAAATCCAAGTATCATCTCCTTTTTTTATCTTTCCTACCGTAATAACAAAGCATCCTATAATCATTAGATAATCAAAGTCATAAATCATCCCTATAGTTAAACAAACGCCACCAAGAACCATTAATAATGTTCCATTAATCCTTCTATCTTTTTCCTCCTTTTCTTCTCTTCTTCTCTTCCTCTAAGGCTCTAAGTTTTTCTGCTTCAGCTTGCATTAATTTTCTGCGTCTTTCATTTTCAATTTCCTGTAAATACTGACTTTCCCATCCCTCAACTTGAGATTTTAAATGTTTATTGTAATATTTTTCTTTATATGAATAGTGTTGTATTGCTATTCTCTTAATTTCTAAAATACATTTAATTAGATCATACTTAAAAAATTCTTTATTGAAGTTATAATTAATTAGACTTTTATGTATTTCTTTTTCTATATATTGAAAGTTTTCAATATATATACAGTATTCAACAATGAATGGTGTAGGAACCCCTGTGGTATATAAATCATTTGCCCTCTCTATAGGATTTCTAGAAGTACAACCAATTTTATATATATTTGGCATTGACCTATTGCTCATAACATATACAAATCCTTCCATGACTATCACCTAACTACAATTTTATACTTATTATGTTATTCCTGTTAGATATATAATTCCCTGAGATTTTAAATCATAATTCTATGATTATCTCCTCGGCGCCCACTAAACAGAAATTGGCATCTTTTCAAATAAATGTAAATGCATAGAAATGGGAAGGAGAATTAGGCTATATGAGCATCTAAATAATAAAGATATTCAGAATTAATACCACTGATCCAGTGCAAAGAGTGAATATGCTCAGATTAGTTATTCGTCTTGAACATATCATCTTTCTCAATTAATTTCCCGTCCTTTTCATGTAGTTCAATATTAATATTTCCATGAGTATCTTTCGCCATATGTTTTTCAAGTACCAAAAGTAACGCTGGTAAAATTTTGCGAAAATCATTAGTTTCATTTGAAGTTACTGCGGTGATTTCCCATATTATATGGGTGATTTCTAATTTGGGTTTTGAAAGGCCATATGCCACAACAGATAGTCCATGAGTGTAAAATTTTTCTGTTGTTTGATAATGATTATAACCTATTGTACCATACTTTGGCGTTGTATATGTATATGGTATCATTCCATTTTGACCATATGAATATACTCTATGTGTATTAACACCAACCTGCCCAGTTATAGGAATTGAGTGATCTACTGTATATCCATGTGGACCGCTGACACTAAAATTTACAGATACAATATAATCAGCATCATAAGGATTTTCAACGAGATGAAACCTATTATTTCTAAAAGTATCTGCTACACCATTATATACAATGTGATAATCTAAATCTTTTTTATTTCTTTCATTATCAAAAAATATTTTATATTTTTTATCATGATTTTGACTTTGCTCAAAGTCTAGAGATGTTTTCCCCCCAACAAGAACATTAAATTTGGGAGAGCAACCAGTAGTGTATAACAAAGAAACAACTACTAACATCAATAAACTTATTAATTTCCTTTGCATCACTTCCCCTTTTTGCTGCAAATATAAAAAATACGTATGATATATATTAATTATCACTTCCGAAACACACTTCTCTGTTCCGTCAAAAGGATTTCCCCTTTCCCCATGTCTCACACAAGCAAAAAGGGGTCACGGCAAATACCGTAACCCCTTGAAATGAGTGGTGGAGCTGGACAGAATTGAACTGACGGCCTCTTGAATGCCATTCAAGCGCTCTCCCAACTGAGCTACAGCCCCACGGCCTGAAGAACATAGCCGGAGCGGGCGCCTGTGTCAAATGCTTTTTTCCATTTTTTTATGGGCGCCCCGCACACCTCCGGAGGTCAGCGGGGAGGGGCTTCCCGAACGGTCACGCGCTTCTCGAAGCCCTTTCCCGTCCACTGAAACGACACGTCATTGCGCAGGGGCACATCCACCTGTCCCTTGCTGCTCCAGAAGACCGGCTCGGCCTTGAGGCCGCCAAGGCCAAGGCAGATGAGCACCGTGGGCGTGACATTGCCCGGCAGTTTCTGCCCCTTGCCGAGAAATTCCCGCGCGTCCGGCTCCGACGGCGTGTCTATGGGCACCACGCGCCCCGACGTGTCCAGGCGCCAGAGCTCCACCGTGCAGATGGGTTCGCCGAGCGTGCCCACCGCCACCTCGGTGGAGCCGTCCTCCGTATTGCGGAACAGGCGCAGCCCCACGGCCCGGTCACGGAACGGCAGGCTGGCGAACACGAGGACATCGGAGGTTTCGCCCGCGATTTCCCAGAACTCGGTGCGCCCTTCGGCAAGCAGCCGCTGCTTGTCCGCTTCGGAAAGGCCTTCCGCCGTTGTTTCAAAAATGCTGGGCGGCAGCAGGGTGAACATGCCCCGTGCCGTGGCCCCGTTATCTTCCCCCCGCGCGGGGCCGACCGCCACAAACGGCGCAACGAGCGCAAGGATGGCGATGATGAAGCGCTGCAACAGCGCGGCATGCGGACACATGGAGGACCCCCTCAGGGCTGATTCACGGCGTTGGTTCCCGCCTGGCAAACGTTGCGCCCGCCCGGCGCCTGCATGGCGAACCGCGGCGTAAAAAATTTTATACCCCAAGCGCGCGCCACTGTCCATGCACAAAGCGGTGGTCCGCCGCATCCTGAAGTCTCCCGCCGGGGCGCCCCAACGCAAAAGGGGCGCGCCCCTGCGGACGCGCCCCCCGGCTTGTGTGTTCGCTGTTCCGAACGCTTAGGCGTTCTTCATTTCCTGGATGAGGCTGTTCAGCTTGTTGGCC
>CAZNXQ010000006.1:0-3001 GCA_964576895.1 uncultured Desulfovibrio sp.
AGCAGCGCCTTGGCGAGATTGTGCAACATGGCCTTGCGGTGCGAGGGCGTCCGCGAAAATTTTCTGCCGGAATTGCTATGCCTCATTTTGCTGCTTCCTTTTCCATTCCTGGTACTTCTTGTCGAAGCCGTCCACCTTCATGCCGAAATCAAGCCCCATGTCCAGAAGGACGCTCTTGATCTCGTCCAGGGATTTACGGCCAAAGTTCTTGGTCTTGAGCATCTCGCTTTCGGAGCGCTGCACCAGTTCGCCCACCGTGGCGATATTGGCGCTGCGCAGACAGTTGGTGGCGCGGACAGAGAGCTCAAGGTCGTCAATGCTCTTGAAGAGATGTTCGTTGAGTTCGCTGTTGTCGCCCCCGCCGAGGTGCATGTCCCCAGAAACGCGCTCGTCAAAATTGATGAAGACCGAAATCTGGTCCTTGATGATCTTGGCGCTGTAGGCAACCGCGTCCTCAGGCGTAAGCGAGCCGTCGGTCCAGACCTCAAGGATGAGCCGGTCATAGTTGGTCATCTGGCCAACACGCGCCTGCTCCACGGCATAGGCCACCTTGCGGACGGGCGAGAAGCTCGAATCCAGCTTGATGAGGCCGATTTCCTCCGCAAGGCCCTCGTGCATGTCGGCGGGCATATAGCCCTTGCCCATGCGGGCCTCAAGCTCCATTTCCAGAGGGATGTCCTCGGTCAGGGTGGCGATATGGAGCTCAGGGTTCAGCACTTCCACATGCTGGTTGGCCTGGATCATGGCGGCGGTGACGTTGCCCTTCTTGTCGGCGCGCAGGGTCAGGCGCTGGGGTTCGTCCGTATCCATCCGCAGGCGCACCTGCTTGAGATTGAGCACCACATCCGTAACGTCTTCCAGAACGCCGTGAATGGTGGTGAACTCGTGCTGCACCCCGGAAATGCGGACGGCCACAAATGCCGCCCCCTGCAGGGAGGCGAGCAGAACACGGCGCATGGCATTGCCAATGGTGGTGCCGTACCCGCGTTCCAGCGGCTCGCAGATAAACTTGCCGTAGGTGGCGCTTGCGTTTTCATCGTCACGCAGGATCTGTTCGGGCTTGACAAGCTCCGACCAGTTGCGCGCGTTGATGAGGCGTTCGCCCTGTTTGATAAGCATGCGGCCCCCAGCTTATTTCGAATAGAGTTCGACGATGAGCTGCTCGTTGACGGGGAACTGGATGTCGTCACGCTGCGGAAGCGCCTTGACTGTCCCCTTGAACGCCGCTCCGTCCGTTTCGAGCCAGCCGGGGCAGCCACGGCGCGCGACGGCCTCCTGGGCGGCCGCGAGCGTGGGGATCTTGCGGTTCTTTTCGGGCACGGCGATGATGTCACCCACGCGCACCTGAAGGGAAGGAATGTTCACCTTGCGGCCATTGAGGGTGAACAGGCCATGCCGCACCATCTGGCGGGCCTGATCGCGCGAACCGGCAAAACCGAGGCGGTAGACCACATTGTCCAGACGGCGCTCAAGCGTGACCAGCAGGTTGGTACCGGTAACGCCCTTGTGCATCTCGGCCTTTTCAAAATAGCCGCGGAACTGCCGTTCCAGCACGCCATACGCGCGGCGCGTCTTCTGCTTCTCGCGGAGCTGGACCGCATATTCGCTGACCTTCTTGCGCGCGCGGCCATGCTGACCGGGAGCGTAAGGACGGCGCTCATACGCGCACTTGTCGGTAAAGCAGCGGTCGCCCTTCAGAAAGAGCTTGCAGCCTTCGCGGCGGCAAAGACGGCATTTGGCTTCCGTATATTTGGCCATGAGTATATCCTCTTGGTTTGTGCGGCGCGGCGAAGCCCCGCGAAGCTACACGCGCCGGCGCTTGGGCGGACGGCAGCCATTGTGCGGGATGGGCGTGACGTCGCGAATGAAGGCAACGCGAAAACCGGCGGCGGCAATGGCGCGCATGGCCGCCTCACGGCCGGAACCGGGGCCCTTCACATACACGCCCACCGTGCGCATGCCGTTTTCCTGAGCCTTGCGGGCGGCCGTTTCAGCGGCCACCTGGGCGGCAAAGGGGGTGGACTTGCGCGAGCCCTTGAAGCCGCTCTGCCCGGCGGATGCCCAGGAGATGGCGTTGCCGCGCGTATCCGTGAAGGTGATGATCGTATTGTTGAACGAAGCCTGAATATGGGCGATGCCCAGAGGCACGTTCTTCCGTTCCTTTTTCTTGACCGCTTTCTTGGGTCTTGCCATGACTGTCCCTCAAATTGGCTGAATAACGGGAGTCGGATTACTTTTTCTTGCCCACGGCGCCGCGACGCGGCCCCTTGCGCGTGCGCGCATTGGTATGGGTGCGCTGTCCGTGGACAGGCAGGCCGCGCCGATGCCGCAGGCCGCGATAGCAGCCGATGTCCATAAGCCGCTTGATATTGCCCGACACCTCACGGCGCAGGTCGCCCTCCACCTTGTAATGCTGTTCGAGCTCCTTGCGGATCTCGTTCACCTCGTCGGCGGAGAGGTCATCAATATTGCGCTCCCAGTTGACCCCGGTGGTATCCAGGATCTTCAGGGCAGTGGTACGGCCAATCCCGTAGATATAGGTAAGCGCAATGTCCACCCGTTTGCCGCGCGGCAAATCAACACCTGCTATTCTCGCCACAATCGTTCTCCTGCCCTAGCCCTGGCGCTGCTTGTGCCGGGGGTTTTCGCAGATGACTCGAAGCACTCCCTTGCGCCGGATCACTTTGCACTTGGGGCATATTTTTTTGACGGACGGTCTGACTTTCATCTCGCTCTCCACTGGCGTCTGCCGATTTCGCCGAAAAACGGGCCCGCGCAAACGCCGCTGCGGCGTGCGCCTCCCCATCTGTCTGGCAAGAACGGAAATCTTTAGCCGTGTTATGCCAACTTGTCAAGCGGCAATGGTGTGCCGATTGAGGCCCCGGTCGGAAATACTTAAAATCCGGGGCCCGTCGGGCGTGATGGCCACGCTGTGCTCAAAATGCGCGGCCCATTTCCCGTCCCTGGTGACGGCCGTCCACTTGTCGTCGAGGATATCCAC
>CAZNXQ010000006.1:3101-40689 GCA_964576895.1 uncultured Desulfovibrio sp.
CGGCCCATTTCCCGTCCCTGGTGACGGCCGTCCACTTGTCGTCGAGGATATCCACTTCATGGGTGCCAAGCGTCACCATGGGTTCAATGGCGATGACCATGCCGCTGTGCAGGACAAGTCCGGGGCTGCCGGGCTTGAAATTCGGCACTTCCGGCTTTTCGTGCATCTTCGCGCCGACGCCGTGGCCCACAAAACGGCGCACCACGCCAAGACCGGCGGCCTCCACATACTTCTGGATGGCGGCGCCGATGGCGTAGACGTCATTGCCCGGCCGCGCCTGCTCGATGCCCACATAGAGGCTCTCCTCGGTCACGCGCATGAGGCGCCGGGCCTCGTCGCTCACCCGCCCCACCGGATAGGTGCGCGCTGCGTCCCCCACAAAACCCTCAAAAACCACGCCCATGTCCACGCTGACGATGTCCCCCTCGTCCAGGGGGCGCGCCGAGGGGAAACCGTGCACCACCTGCTCGTTGACCGAGCAGCAGGTGGCAAAGGGATAGCCGTAATACCCAAGAAAAGCGGGCTTGACCTTGTAATCGGCGCACATGTCGCGCGCAAGCTCTTCAAACTGCTGCGTGGTGACGCCGGGGGCCACGAGATCGCCCACGGCATCCAGGATGTTGGCCACCATGCGGTTCGCTTCCCGCAGGCAGGCCACTTCCCGCTCGTTCTTGATATAGGCTCCGTGATACTTTTTCATTGCGGCTACCGTCAGGCCCGGCCACTCCTGCGGGCCTTCTGCATCAGGCCCTGGTACTGGCTGGAAATCATGTGGGATTCAACCTGGTTCATGAAGTCCATGGCAACGCCCACAAGGATGAGCAGGCTGGTGCCGCCGAAATAGAACGGCACGTTGAACTTGCTGATGAGCAGCATGGGCATCAGGCAGACCAGGGAAATATAGACGGCGCCCGAAAGCGTCAGCCGGGAAAGGACCGTATCGATATACTCCTGGGTCTTTTCACCGGGGCGGATGCCGGGAATGAAGCCGCCGGCCTTCTTCAGGTTCTCGGCCATTTCCTTGGGGTCGAAAATGATGGCCGTGTAGAAATAGCAGAAGAAGAACATGAGCCCCACATAGAGAATGTTATACATCAGGCCGTTGGGCGAAAAGAACTCAGCGGCGCGGCGCACATACTCATTGCCGGAGAACTGGCCTATCGTGGCCGGAAAAAGCAGCAGCGACGAGGCGAAGATGGGCGGGATGACGCCCGCGGTGTTCAGCCTGAGCGGCAGATGCGAATTCTGGCCGCCGAACATCTTGCGCCCCACCTGACGCTTGGCATAGCTGATGGGGATGCGCCGCTGCGCCCGCTCCACAAACACGATGCAGACCGTGACGGCGGCCATGAACACCAGGATGACAATGGCCATGAAGATGCTCATGTCCCCGGCTTCGATGAGCGCGAACGACTGGATGATGCCGCGCGGGATGCCGACCACGATGCCGCAGAAAATGATGAGCGAAATGCCGTTGCCGATGCCGCGCTCCGTGATCTGCTCACCCAGCCACATGACGAGAACGGAACCCGCCGTGAACGTGATCATGGTGACCAGGCGGAAGTCCCAGCCAGGATGCAGCACCACCGGCGTGCCGGCGGGGCTGGTCATGTTCTCCAGGCCCACGGCGATGCCCAGCCCCTGCACCAGGGTGATGAGCACCGTGAGATAACGGGTATACTGGGTGATCTTGCGCCGCCCGGCCTGCCCCTCCTCACGCGCCATGCGCTTGATGTCCGGGCTCACCACCTGCAAAAGCTGCATGATGATGGACGCCGAAATGTACGGCATGACGCCCAGCGCGAACACCGAGACGTTGGAAAGGCCGCCGCCGGAGAACATGTCGAAAAGGCTGAAAAGCGTCCCGGCCATGCTCTCGAAAAACGAGGCCAGAGCGGCCGCGTCCACGCCGGGGATCGGCACATGAACGCCGATCCGGTAACAGCACAGGATGAGGAAGGTCCAGCCCAGGCGCTTCGCCAGGGCCGGCTGGCCCGCCATCGTATTCGCCGTTCCTGTTGCCATGCAAGACTCGTTGCGTTTGCGCGGCCCCGAAGGGCGCAATTAGAGCAGAGTTCGTCCGGCCTGTTGCAAGATCATGAAAAGGTTCACCCGCTCACGCGGCCGACGAAGCGCGGTCCGCGCCGGAAGGCTCCAGACCGGACAAGACGCGCAAGCGCATCACAGCCCAAAGGGCTGTGATGCCGCCATGTTGCGCGTCAAATCCCGGCGAGGGCTATTCCGCCGCAGCTTCTTCGGCCTCGGTGCAGACCTCGGCCAGCAGTTCGCTCACCGAACCGCCGGCAGTGCGGATCTTCTCCGCCGCCGCGCGGCTGAAGCGGTGGGCCTCGATATTCATGGGCGCGGCAATGTCCCCGCGGGACAGCACCTTGACCAGAGCGCCGGAGCGCGCGAGCCCGCGCGCATAGATGTCTTCCAGGCTGATGTCGGTCTTTCCGGCGAACGCCGTTGCCAGCGTATCCAGATTGACCACATCATAGCGGACCCTGAACAGCGCGTTCTTGAAGCCGTGCTTGGGCAGACGGCGCTGGAGCGGCATCTGGCCGCCTTCAAAGCCGGGGCGCACGCCGCCGCCGGAACGGGCGTTCTGGCCCTTGTGCCCACGACCGGAGGTGCCCCCAAGGCCGGAACCCTGGCCGCGGCCCACCCTGCGGCGCTGTTTGCGCTCTTCCGGAAAAGGATAGAGATCGTGCAGTTGCATGGTATTCTCCTCGCGCGACCGCTAGTCCACTACGGCCACAAGATGCGGAACCTTGGCGATGATGCCCCGGATGGCCGGGGTGTCCTTGAACGTCTTGACCATCTCGCGGCGCTTGAGGCCAAGGGCGTCCAACATCCTGCGCTGGTGAGGCGTTGTGCCGATGCGCGAGCGCACAAGCTTGACTTTGATTTCGGCCATGGTCACTTCCTCGGAGCTTCGAGCTTCTTGCCGCGCAGCTCGGAAACGTCTGCGGCGCTGCGCAGGGAGGCAAGGCCCTGCATGGTGGCGCGAAGCACGTTATGGGGATTATTGGTGCCGATGGCCTTGGCGAGCACGTCGCGCACGCCCACGGCTTCCATGACCGCGCGCACGGCGCCGCCCGCGATGATGCCCGTACCTTCGGAGGCGGGCTTGAGCATGACGCGCCCGGCGCCGAACCTGCCCAGCACCTCATAGGGAAGCGTCCCCTCCAGCAGGGGAATGCGCACGCGGTTCTTGCGGGCGCGTTCCGTGGCCTTGCGCAGGGCTTCGGGCACTTCCTGGGCCTTGCCCAGGCCGTAGCCCACGCCGCCCTTGCCGTCACCAACGACCACCAGCGCGCTGAAGCTGAAACGGCGGCCGCCCTTGACCACCTTGGCCACGCGGTTGAGGGAGACGATCTTTTCGATTTCACCCAGCTCGTTCTGCTGGGTCTCGCTATTGGTCGAGTTTTCCTGACGCATATCAGAACTCCAGGCCGCCTTCGCGGGCGCCGTCGGCCACGGCCTTGATGCGGCCGTGATAAATGTACCCGTTGCGATCGAATACCACCTTGCTGATATTCTTTTCCTTGGCCAGGCGGGCGATCTCCTTGCCCACGCGTTCCGCGCCGCTCTTGTTGCAGTGCAGGCCGGGCTCGCTCTTGGCGAGGCCGAGCGTGGAGGCGGAAACAAGGGTCGCGCCTTCGAGGTCGTTCACGATCTGGGCGTAGATATGCATGTTCGACCGGAAGACCACAAGCCGGGGGCGTTCCGCTGTGCCGCGCACCTTTTTGCGGATGCGGATCTTGCGGCGCTGCCGGGATTCGTTCTTGCTGATGTTCATATACAGCCCCTACTTCTTGCCGCCGGACTTGCCCACCTTGCGGCGGATGGTCTCGGTCACATACTTGATGCCCTTGCCCTTGTACGGCTCAGGCTTACGGATACGGCGGATGCGGGCGGCGGTTTCGCCCACAAGCTCCTTGTCCACCCCGGAAAGGGTGAGCACCTGCCCCTCGGCGACGGCCTTGATGCCGTCAGGGAGATCCACGATGACAGGGTGGGAATAGCCCACGGCAAGCTCCACCACATTGCCCTTGACGGCAACGCGGTAGCCCACGCCGATGACTTCAAGCGCCTTGGAAAAGCCCTTGGTCACGCCGTCGATGCAGTTGGCAAGCAAGGTGCGGCGCAGGCCGTGCTGGGCGCGGCTTTCGCGCGTTTCCTCACGCCGGGTGAGGGTAACATGGCCGTCGGCCAGCTCGTAGTTGAGCAGCGGGCAGACCGGCGTGGTGAGCGAACCCTTGGGGCCCTTCACTTCCACAACATCCGTCCCGATCCTGACTTCAACGCCGGCGGGAACGGGAACGGGCAATTTGCCTATGCGAGACATATGACACCGCCTACCAGATTTCGCACAGAAGTTCGCCGCCCACCTTCTTTTCCTGGGCGGTACCACCGTCCAGAACACCGCTGGACGTGGAGAGAATGCAAATGCCAAGGCCGTTCTGCACCCTGGGAATCTGGCGCGAGTTCACATAGACGCGCCGGCCGGGCGTGCTCACGCGCTTCAGGCCCGTGATGACGGGGCGCCCCTTCATGTACTTGAGGGTGATGGTGATGACGTCGCCGTCCACGGCCACATCTTCGACGTAACCTTCCTGCTTGAGGATGGCGGCAAGCGATTCCTTCATCTTCGAGCGCGGCACATTCACTTCCTTGTGCAGGGCCAAATGTGCGTTGCGGATGCGCGTCAGCATATCCGCAATGGGATCTGTCAGCATCGAAAGCTCCTGAGGTTGTGTTCGCGGGGTTGACGGCCCCATGCCGCCACTTCCCGCGACGCCAAACGCGGCAACTCGCCCGTAAACGCCCGTCCGCCGGATCACCAGCTGGACTTGCGCACTCCGGGCAGCTCGCCCTTGAGGGCCAGGTTGCGGAAACAGATACGGCAAATGCCGAACTGGCGCAAGAAGGCGCGGGGCCGCCCGCAAAGCGGGCAGCGGTTATAGGCGCGGGCACTGAACTTGGGCTTGCGCCGGGCCTTCACTTCCAGCGAAGTACGGGACATGGCGATCTCCTATTTGCGGAAGGGCATGCCAAGCTGATCAAGGAGGAACTTGCCTTCCTTGTCAGTGGTGGCAGAGGTGACGATGGTGATGTTCATGCCCTTGGGGTTTTCCACCCGGTCGATCTCAAGCTCGGGGAAGATGGTGTGCTCCTTGACACCGAGCGTGAAATTGCCGCGCCCGTCAAAACCACGGTCGGGAATGCCGCGGAAGTCGCGCACCCTGGGCAGGGCGAAGTTCATGAGCTTGTCGAGGAAGTCCCACATGCGGTCCTTGCGCAGGGTGACGCGGGCGCCGATGGGCATGCCCTCGCGAAGCTTGAAGGCGGCGATGGACTTCTTGGCGCGCGTGACCACGGCTTTCTGCCCGGCAATGGCGGTCAGTTCGGCCACGGCCTCTTCCATGAGCTTGTTGTTCTGCGTGGCGGCGCCAAGGCCGATGTTCAGAGAGATCTTCTCGATTCCGGGAAGCTGCATGGGGGAGGTGTAATTGAACTCCTTCTGCAGCACCGGGATCACTTTCTCCCGATATATCTTTTCAAGGCGTGTCATCGTTTCACCTTATTCCATGACTTCGTTGCACTTCTTGCAGAAGCGCACTTTCTTTTCCTTGCCCTCGGACTCGATGCGGCGGTAGCCCACGCGGGTGGGCTTGTGGCAGGCCGGGCACACGACCATGACATTGGAAATGTGGATGGGCATTTCCTTTTCCACAATGCCGCCGGGCTGCTGGGCATAGGGGTTGGCGCGCATGTGCCGCTTGACCATATTGACCTTCTCCACAAGGATGCGGTCATGCTTGCGAAGGATCTTGAGCACCTTGCGGGGCACGTCCTTGTCCGCGTCTTTGCCGGCGATCACCATCACATTGTCGCCCTTGCGGATGCGAAACATCTTCATGACGGACTCCTACAGCACTTCCGGCGCAAGGGAAATGATTTTCATGAAATTCTGGGCGCGCAGCTCACGGGCCACGGGGCCGAAAATGCGCGTGCCCACGGGCTCGCCCTGACTGGAAAGCAGGACGGCGGCATTGCCGTCAAACTTGATGTAGCTGCCATCCATGCGGCGCACTTCCTTGGCCGTGCGCACGATGACCGCCTTCATCACGTCGCCCTTCTTCACCTTGCTGTGGGGCATGGCCTCCTTGACGGAAACCATGATGATGTCGCCCACCGAGGCGTACCGGCGGTGCGAGCCGCCCAGCACCTTGATGCAGGCGACCTTCTTGGCGCCCGAATTGTCGGCGACCTGGAGCGTGGATTCTACCTGGATCATGGCGTTAACCTACACGGCTTTTTCGATGATGGAGACGAGATGCCAGCGCTTGTTGCGCGACATGGGCCGGAACTCCACGATCCGGACCTTGTCGCCCATGCCGCATTCGTTCATGGGGTCATGCGCCGTAAACTTCTTGCGGCGGCGCACATACTTCTTGAGCAGGGGATGCTTGACCAGAGTCTCGACGCGCACGACGATGGTCTTGTCGTTCTTGTCGCTCACCACGATGCCGGTCAGCGTCCTGCCCTTGCGGTGTTCCAGAGCTTGCATGTTCAGGCCCTCTGTTCCTTTTCGTTCAAGATGGTGGCGATGCGCGCCACCTGACGGCGGCGGGCCTTGAGCTCGGAGGTCTTTTCAAGGGCGGCCGCAGCATGGCGGAAACGCGCGCGCATGAGCTCCTCGCGCTCCTCGGCCAGCTTCTCGCGCAGCTGGGCGGCGTCCATGCCGCGCAGCTCGGCAACGTCACGGACGACCTTATCGCCTTTCTTCTTGGCAGCCATTACATGCCCTCCCTTACCACAATGATGGTCTTGATGGGCAGCTTGTGCGCGGCGCGCGTCAGCGCTTCGCGGGCCAGATCAAGGCTGACGCCCTTGATTTCGTAAAGCACGCGGCCGGGCTTGACCGGAGCGCACCAGCCCACCGGAGCGCCCTTGCCCGAACCCTGACGGGTCTCAAGAGGCTTGGCCGTCACGGGACGATCCGGGAAGACGCGGATCCAGACCTTGCCGCCGCGCTTGATGTGCCGCATCATGGCAATACGGGCGGCCTCGATCTGCTGGCTGGAAAGATGCCCGTGCTGAATGGCCTTGAGGCCGATATCGCCGAACGCGATGGAAGCGCCGCGCGTCGCCAGCCCGCGCAAGCGGCCTTTCTGCCACTTGCGGAATTTAACTTTCTTGGGCGCAAGCATTACTGTTCAACCTCTTTGTCAAGGATTTCACCCTTATAGACCCAGACCTTGACGCCGATGATGCCATAGGTGGTGCGCGCCTCGGCAAAGCCGAAATCAATATCGGCGCGCAGCGTCTGCAAGGGCACGCGGCCATCACGGTACCATTCGGTGCGGGCGATCTCCGCCCCGGCCAGACGCCCGGAGCAGGTGACCTTGATGCCTTCCGCGCCGAACTTGCGGGCCATGGAGACCGTGCGCTTCATGGCGCGGCGGAAGGCCACGCGGCGCTCAAGCTGCTGGGCGATGTTTTCGGCCACCAGCTGCGCGTCGATCTCAGGGCGCCGGATCTCATTGACTTCCAGAGAAAACTCGCGCCCGAACTTCTGGCGCAGATCCGTGCGCAGCTTTTCGATCTCCACACCCTTGCGCCCGATGACGATGCCGGGGCGGGCCGTGGAGAGGATGAGGCGCACCTTGCCGCCCGCACGCTCGATCTCGATCCTGGAAAGCCCCGCATGATAGAGGAGCTTTTTCACGAAGGCGCGGATCTTGTGGTCCTCGTGGACGAAGGCAGGGTATTCCTTCTTGCTGAACCAGCGGGACTGCCAGTTCTTGTTGTACCCAAGCCGGAAGCCGAACGGATGTACTTTCTGACCCATAGCCTATTCCTGCCCTTCTGCGAGTATGACGGTGATGTGGCTGGTGCGCTTGTGGATCTTGCTCGCGCGGCCCTGCGCGCGGGGCATGAAGCGCTTCCAGGTGGGCCCTTCGTTGACCACCACTTCCTTCACCACCATGGCGTCCACATCCACGCCTCCGAGCTGGGAGGCATTGGCGAGGGCGCTCTTGAGCACGCCGAAGATGATGCCCGCGGGCTTGTTGGGGGTAAAGCGCAACAGGTTCATGGCCTCTTCGACCCCAAGGCCCCGGACGTTCCTGGCAACAAGGCGGGCCTTGCGCGGCGAAACGCGCTGGAATTTCGCAATGGCTCTCGATTCCATATACCTACCCTACTTCTTGCCGGCCTTGGCTTTCTTGTCGGCGGCATGGCCGTGGAAGGTGCGCGTGGGCGAAAATTCGCCCAGCTTGTGCCCGACCATGTTCTCGGTGACAAAGACAGGCACGAACTTTTTGCCGTTATGCACCGCAAAGGTCAGCCCCACCATTTCCGGGAGGATGGTCGAGCGACGCGACCAGGTCTTGAGCACGCGGCGGTCATTATTGGCCACCGCGGTATCGACCTTTTTCAGCAGATGGCCGTCAACAAACGGCCCTTTCTTCAGGGATCTGGGCATGATCTACTCCTACTTCTGGCCGCGGCGCTTGACGATGAGCCGCGAAGAGGGCTTCTTCCTGTCGCGGGTCTTGTACCCCTTGGCGGGCATGCCCCACGGCGACACCGGATGACGGCCGCCGGAGCTTCTGCCCTCGCCACCGCCGAGCGGATGGTCGATGGGGTTCATGGCCACGCCGCGCACCTGCGGGCGCCGCCCCAGCCAGCGATTCCGCCCGGCCTTGCCCAGCGAAATATTCTCGTGCGAGATATTGCCCACCTGGCCGACGGTGGCAATGCAGGCGGCAAGCACCCGGCGCACTTCACCGGAAGGCAGGCGCAGCAGGGCGTACTTGCCCTCCTTGGCCACAAGCTGGGCATAGGTGCCGGCGGCGCGGCAGAGCTGGCCGCCCTTGCCGGGCGAAAGCTCGATATTGTGGAGCACCGTGCCCACGGGGATGCGGGCCATCTCCAGGGCATTGCCCGGCTTGATGTCCGCGCTCTGGCCCGTGCGGCCGTCCACGCCGCTCATGATCACGTCACCCTGCTTCAGGCCGACGGGCGCCAGGATATAGCGCTTTTCGCCATCGGCATACTGCAGGAGCGCGATGCGCGCCGTGCGGTTGGGATCATATTCGATCTCCGCGACAGTGGCGGGGATGCCGATCTTGTTGCGCTTGAAGTCGATGATGCGGTAGAGGCGCTTGACGCCGCCGCCGCGGCGACGGCTCGTGACCCGGCCACGATTGTTGCGGCCGGCCTTCCTGGGCAGGCCCTCGGTGAGCGACTTCTCAGGCGTGGTCCTCGTGATTTCCTCGAAATCGGAAACCGTCTGGAAGCGGCGGCCCGCGGAGGTCGGTTTCAGCTTGCGGACAGCCATGACTACACCCCCTCGAAGAACTCGATTTTATCGCCCTCGGCCAGCGTCACATACGCCTTCTTCCAGCCGGGCTTGCGGCCGACCACACGGCCCTGGCGCTCCCTGTCGGCAGGGGCGCGGCGCACCACATTGACCGCCTCGACCGTAACGTCGAACGCCTTTTCCACAGCCCGCTTGATCTCGACCTTGTTGGCGCCGGGATGGACATAAAAGGCCACCTGACGCGACGCATCCTTGAGCATGGTCGTCTTTTCCGTGAGCAGGGGCTTGAGGAGAACAGTGGTCAGTTCCATCTTACTCTCCCTTGGCAAAACGCGCCTGCACCGGCTCCACGGCACCTTCGAGCAGCACAAGCTGCTTGTGCCGCAGGACCTCCAGCACGCTCAACTGGTCGGGCGTGGTGAAGCGGATGCCGGGAATGTTGCGCGAGGAGCGGATCAGGGTTTCATTGACTTCAGGCGCGACGATGAGCGCCCTGGAAAGGCCCAGCGCCTTCGCCACGGAGGCGAAGAGTCTGGTCTTGGGCTCGGCGAGTTCGATGCCCTTGACCACCATCAGGCTCTCGCCGGCAAGACGGCTGGAAAGCGCCATCTTCAGCGCGAGCGCGCGGACCTTCCGGTTGACCTTGAAGCTGTAGTCGCGGGGCGTGGGCCCGAACACGATGGCACCGCCGCGCCACACGGGCGAACGATTGGAACCGGACCGCGCGCGGCCGGTGCCCTTCTGCTTCCAGGGCTTGACACCGCCGCCGGAGACAAAGGCGCGGGTCTTGGCATTATGCGTTCCCGCGCGCCGCGCGGCAAGCTGCGCCCGCACCACGAGGTGGAGGATCTCCGCCCTCGGCTCGATCTCGAACACCTCAGGGGCCAGCGTGATCTCGCCGCTCTCCTGCTTGTTCTGGTCATATACTTTCACGGTAGCCATGTCGCTCCCCTACTGCTTGCGAACCAGGACGAGGCCGTTCTTGGGGCCGGGCACCGAGCCCCTGACGAGGATGACGTTGTCCTCCGGACGCACGCCGACGATCAGGAGGCCCATCTCCGTCACGGTTTCATTGCCCCAGTGGCCGGCCATCTTGCGGCCCTTGAAGACATGGCCGGGGAAGGTATTGTTGCCCACGGAGCCGTTGTTGCGGTGCACCTTCTCACAGCCGTGCGAATCCTTGGAGCCGGCAAAGTTCCAGCGGCGCATGCGGCCCTGGTAGCCCTTGCCCACGCTCTTGCCCGTCACCTTGACGACATCGCCGGGGGCGAACATCTCCACGGTGAGCGCGTCGCCGAGCTTGTGCTCAGGCGCGCCGGCAAGGCGGATCTCGCGGGTATGGCGGTACAGGCCGTTATCGGCCTTGGCAAAATGGCCCTGCATGGCTTTGGTCACATGCTTGGCCTTGGCCTTTACAAAGGCGATCTGGAGGGCATTGTAGCCATCCTTCGCTTCAGACTTGACCTGGGTGACGGGGCAGGGCCCGGCTTCAATGACCGTCACGGCCACAGCCGCGCCGTCCCCGCCGAAAATGCGGGTCATGCCCAGCTTGCGACCCAGAATTCCCAATTTCTCAGCCATGGCTGCCTCTCGCTAGAGCTTGATTTCCACATCCACGCCAGCGGGCAAGGAAAGCTTGCCAAGCGCGTCGACGGTCTGCTGCGTGGGTTCCAGAATATCCATGAGGCGCTTGTGGATGCGCATCTCGAACTGCTCGCGGGACTTCTTGTCCACATGCACCGACCGCTGGATGGTGTACTTGTGGATATTGGTGGGCAGGGGGATGGGCCCGGCCACGCCCGCGCCGGTATTGCGCGCCGTGTCCACGATTTCCGCAACGGCCTTGTCCAGGATGCGGTAATCGTAGGCCTTGAGCTTGATCCGGATGCGATCGCTGCTGACAGTCGTCATTATGCCTACTCCATTTGCAAAAAACCCGGGCCGCGCGAACGCGGGCACTCCCGGCGCGGCCGCATGTGCGGCCGGCAAGCCACGACACCCCTGACGAAAAGGGGGCGCTTCCTGCGGGAAACTCCGGGATGAATCCGGCTGCGTGGGAGAAAAACGAACGCCGGGCGCACGTCACTGCCACGCGAAAACCTCGCGGGAAGCCCCTGACGCGGCCCGATCACGCCACCAAAAGGCGGCTGGCGGGACCCGCAGGGTCGCCAAACGGGGGAAGATCCCCCTCTCCTTACAGCCCCGGTCGCGCTGGCGCGCCTTGCGGCGCCAGGCCTGCGCGGGCTCCGTCACTGGGCTGGAACGGCTCGACATTATGCGGCATCTGGCAACGCCTGCGAATGTCAAAGCCCTGGCGCGCGGAAGAGCTCCGCACCGCCGGGCGCAGCAGGACAGGCTCGACCTGCCCTTCCCTGCCGTCCAGGGATTGCCTCACAAAAGTGTGAGACGTGGGAGGTTCTAACGGACATTGCGTCCGCCGTCAAGATTTTTCGGAAAAATTTTCTCCGGCCGCCACGCCGCCCAAACCGCCGGCTCACGCCTGCGCCGGTTCCCCCAGCAGGGCGCGGGCAAAGGCGTCGCCGTCAAAGGGGCGCAGATCCTCCATCTTTTCGCCCAGGCCCACATAGGTGATGGGCAGGCCCTCGCGCAGGGCCACGGCGATGGCCACGCCGCCCTTGGCCGTGCCGTCCAGCTTGGT
Source organism: uncultured Desulfovibrio sp. (assembly GCA_964576895.1). Classification (GTDB taxonomy): domain Bacteria; phylum Desulfobacterota; class Desulfovibrionia; order Desulfovibrionales; family Desulfovibrionaceae; genus Desulfovibrio. Next base: position 15,101 of record CAZNXQ010000006.1, read on the forward strand.
GAGGATGAGCTCGTCCGCCCCGGCGGCTTCCCTGAAAAGATGCGCCTGGGAGAGCGCGTTCTGTCCGGTGGTGGCGTCCAGCACCAGAACGCAGCGATGCGGCGCGCCGGGATGCTTTTTGCCGAGCACCTGGCGGATCTTGCCCAGCTCCTCCATGAGATTGACCTTGGTCTGGAGCCTGCCCGCCGTATCCACAAAGAGGATGTCCACCCCTTCCCGCACGGCCCTGTCCATGGCCTGCCAGGCCACCGAGGCGGGGTCGGCCCCCGGCGCTCCGGCATGGAACTCCGCGCCCGCGCGCCGCGCCCAGGTTTCCAGTTGCTCCACGGCCGCCGCGCGGAAGGTGTCCGCGGCGGCAATGAGCACCTTCTTGCCCTGCATGCGCGCCCGATGCGCCAGCTTGCCGATGGTGGTGGTCTTGCCCACGCCGTTGACGCCCACCATGAGCACCACTTCCGGAGCGTTCAGCGCGGTGATGCGGCGCGGCTGGCGGAACAGTTCCTCCAGCTCGGCGAGCAGGAGCGCCCGCACCTCTTCGGGACGCGCGGCATTTTCGCGCCGGGCGCGCTCGCGCAACCGGGCCGTCATCTCCAGCGAGGTCTCAACCCCAAGGTCCGCCGTGATGAAGAGTTCTTCCAGTTCCTCCCAGAAGGCCTCGCTGAGCTCGCCATGGCTGGCGAACAGGCCGTCCAGGCGCCGGGCGAACTGTTCGCGCGTGCGCGTCAGCCCCTGACTGAACTTGAGGAAAAGGCGATTGCGCTCATCCTCCTCATCCTCCAGATCCAGGGCGAGGGCAAGGCGGTACTGCAACTCGGAGCGGAATTCCTCCACATGGCGGTATTCCATGCGCGCAAGCCAGCCCTGAAACTCGGCCACAAAGGCCTCAGCCTCGGCGGGCGGCGTCTCCAGGGCGCGCAACAGCAGGGCAAGCCTGCGCCACAGTTCGTCCCCGGCGCTCTCCACACCGTCAAGGACAACGCCGAGCCACGCCGAAAGCCGGGGCTCGGCCTCGCGCAGACGGAGGATGAGAGCGGCATCCGCATCATCATCCGCGGGGCCGGGCGCGGGAACGGTGGGCGCTGGCGCCGGCGCGCCGTCGGGACCGGCTGCGCCGCCTCCGGAAAACAGACGCCGAACTGTGGAAAAAAAGCCCATTACCGCCCCCCTTCTCCACTTCGGGACCCGCCGCCTCCGCCCTCCAGGGCCGCGAGCACCTCTTCAAGGGCCCGCGCGCATTCCTCCACAGGCAGAGCGCGCGTTTCGCACTCAGGGTCATTGAGCGCCGCCTGCATCTTCCGCGCGGCGGCGGCAAGGCGCTCCGCCCCCAGGCAGGGCGCGGCCTGTTCCAGCATACGCCCCAGATGGCAGAGCCCGGCGGTTTCGCCATCCGCAAACAGACGGTCCATCAGCTGCGGCGCGCGGGAAAACGTCTGCCGGAACATGCCGGCCGTCACACGCCAGGCATCGGGATTCCTGCGCTGGAAGCGGCGCCCCAGGGCGGCGTCCACAGCCGGGCGCACCGTCACGGCGGGCGCCTTTGGCCCGGCCGGAGGCTCTTCGGGCGCGCGGGGCGCAAGACCGAGCACCACGGGTTCGGACGCGGGCGCCGCCGCTTCCGTTTCAGGCGCGGCGCCAAGACGGCCAAGGCGCCGGCGCAGGGCGGCCAGATCTCCCCACAGCCAGAGCACGAGCAGGAGGGCCAGCGTCCAGAGCGCCGCCCCAAGCCCGAAACGCCAGCGCTCGCGTTCCACGAGCTGGGCCTCTTCCTCCCCGTTCAGCCGGGGAGAAAGCCAGACCTCCACGGAGCCCACGGTCTGCCCTTCCATCTTGAGGGGATTCATGCCCTGAACGCAGTTCTCGGCCAGTTCGTCATCCCAGGGCACCGGCTCCCAGAGATAATTGCGGCGCTGGCCCTCCAGCATGCCCTGACGGGTCTCCACCTTGACGGCGTAGAGGCGTTCGTCCTCCATGGCGCCCATGACGATGGTGCGCGCCGTGATCTCGTCCAGCTCCCACGCGGGCAGGGCCAGCAGCGTGGCCAGCTGGGCGGCCATGCGGCCGGCCTCGCCGATAAGACGGTTTTCCGCGTCGCGGCGGCTGCTTTCCAGATTCCAGAGGCCCAGAACAAAGAACAGCGCCAGACCGGCGCCCCAGAGGCAAAGGGCGACCCAGCGGCGGCCTACGCGGGAAATGCGCGGCGTGTGCGGCAGTACGTTTCCGGGCATGGGTTATGGCGTATCCGGGGTGGTTTGCCCCGATTTGCGGCGCGCGTCCGCCCTGTGGCCGTTTCCACGGGCGCCGGACGTTGCGGGCGCCCTGACTATGCCTCACACGGACGCGGCGCGCAAGGGCGATTCCGCGTCAGGGCCGGTGCGGGTCCGGCTCGGCCCGCCAGGCGGCCACCAGCGCGCGGACCGCGGCCTCCCTGGGCGCGGGGAGCGTCTTGGCCTCCTCGGCGAAAACATGGATGCGCGTGCCCCCGCGCGGCACAAACAGGCCCTTGACCCGGCACCAGGCCGGGGCGAGCACGGCCACGAGATCCTCAAGGATGGTGTTGGTGATACTCTCCATGAAGGACTGATGCGTGCGGAAGGCGAACATGTAGAGCTTGAAGCTCTTGGATTCCACGCACCACTCGTCCGGGATGTATTCCACGCTGATGGTGCCGAAGTCCGGCTGGCCCGTCACCGGGCAGAGCGACGTGAATTCCGGAAACGTGATGCTGATCACATACGGCCGGTGCGGATAGCGGTTGGGAAACGCCTCCAGCAGCGAGGCCCGCGGGCCGTCCGCCACGGACGGCAGGGAGCCGCCGCCGAGCAGGCGCAGGCCGGTAACGTCATCCCTCTCACGGCTGGACATGGCTCCTCCTCTTCCACTCCGATTTTGCCTTCGGGCGCGGATGCTTGTAAGCTGTGGCGCCACACGTTATGATGGCCGTTCTACGATATTCCGGCCCTGACGTCCAATGCCGCGCGGCGGACGCCGGGCCACCCCGCGGAGCCTGACCATGCGCACCCGTTTCGGACATTTCGGCGACATCTGCCGGATGATCAAGATCGAGCATTCCATCTTCGCGCTGCCCTATGCCTGGGCCGGGGCGGTGCTCGCGGCGCGGGGCCTGCCGCCGTGGCGCGCCCTGCTCCTGCTCACCGTGGCCATGGTGGCCGTGCGCTCCTTTGCCATGACCTTCAACCGCATCGCGGATGTGCGCATCGACGCCGAAAATCCGCGCACCCAAAACCGGCCGCTCGTCACGGGGGCCATCAGCATGGGGCAGGCGCGGGCCTTCTGCGCCCTCACGGCCGTCATCTTCGTTGCGGCCTGCGCGGGGATCAACAGCCTCTGCCTCTGGCTCTCCGTGCCCGCCCTGCTCTTCGCCGGCGCCTACAGCCTGCTCAAGCGCGTGACGCCCCTCTGCCACTACTGGCTCGGCGCCACCCTCGGCCTGGCTCCGCTGGCGGGCTGGATCGCCGTCTCTCCCGAAAGCATGGGGCTCGCGCCCGTGCTCCTCTTTTTCGCCGTGACCTTCTGGGTCGGCGCGTTCGACATCTATTACGCCTTCCAAGATCTGGACTGCGACCTGGCCCAGGGCCTGCATTCGATACCCGCCTGCCACGGGCCGGACACAGCCCTGGCGCTGGCCGGATTCTCGCATGCGCTCACGGTCATCTTTCTCACGCTCACGGGCATGGCGGCCGGCCTCGGCTGGCCCTGGTACGTCATCTGCGCGGGCATCGCCCTCCTGCTCGTGGTCGAGCACCGCCTCATGCGGCCCGGTGACCTGCGCCATGTGAACACCGCCTTTTTTACGCTGAACGGCATCATTTCCCCGGTGGTGCTCATCGGCGTCATCCTGGGCCTGTATTTCTGAACCCGCGCCACAAGGAGGCCCCATGCCGCGCAAGCGCGCCGCCCCCAAACCGGAAGCCGATCGCCCGCAAACGCCCAGCCGCTCCGCCAACAAGCGGAACAGCCTCGCCCGGCAGGCCCTGGGCATGGAGATCGCGCGCCTCACCGCCGCCGAGCGCGCGACCCTGCCGCTCACGCCCGAACTGGCCGAGGCCATGGATCTGCTGGATCGCCTCACGGACCACGAAGGACGCCGCCGCCAGGAACAATATATCGGCAGGCTCATGCGCGAGGCCGACGCAGAGGCGCTGCAGCGCGCCATGGCGCGGCGTCAGGCGGCCAATGCCGCCGCGGTGGCGCGGTTCCATGCCGCAGAGGCCTGGCGCGATCGCCTGCTGGATGCCGCCGAAGCCGACATTCCGCGCCTGCTTGACGAATTCCGGCAGAGCCTCGCGCAAACAGTTCCCGCGGACGCGGACGCCGACCTGCGCCGCGCGCTGGATGCCGCCAGAACGGCGCGCGCCCGGAGGGACGCCTCGCCCCGCGCCGCGCGCGCCCTGTTCCGCCGCCTCGCCGATGCCCTGGGCGCCTCCGGGGAGGGCGCCCAATGAGCCACGCCTCCACCGCCCACGATCCCCGCGCGGCCACGCTGGAACGGCTCGGCGCGCTCCTGTGCCGGGAACTGCCGGAGGATGGCCGCCGCGCCGCGCCGGGCGACCTGTTCTTCCTGGTGCGGCATGACCGGCCCAGCCTCGGCGGCCACTGTTTTGAAAAGCCGCTGGCTTCGCTCATCGTTCAGGGGAGCAAGCGCATCCTGCTCGGCTCGCGCGAGGTCGCCATCCATGCGGGCCAGAGCATGGTCGCGGCCGTGGACATGCCCAGCGCCACCCTGAGCATGGAGGCCACGCCCGAACGCCCCTTCCTCTCGCTGTTTTTCCTGCTCGACCGGCGCATCCTCTCCGATCTGCTTCTTGAACTGCCCGCCGGCGGCGCGGCGGATGCCGCCCCCCGGCATTGCCGCCCGGAGGCCGCCCCGGCGGGCGTCTCCGTCACGGACGCGGCGCCGGACTATGCCGATGCCATGCTGCGCCTGGCCGCCCTGCTGGAAACGCCGGACAGGTTCGCCATGCTCGCGCCCATCTTCCTGCGCGAGCTGCATGGCCTGCTCCTGCTGGGACCGCACGGCGGCGTCCTGCGCGCCCTCTACGCCCGGGGCAGCAAGAACCGCCAGATCATCGAGGCCATCGCCTACCTGCGGCGCAACCTCACCCGGCCCCTGCGCGTGGAGGATGTGGCCAGGGAGGCGCACATGTCCGTTTCCAGCCTGCACCGCCATTTCAAGGGCGTCACCGGCTTCAGCCCGCTCCAGTTCCGGAAGAAGCTGCGCCTGCATGAGGCCCTGCGGCTCATGCTCGCGGAAAATGAACGCGCCGCGACGGCGGCTGCCGCCGTGGGCTATGAAAGCGTGACCCAGTTCACCAGGGAATACAAGCGCATGTTCGGCGAACCGCCGCACCGGGATATTGCCCGCCGGCGCGGGGACTGAGCCCGCCAGGTCCGCGCAGGCGCTCTCCACCATCAAGCGCGAACTGACGCGCCAGGCGCGCCGGAAGGGTTCGCGCCCCGCTCAGAACAGGCGCACTGCCTCCGCCTGCGGGCCGTAGCGGTTGTCGCCCGGCGTGCCCGGCAGGAAGAGCAGGGCGAGGCAGAACAGGTTGACGAGCGGCACGAAGAGCAGCAGCGCGAACCAGCCGGACCGGTCCGAATCATGCAGGCGGCGCACGCTCACCGCCAGGAGCGGCGGCAGGAAGATAAAGGGCACATAGCTCAGGACGAAATCAAGCAAATTGATGTCGCCCCAATAGCGAATGAGGCCCACGATGCCCAGGCTCCAGAGAGTGGAGAAGAGGATATAGAAGGCGAGATAGACGAAAAACTCGCCGCGCGAGGCGCGCCCGGCGCCGCTCGCATACTTGCGGAAAATGCAGCTGGAAAGGACGTTGCCTATGGTCATGAGCGTGCCTCCTTCGGGGAAGGGCTCTTTTTTTCCCGCGGCAGGCATGAGTTCTTCCACACCGTGCCGGTCTTCTCTCTTGAATACCTCCCCCCGTGGCGCCCGGTCAACTGGCGCGCCTCAGCCGCGCGGCGTGAAGTCCACCGGCACACGCGCCCGCTGGCCGGCCTTGTTGGAGAACAGCAGATAGCCCGTCTCCAGGCCGAACAGATAGAGACGCCGCGTCAGCTCCACATCCTTGCGGCAATAGGCCGCGATCTCCTCAATGCGGCCTTCCTTCCACCAGTCAAGCGCCTGCAGGCCGTCCGCGCTCTTGGGCTCTCCCAGCGTGGCCTGACCGAGATTGCCCAGCGAGACCCGGTAGCCCAGCCGCTCGTGGACCCGCTGGAGCAGATCCAGGCTCGGCAGCCGGGCCAGTTCCGGCGCGGCACCGGGGGCCGGTCGCGCCGGAGCGGCGGGAAGAAAGCCCCGCGGCGCGAACGGCGCCAGCACCGCATAGTCAAAGCGCAGGCTGTTGAAGCCCACCACCAGACGCGCCCCGGCCAGGCGCGCGAAAAGCGCGTCCAGCTCCTCCTGCCGGAAGCTGTGATACGCATCGTCGCGGCTGTCATAGAGCACGGCCACGCTCACGCCCATCTTGCGGGCCAGCCCCCAGCCGCCCACTTCGGCGGCGGAACGCCGGGTCTCCACATCAACGACGACATACGGCTCCGGCGGCGTGAGTCCCGCGGGACGGGCAGCATCCCGTGCGGGGGCAAGGGCGGCGGCACCGGGCCCTGCCGCCGGCGCCGCGGGCGCGCGGGACGGCGCGGGAACATCCACGCGAAACACCGGCGTCGCTTGCGGGGACGATGCCGCCGTCACCACCGCTTCCGGCGCCAGCCTGTCGGGCGCCGGGCTCACCCGCAGAGAGGCCGCCAGCCGCTCTCCCTCGTCGCCGGGAGCCAGCAGTTCCTCCAGCAGGGCCAGCGCGCCCTCCTTGCTGATGGGCCGGTTGCCGGACCCGCACTTGGGCGAGTGGACACAGGAGGGGCAGCCATCCTGGCAGGGACAGCCGGCAATGGCGCGGCGCACAGCCTCCAGCAGGGCCCCCGCATCGGCGAACGCCGCGCGCGTGAGCCCCGCGCCGCCGGGCAGGCCGTCGTAGATGAAGACGGCGGCATGGCCCAGCTGGGGATGGAGCGGAATGGAAATGCCGCCGAAATCGTTGCGGTCCGCCATGACCAGAAGCGGCAACAGCCCGATGGCCGCGTGCTCCAGCGCATGGATGGAGCCCATGAAATGGAGGAAACGCTCTTCCAGCGCGGCGCGCGCGGGCTCAGGGATCACATACCAGAAGCCCTCGGTCTCAAAGACCTGGGGTGGCGCGTCCAGAGGCACCACGGTCAGCAGACGGTTGCCGCTGGCGGCGCGCTTTTCATAGCCGGTGATGCGCTCGGTGATCCTGAGCCGTCCCCGGCAGACCAGGCAGCGCCCCAGGGAGCGGCGCGCCGTTTCCTCCAGGATGTCCGTGCTTTTCTGCCCGCGCGAGCGCGTGAACCACGAGACGCGCGCTGCTTCCACCAGCACGCGGCCCCGGCCCGCGTCCAGCTCTTTCACCACATAACTGCGCCCCCGGTGCAGGTAGACGGCGCCGGGGTGCGTCTCGCGCCAGGCGCGAAACCCGTCCACCGTGCCGATGACCGCGCCGCTTTCGTCCTCGATGGTCATGCTCTGCCCCGCCCCGCGCAGGTCCACATGCCGTTGCGGCCGCTTGCGCGCCGCGAGCCATTGGGAACCGTCCGCGGACTGGAGAAGAAGCCCCCGGTCGCGCAGCTCCGCCAGGGCGCGCAGGCCGCCCGGCTGGCTGAGCCATGGGTCGGCGGCGGTAAGGGGCAGCTCGGCGGCGGCGCATTCGAGGTGGCGCGCCACAATGACCTCATTGTCAGGATCGACCACGGCCCGTTCCGGCGGGCGGCTGAAAAAGTCGTCGGGATTGCGGACGAAATACTGGTCAAGGGCGTCCTCCCCGGCCACGAGGATGACCGCCGATTCCTGCTGCGCGCGCCCCACCCTGCCGCCCCGCTGAAGGGTCTGCATCACCGTGCCGGGATAGCCCACGAGGATGCAGACATCGAGGCCGCCGATGTCGATGCCCAGTTCGAGCGCGCTCGTGCTCACCACGGCGAGAAGTTCCCCGGAGGCCATGCGCCCCTCGATGGCGCGGCGTTCTTCCGGGAGAAAGCCCGCGCGATAGGAGGAAATGCGCTCCCTGTACGCCCCGGCCTGAGAGCCCGCCCACAGACTCACGAGTTCGGTCATGCGCCGGGAGCGGCAATAGACGATGGTACGCAGATTGCGGGCCAGGGCCGCCTTGAGCAGGTCAATGGCCGCGGTGGCCGGGCTCTGTTCGGGATTGAGAAAGACAAAATGCCGGGGCCCCCTGGGCGCGCCCGAACGGGAAATGACCACCGGCGCCTCGGCCTTGCCGGCGACAGGGGCATTGCCGTCGTCCGCGCCGTCCGCACTGATCGGGGCGCCCATGAGTCCGGCGGCCAGTTCACCGGGATTGCCCACCGTGGCCGTGCAGAAAACATAGGTGGGCCGCGCTCCGTAGCGTCCGGCTATGCGGTTCAGCCTGCGGAAGACCTGGGCCATGTGGCTGCCGAAAACGCCCCGGTAGGTATGGGCCTCATCCACCACCACATGGGCAAGCCCGGCAAAAAAGGCCGCCCACTGCTCATGGTGCGGCAACAGGGCGAGATGGAGCATCTCCGGATTGCTGATGAGCACCGTGGGCGGGTCAGCGCGGATCTTGCGCCGGAAATGGTCGCTGGTGTCGCCGTCGTAGAGGGCCACCGAGGGGCGGGCCTCCTCCGGCCAGGAGGCGCACAGGCCGGACAGGGCCGCCAGCTGGTCCTGCGCCAGGGCCTTGAGCGGAAAAAGGCAGAGCGCCCGCGCCTCCGGGTCGAGCAGATGGCGCTCCAGCACCGGAAGCGTATAGATGAGGCTCTTGCCGCTGGCCGTGGGCGTGGCCACCACCACGGAATGCCCGGCGCGGATGTGGTCCGTGGCGAGCGCCTGGTGCGCATACAGGCGGATGCCGCGCCGCGCGAGCAGGTCGGAGAGAGCCGTGGGCCACGGACGGCGGGGTTCCGCGTAGTCGGCCCCGGCGCCCGGCTCCACGCGGTGGCAGGTGACCTGCGGCCCCAGACGCGGCGAAGCCAGCAGCGCCGCCACATATTCGCCCACCGGCCCCTGTCCCGGCCGGGCGGACGCGCCGGCGGCGTCAGGCATGGGCGCCTTCCTCCGGTCCCAGACGGCGCACCACGCGCGCGGGCACGCCCGCGGCAAGGCAACGCGGCGGAATATCCGACGTGACCACGCTGCCCGCGCCCACCAGCGCGCCCTCGCCCACATTCACCCCCTTGAGGATGATGGACTGCATGCCGATCCACGCATGGTCGCCGATGGTCACGGGCGCGTCCCGTTCCAGGCCGGGCTCCGTGGCGCGCGCCTCAGGCGGCCAGGGGGCATGAAAATCCGAGTCCACAATGACGCAGTTGGGCGCCAGGAGCGCCTGGCGCCCGATACGCACGGCCGTGGAACGCGCCGTGATGGAGGTGCCGCTGAGTTGTGCCCCGGCGCCGATCTCGATGACGGCGCCCGGCCCGAAAACGCGCAGGCGCACGGGCCACGCCAGGCACGCCGCCGTGGCGCGCCGCCAGGAAGAAATGAGGCTCGCACCGGCGCCGATGCGGATGCTGCCGCCCGGCCAGCGCATGAGCCCCACCGGGCCGTGTGCCGTGACGCCGGGGCCCAGTTCCACGCCGAGCAGCCGCGCCTTGAGCCGCAGCCGCAGCGTCCCCCAGCAGACACCACAACAGCGCATGGCCTCAAGGCTTGCCCAGGCGGCCACATTGGCGGGGGTGAGCCCGCGTTCCAGGGCTTTGCGGAAGATGTCCATGCCCCAAACCTACCGTGAAGCGCGCGGCGGGTAAAGGGCGCGCCGAAAGCAAAAGGAGGATGCCGCACAGGCGGCATCCTCCGAAACTGTCTGCCGTGGGGCAGGTTCAGGCGTTCTGGGGGTGGGGCGCGCCTTCCCGCGTGGAGCCGGCCTCAATGAGTTCAAACATCTTGTCGCTGATGGCCTGAAGATCCGGCTTGGCAAACTGGGCATCCGCCCCGACGCTTTCGCATTTGCGCGCGAGCGACGTGGAGATGAGCGACGAGAACATGGCCACCGGGATCTCCCGCAGGGCGTGGTCTTCCTTGATATAGCGGCAGAGCGTGAGCCCGTCGAGGTTGGGCATTTCAATATCGCTGATGATGCCCTGCACGATGTCCGTGACCGGGATATTCTTTTCCTCGGCCTCTTTCTTGTATTCGAGCAGCATGTTCCAGGCTTCCTCGCCGTCGTTGGCCTGGGTGACCTCGAAGCGACCCTCTTTTTTCAGGAGGTCGAAGACGAGGTGGCGGATGCTCACGGAGTCGTCGGCGTGGATGATGTGGTATTTGCGTTCCAGCGCCGCTTCCTCGCGCTCGTCCATACGCACGGAGAGCGCGGGGTTCATGGCCGCCACAATGGCCTCGGCGTCGAGCACGAAGACCACGCGCCCCTCAAGGCGCACCACGGCCGTGATGGAGCCGCCGCTGATTTCCAGCAAAAGCGGCGTGGGCGCCTCCACCTGTTTCCAGCTGATGCGGTGGATGCGCGTCACCCCGGAAACCAGAAAGGCCGTGTGTGTCTTGTTGAATTCCGTGATGATGATCCGCGGGTCCTCGCTGACCACACCGCCCTTGTTGAGAAATTTGCTGATGTCAATGAGCGGGACGATGCGCCCGTCACGGAAAGGAAAGGCGCCGAGCACCGAAGGATGGGGCATCTGCGGCATGGCCGTGATCGGCTGGGAACGCGAGATTTCCACCACCTTGGAGACATTGATGCCGTAGTAGCCGCGATAGCCGTCCGCCTCGTCGATATAGAATTCGACGAGTTCCAGCTCATTGGTGCCTACTTCCAGCAGGATCTGCGTCTGCGACATGGGCCTGTCCTCTTTTTTTGCACCATACCTGTTCGGCGCAAGACCTGCAATGCCCTCATGCGTGGCCTGCGCCGCCGGTCACCGGGCGCGCGTTTCTGATCCTTTCCCGGACGCTTCACAGGCATCTATCGGAGGATGCGCGAAAAGGATTAGGGCATGGGCTCCCGCGTGGCATCTTCCTTCCCTTTTGCTGCCGATGGCAAGAGGAGGGCCGCTCTTCCCCGTGAGCGGGCCCTCCCGTGTTCCGCGCGGGGCGGAAGCGTCTGCAAGGCGCCCCGCCCCACCCGGGCGGCGTGCCACGGATACGCCGATGTCCGTGGCGGCGCCGCATTTTCTTTTGTTATGCCATACCGGCATTCCGCGCCGGCGTCGGCCAGGGGCCCCAACGCCGTTCGTGGGCGTGAGCCGCCGCAAACAGGACCGGCTCGCCTTTCCGACGTCCCACGAGCTGGACGCCGAACGGCAACCCGGCGACCTGCGCGCCGGGAAGGACAAGCGTCGGCTGGCCGGTAATGCTGAAGAGGTTGACCAGGGCCCGTGCGGCGGCAAAGGTCTCCGCCGGAGCGTCATTGGCCGGCGCCGTCATCCGGGCCACGGGCAAAAGGAGAAAATCCAGGTCGTGGACGGCGAACAGCTTCTCGACCTCGTCCCCAAACTCCCGCGCGCGCTCCAGGGCGGCGGCATAGCGGGCGGGAGAGACCTCCCGCCCCTTCCTGTAGTCCGCGAATGCTCCGGGGTGGACCATCGCCTCCGCGGTGGGACAGGCCTCGATGTCCTTCCTGACGTCACGCGCGAATTCATGGCTGCGTATCGTGTCGACGATCCCGGCCATTTCTTCGCTTTCCAGCAACGGGAACGCCAGTTCCTCCAGCCGCGCGCGGTCTTTCCAACGCTCCAGGCTCTCCCCCCAGGCCGCGCGCACCGCTTCAGGCGCCGTCGCCACGATGCGCGGGATGACGCCGATGCGCGCTTCCTTCCCTTCCGGGATATCCGGCCCGGGCCGGGACTGCCCTGTCAAAATGGCGAAGACAAGGGCCAGATCCCGTGTGGAGCGGGCAAACGCTCCAACGACATCCATGCTCGCCGCCCGGGGATACACACCGTTCAGGGGGATGACGCCATGAGTCGGGCGCAGGCCGCAGAGGCCGCACCACGAGGCCGGCAGCCGCACCGAGCCGCCGGTATCCGTCCCCAGCGCCAGCCAGCAACACCCCGCGGCCGTGGCGGCGGCGCTCCCGCTGGAGGACCCCCCGGGCGACAGGTTTCGCTCCCTGCCGCCCCACGGATTGACGGATGGCCCGGCGCAGGAGGTGCGTCCGCTCACATGGGCGGCGAATTCATCCATATTGGTCTTGCCGAGGATGATGGCGCCTTCGTTCCTCAGGCGTTCCACCACCGGGGCGTCGCGCTCCGCGGGCCCGGCGTCGGCGAAAATGCGGGACGCCACCGTGGTCGGCATGCCGGCGACATCGATATTGTCCTTCACGAGCACGGGAATGCCGTGGAGCCGCCCCCGGAAGTTGCCGGCCGCCGCCTCGGCGTCGCAGTCCCTGGCTTCGGTCAGGGCCGTTTCGGAAATATGGAGCGTGGCGTTCAGCGTGCCGTTGCATTCTTCAAGACGCTCCAGGCAAAAACGCAGGATCTCGCTGGGCTTGAGGCTTCCGCTCCGAATGAGGGAAGACGCCGCGACAGCGTCGAATTCCATGAGGTCCTGCATGGCTTACCCCCGGTCTTCCCTGGTTGCTGCCGTGTCGTCCACGCTCCTGCCCGCGGTTTCCTGGCCCCAGATCCAGAGCGCGAGGATGGCGATGCCAAAGGCCACGGCCATGAAGATGAATACCGCCTTGACGCCGCCCATGGAAAGGAAGAACGCCAGGTAATAGGTGGCAAGAACGCCGCCCACGATCCGCGAGACGGCCTCGCCGAACCCTGTGCCGACGCCGCGCAGTTCGGTCGGATACTGCTCGGCCACATAGACCTTGCAGATGGGCATGATGCCGGTGCCGAAAAAGGCGACGAAGGCGCCGGCGATCAGAAGCAGCGCCGTGGAGGGATTGCCGGTGAGCGCGAACAGGCTGAGGATGGTGATGATGACGTACAGGCTCCAGATGGCCTTCCTGCCGTACTTGTCCGCGAGGGGCCCCATGACGATGGAGCCGATGCCGCCCAGAACGGTCATGACGCCGGCCAGGATGACGGAATTGGAAAGCGCGAAGCCGTACGAGGTGAGGATGGTCGGCACGTAGACCATGACCACATACCAGGTGATGAGCCCGGCTGAAAACATGCTCCAGGAAACGAGCGAGCGGCTCAGGTAGGGGCTTCGGAACAGCATGCGCCAGTTCGCGGCGCGGCCTTCGCTCTTTTCCTTTTCGATGCGTTCGAGGTTGTGCAATACCTGCGGTTCGACGAACTCGTCGTCATGGGCGATGCCGGCGCTGTCTTCCAGCTTTTCGACCAGTTGCCGCACCTCGTCATACCGGCCGTGCTTCATGAGCCAGCGCGGAGATTCCGGAAGATAGCGCCAGAAAAGCCAGATGCTGATGATCGGGATGCCGCCGACGATGAACGGGACGCGCCAGGCCGTGGAAAGCGGAAAATTGTTGATGGCCCATGAACCGCACAGGGTGGGGAGCACGTACGCCGCCGTGAGGATGGCGTTGCAGATGCAGACGAGGTTGCCGCGATGTTTGGCGGGAGCTATTTCGGAGATCATCAGATACGGCAACGGAAAAACCGCGCCCGCGCCCAGGCCGGCGATGAAACGCATGCTGACGATCCACCAGAGATTGGCGACCAGGCTGCCGATGAGGGTGAAAAACGTGAAGATGAAGACGCCCCAAAGCAGTATCCTCTTGCGGCCGAAGCGGTCGGTCAGGAAGCCGGCGCACGCGGTGCCGATGACAACGCCGACGGTGGAACACGCGCCCAGAATGCCTATATTGCTCGCGTCCAGTTGCCAGAGGTTCTTCAGCACCAGCACGACCTGACCGATCATGCCGATGTCGAAGGCCTCCATCACCCAGCACCAGGAGAGGAGGATGACGAGCCACATCACGGCCTTGTTCATGGGCATCCGGTCAAGACGGGAAATGAGGTTGGCCTCTGTGCGCAGATTTTTTGTGCTCAACGTCATAGTCGTTTCCCCTTAAAGTAGGAGGATAGTGCCCCGAAAAAAATCGCCGCATCGGCGCCGGGAGCCCCCGGCGCCGACGCGGCCCGTCAACCGCTGGCGGATGCCCGCGCGCGGAAGGGCGAGGCGATCATGCGTTCCCCAGTCCCATAGCTTCCCTGAGCAGGGGGCCGACCTGGCTCGGACGGGCGGCCACGAGCGCACCTGCCGAGCGCAGGGCCGCGGTCTTGCCGGCCACGCTGCCGTGGCCGCCGCTGACGATGGCGCCCGCATGGCCCATGCGCTTGCCTTCGGGCGCGGTCCTGCCGCCGATAAAGGCCACCAGGGGTTTGGTGAAAACGCCCGCGCGCACGGCCTCGGCCACCTCTTCTTCCATGCTGCCGCCGAGCTCGCCGATCATGACAAGCGCGTGCGTGTCCTTGTCCGCCTCATAGAGAGGAAGAAGCTCGACAAAGCGCGTCCCCGGCACGGGGTCGCCGCCGACGCCGATGAGGGTGGTCACGCCGAGACCGGCCTTGATGATCTCGGCAGTCACCTCGTTGGTCAGCGAGCCGCTGCGGGTCATGACGCCCACATGGCCCTTTTTGTACACGCTCTCGATCCAGTACGGGATGATGCCCAGCAGGGCTTCGCCGATGGAGATCATGCCCGTGGTATTGCCGCCCACCACCATGGCGCCGCACGAAAGCGCGGCCTTGCGGATCTCCACCGTCTCGTGCAGCGGGATGCCGTCGGCGGTCACGCAGATCTTGCGGATGCCCGCGTCCAGGGCCTCAAAGACGGCATCCTTGGCGAACCGGGGCGGCACAAAGAGCATGGAGACATCCGCGGGCGCATGCGCCATGCCGCGCCGAACGGTATTGAACACCGGGATGCCGTCCACCTCCTGCCCTTCCTTGCCGGGGGTGACGCCGAACACGACGTTGGTCCCCATCTCCTTCATGTGCCGTGTCCAGAAGGAGCCTTCCTTGCCGGTAACGCCCTGGACCTCTACCCTGCTTTCCTTGTTGACAAAAACGCTCATCATTCCCTCCCGGCCGCGAGTTCGACGGCTTTGCGGACCGCTTCTTCCGTGTCGGACAGATTTTCCAGGCCGGCTTCCTTGAGGATGGAGAAGGCCTCGGCCTCGTTGGTGCCCCGGATGCGCAGCACAATGGGCACGCCGGGACGCAGTTTGCGCATGGCCTCCACAATGCCTTCCGCCATCACATCGGCGCGGGCGATGGTGCCGAACGTGACCACCAGGATGACCTTGCTCGGCGTTTCCAGGCACAATTCCATGGCCCGCACGGCCCGCGTGTAGTTGGGGCCGCCAAAATCCACATAGGTGGCGACGCTGCCGCCCGCGTCGTGGATCAGGTCGAAAACGGCGGTGGTCAGGCCGGAACCGGCGCACAGCAACGCGATGTCGCCGTCAAAGCGCAGGTAGGGGATGCCGTCCGTGGCGGCTTCGTACTCCACATCCGAATCGAAGTATTCGCGGCTGAGCGGATAGCGCGTCTGCCGGCCCAGCGAATTGTCGTCGATGATGAGTTTGCCGTCGCCGGCAATGGCGTTGCCGTCCTTGGTGATGAAAAGGGGATTGATTTCGGCGAGCGAGGCGTCGCGGTCCATGAAGACGCCGTACAGGGCGCGGGCCACTTTGCCCACCTGCTTGGCCTCGTCCCCGGAAAGCCCCATGCCGTACACAAGATTGTTGATGTGGAAGCTGCCCAGGCCGGCCTCCATATCCACGTGGACTTTCACGATTTTTTCCGGCTTTTCACGCGCCAGGGTCTCGATGTCCACGCCGCCCTCGGAGCAGCCGATGAGCATGGCCGTGGCGGAAACGGGATCAACGGTGACGGAAAGATAGAGCTCCCGCGCGATGTCGACCACCGGCTCCACAAGAAGCATGCGCACATTGTGGGAAGAATTGAAAAGTTCATCCGCTTCGCGCCGGGCCTGCGCCGCGTCTTTCACGATTCGGATGAGGCCGGCCTTGCCGCGGCCGCCCTTGAGCACCTGGGACTTGAGGACGCAGGGCAGCCCCGTTTTTGCCAACGCGGCGTCCAGCTCTGTCGGCGACTTCACCAGGATGCCGTCCGGCGTGGCCATGCCGAATTCCCTGAATGCTTCCTTGGCCTGATATTCAAAAAGGTTCATGTTCACTCCTTGGATGCAAGAAAACCCCGTTTTCCCATGTCAGCGGCATGGAAGCTATTTGCCGTGCTTTTTCCAGAATTCTCCCCACATTTCCTCGTCCGTGAAGCTCCAGGGTTCCACAGGCTCGTTCACCCAGGTGACATTGATGAAATGCTTCATGCAGACATTTTCCGTGGTGATGTTGCCGCCCCAGGTGCCGCACCCGAGGGTGGCGGTGGACGGCATGCGGTTGTACGGGTGGCCGCCGTTGCCCGCGCTCATGGGCTGGTTGACCGTGATGCGCGAGGACTTCATGTTTTCGCCCAGATACTCGATATAGGCGCGATTCTTGGTGTGGATGCCGCACGAATGGCCGGGGCCGACCACGTCGGTCAACTCGGTGAGCAGCCTGTAGGCGTCCTTGAAATCCCTGACCCTGTACACGGTGAGCACCGGGGAGATCTTTTCGTCGTGGAACTTGTCCCCGCTGATGGGTTCGCGCCCTTCCACGAGGAGTATCTCCGTGCCCTCCGGGATGGAGATCCCGGCCCCGTCGGCGATCACCTGCGCGGATTTGGCGATGATGTCGGGGTTCAGGGCGAGCTTGCCCTTGGCATTGACCTTCCACATGTGGTGCTCGAGCTTGTCCCTGTCCTCTCCCTCGACGAGATGGCACTTGTTCGCCACAAGAGCGCGCATCAGTTCGTCGTACACGGCCTCCACGCCGATGACGGCATTTTCCGACGAGCAGGAGGTGGCATTGTCAAAGACCTTGCTCTGGCAGATCATGGTCGCCGCCCGCGGCACATCGGCGTCTTCGGCGACGATGGCCACGGCATTGCCCTGTCCCACGCCGTAGGCCGGCGTGCCGCTGGAGTAGGCGGCCCGCACGACCGCGCCGCTGCCGGTGGCGACGACGAGGTCGGAGAGGCGCATGAGTTCGCCGATGCCCTCCCGGCTGCCGTCCTCGAGGATCTGGATGAGATCCACGGGCGCCCCGATCTTCTTCAGGCCTTCGCGCATCATCCGCACGGCCTCGGCCGTGCACTTGAGCGCGCGGGAGCTGGCCTTGAAGATGACCGCGTTGCGCCCCTTGAGGATGAACGCCGCCTTGCCGCCGCAGGTGGCGGTGGGGTTCGTGGCGGGAAGAATGGCGCAGACAACGCCCACCGGCTTGGCGTATTTGGAAATGCCGTTCGCTTCGTCGCGCTCCATGAGGCCGACGCTGACCGCGCCGCGGATGTCGTGCATCACGCCGCCCACCTTGCGCTTGTGCTTGGTGATCTTGCTCTGCACATTGCCGAAGCCGGTCTCTTCCACCGCCATTTCCGCAAGCTTGGCGATGTTGTCATCCTTGTACATTTCCCAACCCACGGCCAGACACACTTCGTCGATCTGCTCCTGCGTGTAGTTGGCCACAGCTTTCTGGGCCTTCCTTGCCAGTTCCACCTGTTCCTTTACCGTTTTCATGCGCTCTCCTCCGTGGCATGGGTTGGGTTTTGGCCGTAACAGAGCCCACAGGCCGAAAAGCCGGCCCCCCGCGGGCTGCGAAAAAGGGGAACGCCGCCCGTCGGCGCGGCCGGCGTTCCCCCACTGCCGCTACTTTGTTTGCTTGAGATCCTTCAGGATGACTTCCAGGCTCTTCTGCTTGTCCTTGAACATCTGGCGCACCTGGTCGCGGTCCAGCACGAGCATGGGGCTGTAACTGTCACGCATGCGCTTGACCACTTCCGGGTCCTGGAACATGGCCGGGACGATCTTGGCGGCCTTTTCCACGATGGCGGGGTCCACGCCCTTGGGCATGGCATAGCCCCGGAAGTTGACGCTGGTGTCATCCACGCCCTTGTAGCCCAGTTCCTGGAAGGTGGGCACGTCCGGCAGGAATTCGTGGCGCTTGACGTCCGCGATGGCCAGGATCTTCAGCCTGTCCTGGGCGCGGCCGGCGTCGGAGAGGTTGTTGAACCCGGCCATGACCTTGCCGCTGAGCACGTTTTGCATGGCGTCCGTACCGCCCTTTTCGGGCACATAGGTGGTCTTGATGCCGGCATCCTTCTCCAGCTGGAGAGTGGCGATATGATGGCCCACATACAGCCCGGCGCCGTTGACGGTCAGCTTGCCGGGGTTTTCCTTGGCGTACTTCACGAGATCATCGACGCTCTGCAGCGGGCTGTCCTTGGCCACCACCAGAACGGCCGGGTCCGCGCCCCAGTTGCCGAGCGGCTCGAAGCTGTCGATGTTGAACTTGGCCGTGGGGTACATGATGGACTGCGAGATGAAGTGCGGCATGTTGTAGGCCGTGATGGTCTGGCCATCGCGGCTGCCGCGTTCCATCACCCAGTTCCAGCCGGTCATGCCGCCGGCGCCGGGTTTGTTCAGGATGACGAAGGGCTCGCCGAAGTATTTCTTGTCCTGTGCGGTCAGGCACGAAAGCCGCGCCTGAAGGTCCGTGGCGCCGCCCGGCGTATAGACCACCACCAGGTTGACCGGACCGTTGGGATAGCTGGCGGCCGCATCGGCCGACCGGCCGCTCGCGGGCCACAGGGCAAGACACATCAGGCAGGCGAAGGCGAAAATTTTGCGCATGGGGTCCTCCTTAGGACAAAGAAGTGCATTCCAGGACACTTGAAACGCGAACGATCACCCCCAGATGCTCCCCAGGGGAATGACCACGCCCAGCCCCAGGGTGAACAGGGCGTAAAGGCCGAAGACAAAGAGCCCGCAGCCGAGGAACAGGATGAGGACCCGGTTGCGCGTGGCGCGCTCCGGGTCGGCCATCAATGCCCCCAGAAAGAGGAACAGGAACGAGCCGATATAGAAGCCCAGCCACAGAAGCGTGACGATATAGATGACGGTCAGGAGCAGCAGCTTGCCCACCAGGGCGAAGGGGTAGCCCCGCAGCAGGGGCAGGACGCTCGCGCCCAGCTTCCTGCGCCGGAAGGCCTGGAGATACTGGAGGACGTTGATGACCGCCATGACGATGACAAGCATTTGCGGGATGGTGCGCGCCTCGCCGTACAGTTCGCCAAGGCCGGTGGCGAACATGATGGTCAGGACGGTCATGCACACCGCGCTGAGAACGTCTTTTTGCAACAGAAACATAGCCTCTCCCGGTGCTGTCGTTACGGGGGTCGTCAGTTGCCGGCGGCCGCGGCGCCCTTTTGCCGGCGCTCATAGCGAAGTTCGCCCACGATGCCCCAGACGATGCTGAACACGCACAGGCCGATGAGCGTGAGGTTGAGCCAGCCGGTGCAGAAATACTGGAACATGCCCATGTCCGTTTCCGCGATGATCTTGCCGCGCAGGTAGTTTTCCTCGGCGATGGGGCCGAGGATCAGGCCCAGGACCATAGGCGCGCTGGGAAATCCCAGCTTGCCCAGCACGAACATGGCGAGCCCGAGGCAGAACATGATGACCACGTCCGCGAAATTGCTCGAAACGCAGTAGGAGCCGAAGACGCAGAGGATGACCACGGCCGCGAACATGATGTGGTTGGGCACATTGGCCACATAGTGGGAATAGCGGGACGCCAGCAGCCCCATGCCCAGCATGGCGAATTGCGCCAGGAACAGGCCGCCGAGGAACGTGTAGGTGACGTCGGCGTGCTTGGTGAACAGATCCGGCCCCGGGAAAAGGCCGTGGATGAGCAGGCCGCCCAGCAGCACCGCGGCCGTCGGCGAGCCGGGGATGCTCAGCGTCAGCAGGGGGATGAGCGCCGGCCCCACCGTGGCGTTGTTGGCGGATTCGGAGGCGCACACGCCTTCGGGGTCGCCGGTGCCGAATCGGTCGGGATCCTTGTCCATCTTCTTGACCTGATCGTAGACCATGAGCCCCGCGATCTGGCCGCCCGCGCCGGGAATGATGCCGATGATGGTGCCGAACACGCTGCCCAGGAGCCAGGTCCGCGCCATGCGCGCATGGAGTTTGATGATCCGCCAGAGCGCCCCGGCCCGGGCCGTCACGTCCAGCTTCACCAGCTTGACGTGCGCGTCCCGCATGAGGTCGATGACCTGCGGCACGGCGAAGAACCCGATGAGCGCCGGCACGATGGCCACGCCGCTGGAGAGGTCCGTATGGAACACAAAGCGGGGATCGCCCGTTATCTGGCTGTAGCCCACGGTGGAGAGCAGCATGCCCAGCGCGCCCGCGAACAGGCCCTTGAGCAACGCCCCCGATGACAGCCCGGTGATGACCGTGATGCCGAAAATGGCCGTCCAGAACAATTCGGACGGCCCGAAGCGCATGGCGAAGCGCGCCAGGGGCGGCGCGCAGCAGATGAGCACCAGGACGCCGAAAATGCCGCCGATCCAGGAAGAGACGAAGGACGTGTACAGGGCTTCCTCGGCCCTGCCCTTCTTCGCCATGGCCGGGCCGTCCAGCAGGGTGGCGATGGAGGCCGGCGCCCCGGGGATGCTCAGCAGGATCGCGGAGATGCACCCGCCCGCCACGGCGCTGGTGTACACAGCGCCCAGCATGATCAGGGAGGCGTCCGGCGTCATGTAAAAGGTGAACGGCACCATGAGCGCCACCGCCATAGTTGGCGAAAGGCCTGGCATGGCGCCGAAAAACAGACCGCCCGCCGAACTTATCAGCAGGACCAGAAGGTTGGTCAAGGACAATGCCTGTGGCAGATGCTGAAGAAATTCTGTCATGGTTCCCCCACTTCCGTGCGGGCGCGCACGGCTTGTGATACTTATTGCAAATAGCCTACCTTTTTGGACACATTGGCAAAAAATTTATATAATCAATTGAAAAAATTTGATAAATAAAAAACAAAATTTTTCAGGCTCCCGCTGTCCAGTGTCCACTTACTTGCACAATCGTCCACGATTGTCTAAAATAATGAACAGCAAAGACAGGTTTTGTGAAACCATGTCCAAAACCTTTCCGTGCAAACGGGGATTTTTTCCTGTAGGTTGCCGAAATGCGGACGCGTCGGGCCGGGGCTGTCACGCCCCGCCGGAAAAACCGCGGGAACTGCCATGCGAAACAACAGTATTCAGGAAAAACTGATCCTGACAGCCATGAACGACCTGCCCACCGGCGCCTTCATCTGCGACAGGGAGGGCATTGTTCAGTTCATGAACAGGGCCTATGCCAACTATCTGGGCATGCGCCCGGAAGATGCCGTGGGGCGGCCGATCCTCAAGCTCATCCCCACGTCGCGCATTGTCGGGGTGCTGCGCACGGGCAAGGCGGAGCTCAGGCAGATACGCCGTTTTCCCAACGGCGCCACCCTGCTGGTGAATCGCGTGCCGCTCTTCGATGACGACGGGGAACTGATGGGCGCCCTCAGCATGACCCTGTTCGACACCAGCGATCAGGTGAAAGAACTGCTCCAGTCCGTGAGGGAACTGGATAAGGAGATCAACTACTGTCACAGACGGATCAAGAGCGTGCTGAGCTCCCCGTACACCATCGATTCCATCATTGGTGAAAGCCGTCCCATCCGCGAAATGAAGGAACTCTTGCTGCGCTATGCCCCCTCGGACGCGGCGATCCTGCTCCTTGGCGATACCGGAAGCGGCAAGGAGCTTGCCGCCGGCGCCATCCACGCCGCGTCTCCGCGCAGCGGCGGCCCCTTTGTG
This sequence comes from uncultured Desulfovibrio sp., assembly GCA_964576895.1. Lineage (GTDB taxonomy): Bacteria > Desulfobacterota > Desulfovibrionia > Desulfovibrionales > Desulfovibrionaceae > Desulfovibrio. Next base: position 36,833 of record CAZNXQ010000006.1, read on the forward strand.
AGCATAAATTGCGCCGCCATCCCCAAGGATCTTTTTGAATCCGAAGTGTTCGGCTATGTTGCCGGCGCGTTCTCCGGCGCGCGCAAGGACGGCAGCCCCGGCAAGATCGAGGCGGCCGACAACGGCACCCTGTTTCTGGATGAGGTGGGGGACCTGCCGTTGCCGGCCCAGGCAAAGTTTCTCCGCGTCCTGGAGGAAAAGAGCGTGGTCCCCCTGGGGAGCACCAAGCCCAGGCCGGTGGATTTTCGGCTGATCGCGGCCACAAACCGCGATCTCGAGCACATGATCGAGACGGGCACGTTCCGGGAGGATCTGTATTACCGCATCAATTCCATGAAGCTCCACCTGCCGCCCCTGGCGGAACGGCAGGAGGACATCCCCGCATTGACGCGTTCCTTTCTGGAGCATATGGGCCGGGGTTCCCTGGAGTGCTCGCCGGAGGCCATGCAGGCCCTGGAAACGTATTCCTGGCCGGGCAACGTGCGCGAGTTGCGCAATGCCATCGGCCACGCGGCCAGCCTGTGCAGGAACGGCCGCATAGAGGTGGAGGACCTGCCGGCGGACTGTCTGCGCGAGGCCAAGCGGTTCATCCACTCGCCCCTGCTCCATTCCGCCACGCGGGACGCCGAGGCGGAGGCCATCCACAAGGCCATCGCCGCCTGCGGAGGCAACAGGACCAAGGCCGCGGCCATGCTCGGCATTTCGCGGTCGGGGCTGTATGTGAAGCTGAAGAAGATCGGGGCTGCGGCCGCGGAATGACCGCGCAGATCAGCGCGCCGTGTGCACGCCCGGCGCGGGCATGCGCCATTCGCCCGGCAGGGGCGCGGTCAGTTCCGCCCTGTCCCCCAGCCAGGGGTTGAAATAGCCATAGCGCAGCCACGGGCACAGCCTGCGCAGCCGCTTCATGAACGATGCGAGCCCCATGGAGGCCTCGCCTTCCGCACTGGCGGGGAAAATGCCGCGCCCGTCCCCAGCCCCGGCATTGGGGGCCGCGCCTTCCGAAACGCCCGTCATGAGCCGCCAGTACCATTCAGGATCGATATTGAGGTTGCGCCACTGGATCATGCTCACGCCGTTTTCGCCCACCAGCCGGGCGAGGGCCTCCAGTTCCGCCTCGGTATCCGTGATGCCGGGAAAATAGAGCAGATTGAGGGACACATAGACGCCGTGCCGGCGCGCCACGCGGATGGACGCCGCCACATCACCGAAATCATAGTCCACAGGGCGATAATAGCGGGCATAGCGGTCGGGCAGGGCGCTGTTCAGGCTGACGCGCAGGCTCGTGAGCCCGGCCTCGGCCAGAAGCGCCACCGCCTCCGGGCGCGAGGCGTTGGTGTTGCAGTTGACCGTGCCGTGCCCGTTCCAGGCGGCCGGGTCCGGCGAACCGCGAAAGCGGCGCACGCTTTCCGCCAGCAGCTCCGCATTGAGCAGCGGGTCCCCCTCGCAGCCCTGGCCGAACGAATAGATGGGCGTCGCGGTCTCGCGGCGCGCGTGCACGCGCATGACCTCCGCCAGTTCTTCCGGCGAGGGGGTGAAGGCCAGGCGGCACTGGGGCGTCACCGCCACCGGGGAATCCGCGTCTTTGGCGGAAATGCAGCCCCGGCAGCGGGCGTTGCAGGCACGCGAGCTCGGCAGCGGGGCCTCGAAGCGCCCCAGGGCGAAATTCCGCGCCGCCGGGCAGGAGTAGCGGCGCACGCAGTTTTCGATGATGTGCCGGATGAGCCTGTTGCCCGGATGGTCCCGCAGGAGGGCCTCGGCCTGGCGCTCGATGCGCGCGGGCGGGATCCCGCGGAACTGCTGGCGCGGGTCTTCGTCCACCCTGCGGGCGCAGATCCAGAAACGCCCCCGGGCGAAGCCCACCGCGCCGTAGGCGAAGAGCGGCAGGAGCGGCGCCTCCGCCCCGGCGACATAGGCCGGATGCGCGGAGAGCGTATGGGCGGGCGCCGCAAAGGCGGCCACGGCGAGGCCCTCGACCGCCTCCATGACGCCGCTTTCCGGATCGAGCCCCACGGCCCTCCTGCCGGGGAGCAGAAAAAGCTCGCTCTCATCCGGGAGGGGCATAAGCTCGTCCGGCCGCGGCAGGCCCCATTGGCCGCCACGGCGGCAGACCATGAGCAAGCCCGGCGCGTCCACCACATTTCCTTCGGCATCGGCCATGACAAGGCGCGGTGCGAGACGGGCCATACTTCCTCCTTGCCCCTGCCGGGCCAAGCGTATATAAGCGGAGCCACGTTCCGGCGCATGGCCGGCGCAAGCGAGGTTGCGTATGTTCTCCGCCCTGCTCTTCATGTTTTTCTGTTTTTTCGGCATCCTGGCGGCGCTTTTCTATCTGCTCAAACGGCAGGAACACGCCTGGCAGCTGCTGCGTGACGAACACGCCCAGTTGCGCGTCCTGTTGCGCGCGCTGGAATCCCGGCTGGAATACCTGGCCGCCGTGACGCTGGACCCGGAGCAGACGCGCCGCGCGCACGACCCCGCCCGGCAGGAGGCGGCGCAGGAAACCGCGTCCCCGTATCCGCCCCTCGCCGCCGCGCCGGCGGAGGCCTCCGGCCGGGACCCTCTCCTCCGGCTGAGTTTTGAGGAACCGGGGGCGGCACACGCCCCCACCGATGCGCGGCCGGGGCATGATCCCGCGCTGGAACTCCATTTCGACCCCGCCGGGGAGCCCGCGTCCGGCGCCGACCGGCGTCAGGGCATGTAGCCTTCCGCCATGCCGCACCGGCCGCGTGGACGGCCGCCGCGGTGACGGTTTCCGGCAGCGGCGGGTCCCGTCCTGACGCCCTCTCATGCCCCGGCTGGGGAAACGCCCCTGCCGACGCCGAACCTTCCCTGCGCCGCGTCCAGATAGGCGGCCTTCAGTTCCGGCTGCGGCACCTCGCGCGCCCAGAGCAGATAGGGCACGCTCAGGCAGTTGCGGCGCACGGCCGCCGCCCGTTCCCGTCGCGCCGCCACAAGCGCCTCCGCGCCCTGCATCCAGATATCGCACAAATGATCGGTGAGCGCCTGCGCCCGGTGCCGCGCGCGATGCTTGGCATTGACCTCGGCCAGCGCCGTTTCGCCGATATAGGTGATGAGATCGGGATGCTCCAGCAGGAAACTGATGCGGTAGTGGGCATCCCCCGCGTCATCCGGCGCATAGCCCACCAGATGTTCGCCGTCCACAAACAGTTTGCCGAACCCATGCCCCACGCGCGGCGTCACCATGCAGCCGCCGCAGCCCATGCCCTCGAAGACGCGAAAATTCAGGTCGCCGTGCTCGCACTGGTTGAGCAGGACGCGCCCCTGGGGAAAAAGCTCCCGGTAATTGCCGCGCGTGACATGCAGGCCGGGGAGGCGGCCGCCCAGATCCCGCAGAAAGGCGGCGCGGCGCGGCATGCCCGCGGCATTGACCGTGCCGACAAAAAGGCAGTCCCAGCGCTTGGGCAGGTCCGGCCGGGGCCCGTCTTCGTCACGGGCAAAGGGCGGCGACCACCAGACCCTGTCCGCCGCAAGGAACGGGCCCGAGAAGCGCTCCACATGATCCCCGAGCGAGACGAGACAGGCGTCAAAGGCCTGGGCGTACATGGACTCCCAGGCATGGATATGCGAATCGACGCCGTAAAAGACGGTGAGGCAGGGAAACTCCTCCACCCCGAGCACGAAGGGCGGCCGGCTCTTGTCCGCCACCACGAGCACATCCGGCACGAAGCCCGCCAGACGCACGAGGTCGCCCCAGCCATAGACGCGGGGTTCCTCAAAATTGTGGAAGGCCACATCCTGCCAGCCGCACTCCTTGAGCGATGAGCAGAAAAACGGGCTGCCTATCCAGAGAAGTCGTTGCATGAGTCTCCGCCCTGGCCGCGCGCGGACGCGGTTGC